>JBDUED010000051.1:0-13163 GCA_040002595.1 Dokdonella sp. | reverse complement strand
CTTGCCCAAGGCCGCAATGCCGTAGTACACGAACGGCCATAGCGTGAACACCAGTGAGAGCAGGTGCGCCCAGCCTGCAAGGAATGTGCAGACAACGTAAACGCTCGCCCAGATGCGGCGATCGCCACGACGCAGATGCCACCGTCGGAACGCGATGATCGCGATGACCCCGAGCAACGCGATCAGCGCATACGGCCGGGCCGTGCGGCTGAAATACACCAGCGTCGGTGAAATCGCGAGCAGGCCGGTCCATATCGCCAGCGTCGGCAGCGACACCGTCTGGCGGAGCAGGCGCGGCGCGGCGACGAGCAATGCGATGCCAGCAAGCAGCAACGGCACATGCATGCGCCATTCGCTGAGTATGGCGTGGTCATACAACCAGCGGTAATACAGCGTGAGCGGAATGCAGTAATCGGCCAACCCGAAATGCCCGGCGATCCCCTCCGCATCGGCACGAATCAGCATGCGTACCGAATGCCATTCGTCGTCGACCAGCATCTGCGTGCGCAGCTGGTACCAACGCAGGAACACGCCGACGACAATCGCAACCAGCATCAATGCGAGCCACGGCCACTTTCGCGTCAACGCGTCTTCGTTTGTCTTGTCTGGCAGGAGCACCGCCAGGCGCGACTCTTCAAGCGATGTCCCGCCTGCATGCGTCGCAGAAATATCGCGTCTGGCGGCGCTCCAACCAATCATCTAGAGGGTGCCGACGCTGGCAATCGCAGTCCTGGATCACGCGAAAACAATGCCGGTTGGATCAATTTCCATTTCCACAGCCGGTAGATCACCGCTGTATGCAGAACACCGAATCCGTAGACGACCGAGCGACGGAAATTTATTTCGCTGGCTTCGGGAAAATATTTCGTCGGACACGAAATTTCGCCAATGCGTTGATCAAACGCGAGCGCTTGCATCAGCATCTGATTGTCGAACACGAAATCGTCGGAGTTCGCCGCCAGCGGCAAGATCTCCAGCACGCCACGCGAAAACGCACGATAGCCCGAATGGAACTCCGACAACTTGGACCCCGCCAGCAGGTTTTCCAGCGAGGTCAGCACACGATTGAAAAAATATTTGTAGCGCGGCATGCCGCCAGCGAGCGCGGTGTTGCCGAGGATGCGCGAGCCGATCACCACGTCGTACACATCGGATGCGACCATCGCGGCCATAGCGGTGATCAATTTGGGCTCGTACTGGTAGTCCGGATGCAGCATGACCACGATGTCCGCGCCCGCGGCCAGGGCCAGGGCATAACAGGTTTTCTGATTGCCGCCGTAGCCACGATTGGCCGGATGCCGATGCGTCGTGATGCCAAGCCGCTGCGCCAACGCGACCGTCGCGTCATCGCTTGCATCGTCGACCAGCAATACCTGGTCGACGATGTCATACGGAATCGCGGCATGGCACGCCTCCAGCGTTTTCTCCGCGTGATACGCGGGCATCACGACGACTATTTTTTTTCCATGCAACATGCGCGAATCGTTCCGTCCGGTACCGCCGTGAGGCCAGGGACTACATTGCGAGCAAGAGACTGGCGACCCCGAGAGGATTTGAACCTCTGACCTCGCCCTTAGGAGGGGCGCGCTCTATCCAGCTGAGCTACGGGGCCGTCGTGAAAAGTCTGGCATGGAACCACCCATGGTGCACCCTCCGAACGGCTTCCATGCCTCACCGGCGCGGCGTGCGCACGATGCCGGAGGGCATCGTGCAAGACACTCGCCGCACCACCAGCTGAGCTACGGGGCCGTCGAGAAAAAACTTGCGTGGAACCACCCATGATGCACCCTCCGCCTGCATCCATGCCTCATCGGCACGGCGTGCCACCCGCTGAGCTATGGGTCCATGCGAGCAGCGATTGTAGCGGGTAGTCCACACGCAGCCCATTACTCGCCGCCGGCACACGCGACGCTTGAGCTACTCCACGCAAGCCCCATTTATGTGGATCGATCAGCCGCGGTATCGCGCTCATGCCTGCCTCCACGCCTCGATTCCCCACGGTCTACATCCCGCATGGTGGCGGCCCCTGCTTCTTCATGGATGCACCCGCGGACGCGCCGCATTTGTGGGATTCGATGGCGGCATACCTGTGTGGTATTGATGCATCTGTCGGCGCCAAACCCACCGCTATCGTGGTCATTTCAGCGCACTGGGAACAGCCGCTTCCAACCGTCAACAGCGGGGCGCGTCCCGGCATGTTGTTCGACTATTACGGCTTTCCCGAACACACCTACCGCCTGAACTATCCGGCGGCGGGTTCGCCCGAGCTGGCGGCACACGTGCGCGAGTTGCTCGATGTTGCCGGCATCGCCTCGGACGAAGACACTACGCGCGGATTTGATCACGGAGTGTTTGTCCCGTTCCTGCTCATGTATCCCGACGCCGAAATTCCGGTCGTGCAGCTGTCGCTGCAAACCGGACTCGATCCGCAAGCGCACATGGCCATCGGACGCGCACTGGCACCATTGCGCGATGAGGGCGTCCTGATCGTCGGCAGCGGCATGAGTTATCACAACTTGCGCGAATTCTTTTCGTCCGCGCCACAAGCGGTATCGGCATCGGAACAATTCGATGCGCCACTGACTGCCGCCGTGGAGGACAACGACGCAACCGCGCGCGCCGCAAAACTCGCGGCATGGAAACGCATGCCCGGAGCGCTAGCGTGCCATCCGCGCGCAGAACATCTGCTGCCATTGATGGTCATTGCGGGTGCCGCCGGCGAGGATCGGGGAAGGCGCACGTGGAGCGACCGCGTATACGGCAAGATCGTGTCCGCGTTCCAGTTCGGTTAGGGGCGCCGTCCCGGCGGGCCACAGCGAACCTTTGCCTACCCGCCCCGCAGCAAGACGCTGGATGCCTGCATCCGCCGGCGCGACAAGCATTTTGCCTGCGCCATCGCGGCGGCAACCAAAAGCTGATCACCTGCGATGCCCTGTTATAATCGATGGTTTCGCGCGCTGTACGGCGCGGTTCCCTCGATGTTATGGAGTCTCCATGCCCGCCCAAATCCTGAAGGCCCTCGGCCTCAGCCAGATCAATGCCGGCACCTACCTCGGCAATGACGAATGGTCCAAGACCACCGACGCCGGAATTGTGCAGTCGGTCAATCCGAGCACGAACGAAGTCATCGCCAGCGTGCACGCTTCCAGTGCGAGTGACTACGAGAATATCGTCAAACGCGCGCAAGCGGCGTTCGCTATCTGGCGCACAACGCCGGCGCCGCGCCGCGGGGAAGCGGTGCGTCTGTGCGGCGACGCGCTGCGCAAGCACAAGGATGCACTCGGCTCGCTGGTCGCACTGGAGATGGGCAAGATCAAGCCAGAAGGCGATGGCGAAGTGCAGGAGATGATCGACATCGCGGACTTCGCCGTCGGCCAGTCGCGCATGTTGTACGGCTACACGATGCATTCGGAGCGCGCCGGCCATCGCATGTACGAGCAGTGGCATCCGATCGGTCTGGTCGGGGTTATCAGCGCATTCAATTTCCCGGTTGCGGTGTGGGCATGGAACGCGTTTCTCGCGGCAATCTGCGGGAACATCACGATCTGGAAACCATCGCCGAAGACGCCGCTGTCGGCGATTGCGACGATGAGGATCTGCAACGACGCGCTGAAGACGGCAGGCTTTCCGGACATCTTTTTCCTGTTCAACGATGCCGGCACTGACTTGGCCTCGACGTTTGTCGACGACAAGCGCATTCCCTTGATCAGCTTCACCGGCTCGACCAAGGTGGGGCGCATCGTCGGCGAACGCGTGGCGCAGCGCATGGGCCGCAGCTTGCTTGAACTCGGCGGCAACAACGCGATCATCGTCGACGAAAGTGCCGAGATGAAGCTCGCGATTCCGGCGATCGTGTTTGGCGCCGTGGGCACCTGCGGCCAGCGCTGCACCTCGACGCGCCGCGTGTTCGTGCACGAGGCCATCCACGACGATGTGGTGGCGACGCTGGTGAAGGCGTACAAACAGGTCGAGACGAAGATCGGCGATCCGACCGACGCCACCACACTGATGGGCCCGCTCAACAGCAAGGCTGCGGTCGATCAATTCGTCGCGGCGGTCGAAAAAGCGAAAGCCAGCGGCGGCAAGATCGCGACAGGCGGCACGGCGCTGACCGATCGCAAGGGCAACTTCGTGTTGCCGACAATCGTCACCGGCCTGAGGAATTCCGACGAAGTCGTGCAGACCGAAACCTTCGCACCGATCCTGTATGTGATGCCGTTCAAGACCCTTGATGAGGCAATCGAACTGCAGAACGCGGTTCCGCAGGGCCTGTCTGCGGCGATCTTCACGCAGAACCTGAAAGCTTCCGAGAAGTATTTGTCCGCGGCCGGTTCCGACTGCGGCATTGCCAACGTCAACATCGGCACAAGCGGCGCGGAAATCGGCGGCGCGTTCGGCGGCGAGAAGGAAACCGGCGGCGGCCGCGAATCGGGCTCCGACGCGTGGAAGGTTTACATGCGCCGCCAGACCAACACGATCAACTATTCCGATGCGTTGCCGTTGGCGCAAGGAATCAAGTTCGAGTTTTGATGCAGCCGGCGACACGTGGTCGAGGTGAGCGCAGGCGAACCCGACCTTGTGACGCCATCGGGCATCATTGGGGGCTCGTTCCCTCCTGCGAACTGGTCGAGCGGAGATTGCGCAAACGCGTTCTGGATGTGAATCGCGAACTTCGTGTCGCCAAGCCAGGTCCCGCGCATTGCTCCGCGGCGCGCATCTGACTACCCTTGCACACTGGCGCGGGCTGCGCGCCGCCAATGGTTGCACGCGCATGAATGTCACCTCTTCACGTACCAGTACGATGGCTGTGGTCAGCCTCATCTTCGGCATCGTGTGCTGGATCGGACTGCCCTTTATCGGTGCGCTGGTCGCGGTGATTTGCGGCCACTCGGCGCGGGCGGAAATTCGACGTGCGCCACCCGGCATGATCGAGGGTGACGGAATGGCGATCGCCGGCTTGATTCTCGGCTGGGTACATCTGCTGGTGTTCATCCTTGCCGCGTTCGTGTTCCTGGTGTTCTTTGGCGGGCTGGCGTTTATCGCGGCGCACATCCACTAGGCACGCCCGCGTTTGTACGCCCTCGCCCGCCGATTGCTGTTTTGCCTGGATGCGGAGCGCGCACATGATCTTGCGCTGACAGCGATCGAAACTGCCTACCGCACCGGCCTCAATTCTCGGCTAGCACCGAAACCGCAGTCGCTGCCGTACGAAGTATTCGGGTTGCGCTTCGACAACCCGGTCGGACTCGCAGCCGGACTCGACAAGAACGGCGCGTACGTCGACGCACTCGCCGCGCTTGGTTTTGGTTTTATCGAAGTCGGCACGACGACGCCGCGCGCGCAACCGGGCAATCCAAAGCCGCGCATGTTCCGCCTGCCGGAAGTGGATGCGGTCATCAATCGACTCGGCTTCAACAACGGTGGCGTCGATGCGCTGCTGCGCAATGTCGAACGCGCGAAGTTTTCCGGCGTGCTTGGCATCAATATCGGCAAGAACAAGGACACGCCGAACGAGCGCGCGATCGACGACTATCTGTTTTGCCTCGAACGCGTGTATGCACGCGCAAGCTACGTAACGGTGAACATTTCTTCACCGAACACGCCGGGACTGCGCGACCTGCAGGCAGAGGAAACGCTGACCCGCTTCGTCGGCATGCTGCGCGACGCGCAGGAACGACTCGGTTCGAAACATGGCCGGCGCACGCCAATGTTGTTGAAGATCGCGCCCGACTTGAGCGACAGGGAACTCGACAGCATTGCCGAGGTGCTGCGCGCGGCGAAGATCGACGGCGTTGTCTGCACCAACACGACAATCGACCACACCGCGGTCGACGGCCTTCGGCATGCGAACGAAACCGGAGGGCTTTCCGGAAAGCCGGTGTTCGTAAAATCAACCACGGTGCTGCGCGGCATGGCGCAGCGCCTCGGCGCGCAGATCCCGCTGATTGGCGTCGGCGGTATCGTTTCCGGCGTTGACGCCGCGACGAAGATCGCTGCTGGCGCGTCGCTGGTGCAATTTTATACGGGCATGATTTATCGCGGACCCGCACTGATTGGCGAATGCGTCCAAGCCATTCGCCAGCGTCACGACGTGCGTCACGCATGAGCGATTTCAAACTCTCCACCGCGATCGCCGAAGGCGACGGCTACACGATCGTCGAGAACGCGTCGCTGCAGGGTCGCAACACGTTCCGTGTCCCGGCGCGTGCAAATGTGCTGATCGACGTGCGCAAATCGGCCGCACTCGACGAATTGTTTGGCTACGCGATGCTCAAGACGCAACCGCTGCTGGTGCTCGGCGAAGGCAGCAATATCCTGTTCACGCGCGACTGGCCCGGAGTGGTGCTGTCCATTGTGGCGCGCGGCATTACCCTTATCGAGGAAGACAGCGAGCGCGCGCGCGTGCGCGTCGAGGCCGGCGAAAACTGGAACGATTTCGTGCGCTGGTCGCTCGGACACGGCTACGCCGGTCTGGAAAATCTCGTGTTGATTCCGGGCAGTGTCGGCGCAGCACCCATCCAGAATATCGGCGCCTACGGCGTCGAGGTGGGTGAATTCATTGTCGCGGTGGAAGCCTGGGATCGCCTCAGCCAGCATTTGCTGCGCATCGAAAATGCGCATTGCGCGTTTGCTTATCGCGATTCGCTTTTCAAGCAGCAGCGTGACCGCTACGTTGTTACGGCGGTCGAATTCGACCTGCCGCGCACGCGCGACTTGCACATCGATTATGTCGGCGTGCGCGAGGAACTTGCTCTACTCGGCATCACCCATCCAACTGCGCTGACCGTCGCCGAAGCCATTGCACGTCTACGCATGCGCAAGCTGCCCAACCCGGCCTTGATCGGCAACGCCGGTAGTTTTTTCAAGAACCCGTTGGTCGATGCCAAGACACTCGCACTCTTGCGAGCGGAGCAGCCCACGTTGCCGCATTGGCCCGCAGGTGAAAACTGCTTCAAGATCCCTGCCGCGTGGCTGATCGAAGCCTGCGGCCTGAAGGGTTTTCGTGAGGGCGATGCTGCCGTTTCCGATCAACATGCGCTGGTATTGGTGAACCTTGGCAACGCCACTGGTGCGCAGATCGGTGCGCTGGCCAAGCATGTGCAAGGCGAAGTATTCGCGCGTTTCGGTGTTCAAATCGATCCCGAACCACGCGTAGTCTGAAGCCCGCCCCATGGAAAAATGCTCGCGCAGTGGTCTTGCCCCGGTTGAGAAGATTGACCAAAGGCGGCCCCAGGATACGTGACCCAATGCTCACGGAATCTATGAATCGGCACTCGCAAAGTAGACCAGATCCGCAGCATCGGATTGATGTGCCTGTCCCAGGCTGATCGAACCGCTTTTGCGCAGATGCGTTTCGTCGCGATGCACCAACAACTCGTCGTCGTCGCCGATTTTAAGCCAGGTTCCGTTCGTCGAGCGATCCGCGAGCATGAAGTAGCCGCGCTTCCATTCGATCAGGGCATGGTTGCGCGACACCCATTCGGTCTCGATCATAAGGCTGCTGGCCGGATCGCGTCCGATCGAAAACGTGGCGCCTTCGTCGAGTTCGAATACCTGGCTCTTGAAGCGCAGCAGCATGCGCACACAATCGGTCACATCGACCACCTGCGTCAGGCGCTGCACCGTGGTGACATGGGCGAGATTTTCCTGCCACAGCACGTCGACGATCTCGATCGGCGCCTGCTTGCCGAGCACACGAGCGGTGCCGAGCGAGCGCACGCGCAAACCCGTTGTATGAGTGATCCCGCTTACGGTGGTGGCGGTGGTCACGATCTGGTCGCGCCGCGCCAGCGTTTTGTCGGCCATGCGCGCGGCCACGTTCACGGCATCACCGAAAACGTCATCGTTCTCCAGCAGCGCGTCGCCATGATGCAGGCCGATGCGGATGGCGATGTTCTCGCGCGAAAATTCCTCGTCCGACTTGATGCGCCGCTGCATGTCGGTAGCCGCGAGCAAGCCGTGCAGCGGCCCCGGAAACGTGCACATGATTTCGTCGCCAATCGTCTTGACAACGCGGCCTCCGTGGCGCGCGGCAACTTCGGCCAGCGCGATCAGGACACTACCGATCAGGTGGCGTGCCACTTCGTCGCCGTGTGTCTCGAACAAGCGCGTGCTGCCGGAAACATCGGCAAACAGGATCGTCATGGCGCGCCGTTCGGTCATTGGCCCGATCATAACGAATCCACACTCGGGCAGCACTGTGATCGAGTAGATCGATCGTGAACTGCATCCAGGTGATGCATCGTTCAGCTCGACCAATTCACGCCGCTCAGCGTAAAGATTCGGCCGCCGCGACGATATCCGCCTCGCCCGGCAGAACCAGCAAGGCCGCACCCGCGAGCGGCGTATAGGTGTCAACGCCGACCACACGCTTGAACGGTTTCGCACCGTGGCCGGCTTCCGCGATGGCGGTAATGATGCCCTCGCCTACACCGGCCGAATGGCGCCCCTCGTCGACAATCACGATGCGCTTTGCACTCTCGGCCTGTTTGCCGATAAACGATTCGTTTAGGGGGACCAGCCAGCGCAAATCGACGACCCGCGATTTCCAGCCGAACTTCGCTTCGATTTCGCGCGCCGCACGCAGGCTCATGGGCACGCCGTTGCCGTAGGTGAAGATCACCAGGTCACCTGCATCCTCGTTGTATATGCGGCCCTCACCCAGCGGCATCGCCTGATCCGGCGACGGATACGACGTGAGCCATTTTCCATCGCCCGCTTCGTACAGATCCTTGGTCATGTACAAGGCGATCGGTTCCAGAAAAATCGTCACCCGCCCATCGACTTTTGCAAGCGCTGCAAGCGTGCGCAGCATCGTTGCCGCGTCATCGCCGCGACTGGCGCAGCCGACCACGAGACCCGGAATATCGCGCAACGCCGCGATTGAATTGTCGTTGTGGAAATGTCCGCCGAACCCCCGCTGGTAACCGAGGCCCGCAATGCGCACGACCATCGGATTGCGGTATTGATCGTTGGAGAAGAACTGCAGCGATGCGGCCTCGCCGCGAATCTGGTCGCAGGCATTGTGGAAATAGGCCAGATACTGGATTTCCGGGATCGGCAACAAACCCATGTTGGCAAAACCCTGGGCGAGACCGAGAATCATCGTTTCGTCGAGCAGCGTATTGAATACGCGAGCATTCTTGAAAGTCTTGTGCAGACCACGTGTCACCGTGTAGACGCCGCCTTTCTGGGCGACATCTTCGCCGAACAGCAGCGCTTGTGGATATTTGCAGAAAAGATCGTGCAGCGCGTTGTTGATCTGGATCGCCAGATGCCGCGGTGGCAGCTTCTCTGGCAGTTTCTCTGCACTGCCAAACACCACGATACGTTTCCCGGCATAGTCGGTGCGCTGTGCTTCCGCTTCGACCAGGCCTTGCGTGTACGGCGCAAGCGGCGCGATCACGTCGGCCAGCTCGGTCAACTTGGGTCGACGATCGGCTTCTGCCGCAGCCGCAAAACATTTCTTTCGAATATCCTCGTATTTCGCGCGCAGCGAGTCTTTCGTGTACAGCCCGGATTCGAGTGCAATCGCAGCCGAGCGCAACAATGGATCACCCGCCTCGACCGCCACCAGTTCCTCGACGCTGCGCCACTCGATTTCGAAATCGGTACCGGCGTGACCCATGATCCGCGTCGTGCGCAGGTGGAGGAAGGTTGGCCGGCGTGTCGTGCGACAGTGGTAGACCGCGCGCGCTACCTGCTCGTAACCTGTGGCCAGATCGAGTCCGTCTGCATGGAAATAATCGAGACCATCGCGATGCTTGAACGCATTCGCGATCCAGCCGCCGGGCGTTTTCACCGAAATGCCGATGCCGTTGTCCTCGCAAACGAACAAGACCGGCGCCGGCAGCTTCTGATACGCCGTCCACTGCGCAGTGTTGAATGCGGTCTGCGCGGTGGCGTGGTTCGACGACGCGTCGCCAAATGAGCAGATCGCGATCGAGTCGTCGGGAATCGGCAACGCATGGCCGATGCGCTTGCCCTGTTCGATCGCAATCGCGGTGCCTAGCGCCTTGGGCAGATGCGAGGCGATTGTCGAGGTCTGCGGCAGCACCCACAACGGCTTGGATCCCCACACCTTGTGGCGGCCGCCAGACGCGGGATCATCTTTGCTCGCCGCAAAGCTCAGCGCCGAATCGATGATCGGATCCATGTCCGGCAGCTTGCGAAAGCGCTCGGCCATGAACGCGCCGCTGCGGTAATGCAGGAACGCAGGATCGGTGTGCCGCGTCAACCGCGCGATCATCGCGTTGCCCTCGTGGCCACTCGACCCGATCGTGTAAAAAACCTTGTTTTGCACGCGCAACACGCGTGCCATGAGATCCAGGTGGCGCGAGACGAGTTGCGATTCGAACAGGTCGAGAAAATCCTGCGCGGAGCACAGGCTGCCGGGCAACACGGATTCATCCGCGTGCGGTGCCCGCCGCACATCGCCGTGCCAGTCCTGCACGAACTCGCTGAAGTTCTGGTCACACACTTCGGCGCGATTGACGTTCTTGTGGCGGGCAGGGATCGGGGTCGCGGCGATGTTCATGAGGTGTCGGTTTGTGCAGTTTGCAGAGAGGGTTGAGCGGCCACCAAACACGATGATGTGCTGTATGCGATGACGTCGGACTTCGCGCGCCTTCAGCCTGGCTTTCGCACCAAAGATTGAGAGATCAGTGAGGCATTCTCGGCCGCAATCGGCGGCATGGCTTCGAATCCCGGTTGCGCGCGTACGCGGTCGAGCCACGCCGAAATCGCTGGATACATGGACAACTCAAAGCCACCTTCGTCCGCGCAATGCGTGTAAGCAAACAGCGCGATATCCGCGATGCCGTAGCCAGTCGAACTGAACCATGCATTGGCGTGAAGATGCTTTTCCATGACACAAAGCGCTTGACCGCCGCGCTCACGCAATTTCGGCAGCTCCGCGCGGCGTGGCGAATCGATCGGCGTCCAGCCGCAGATGAAGCGTGCGACAGCGACATGTGGTTCATGGCTGTATTGCTCGAAAAACATCCATGACAAGGTCTGTGCCCGCTGCCAGGCGTCGCCGCCGAAATACGGCGTGCCATCGGCAAGCCAGGCGAGGATCGCGTTGGATTCGACCATGTGGCGGCCGTCGTCGGTTTCGATCATCGGCACGCGGCCGTTGGGATTCTTGGCGAGGTATTCCGGTGTGCGCGTCGCGCCATGCGCGCTATCGGTCTCGACCCATCGGTAATCCCGACCGAGTTGTCCGAGCAGCATGCGAAGCTTGTGGCAGTTGCCCGACGGCGAGTAGCCGTAGACCGTGATCATTTCGAACGTTCCTGTTGCCGTCGTGCGAGCCATTGCTCGCGGGTCTGGCCCCAGATGTCGATTGGAACGTTCTCATACGGCGGCGGCAATTTGCCCGGGCCGCGATTGGTTGAACCGAGCCGCATCGCAAGCGTCTGTGAAGCATGATTTTCGGAGGCTATCGAATGGATCACCTCACTCCAGCCGAGATTCGCGAACGCCCAATCGATCGCAGCGACAGCCGCTTCGTGCGCATAGCCCTTGCCCCAGAACGAGGGATGAAGTACCCAACCAACTTCAGTGCCGGGCCAGCCTTCCGGCTGCCATGGACCGGCTTGCCCGACCCAGCGACCACTCACTTTCTCAACGATCGAAAACATCGCATAGCCCTGCATGGCCCATGCGCCCGGCATCTGCAGGAACTTGCGCCACGCAGGCGCACGGAGCAGCGCGCCGCCGATATGCCGAGCAGCTTCCTCATGTGCGTGCAGCTCGGCGTAGGGCTCGAAGTCCTCGATCCGAGGCAGGCGCAGGATCAGGCGCTCTGTTTCGATATGAATTTCCACGGAGTTCATCGGCCCCCGGTCGGCGTGTTGTGTAGCGCCTGGGTGGCGACGGGCGCGCCATGCGCATCAGATGCGCGGTATTCGCAGGCAGGCAGAGCGCGTTTGATCTGCGCGTAGTCGCTGGTCTCGCAGCGCCACTGGATGCCCATTGCATCGGCGCGTGAACTATCGGGAACCAGACGGATGCGACCGCCATCGACACCGGAATTCGCGTCGAAAGTCAGCTCGATGCTGCCGCCTGACGTCACCGTTGCCGCCCTCAGGCTCTTGCCACGGTATTGCTCCGCTGCAGGCAGACCTGCTTCGGCATTGGTCGAAGGCATCTTTGTCGTTGTCATGTAGTACTCGGCAATCGCCGTACGCATGCTGCCGGATGCTGCTGCCAAGTCGGCACGAATCAGCGCGCTGCCCTCGTCCAGCTCCGCTGCGGCAGTCGCTTCCTCGACTTTCGACAGCGTCTGGCGCATCTGCGCCTGCTCCTTCGCCAGCCGGTCCACTTCATGACGCGTCGCGTCGGAATCTGCGCGGACGCCGTTGAGCAACTGCTCCTGCTTTTTCCCGCCAATCGTGGCGTCGTACAACCACAGGCCGCCGATGACGGCCACGAACGTGCATGCAAACAGCAGGATGGCGTTGCGCATGCGAACTCCCGGTGTGCGAATCAGAACGCGTTGATGCCCGTCACTTCGCGGCCGACAACCAGCTGATGGACGGTCTCGGTGCCTTCATACGTGATCACCGATTCCAGATTCAGCGCATGCCGGATCGGGCAATGCTCGGTGGTGATCCCGGCGCCACCGAGAATGTCGCGTGCTTCGCGCGCGATGTCGATGGCCATGCGGCAGTTGTTCCACTTCGCCAGACTGACCTGCGTGGGCTGCATTTTGCCCGCGTCCTTGAGGCGACCGAGCTGCAGCGACAACAACTGCGCCATCGTGATACGCCGCGCCATGTCGGCAAGTTTGAGCTGCACCGCCTGATTCGCCGCCAGCGGACGGTTGAACAAAATGCGGTTTTTCGCGTATTCGGTCGCCTCGGTGAAACACGCGATCGCAGCGCCGATCGGGCCCCAGGTGATGCCGTAGCGTGCCTGGGTCAGGCAGCCAAGTGGTCCTTTGAGGCCTTTCACGTTGGGTAGGCGATTGGCTTCCGGAACCCGCACGTTGTCGAAGAACAGGGCGCTGGTCACCGACGCACGCAAGCTCATCTTCTTGTGGATTTCCTGCGCGCTGAACCCGGCAAAACCCTTCTCGACAATGAAGCCCTGGATACCGTCGTCGGTCTGCGCCCACACGATGGCGATATGGGCCAGATTGCCGTTGGTGATCCACA
>JBDUED010000050.1:0-13315 GCA_040002595.1 Dokdonella sp. | reverse complement strand
TGCCCTTGAGGTGATCGGCAAGTGCCTGTTGCTGGCGGTCTCGTTCTTCCTGGGTCAGCTCGCGCGCATAGCCGCCGCTGCCGGCCGCGCTGACACCGAGATCAAGGAATTTTGCGCCGAGCGATTCGATCTGTTCCTTCGTTTCCGGACGCACATCGAAGCCTTCCACCTGCGCACCGAGGCGGCGTGCGGTTGCGATCGCCTGTAGACCGGCGACGCCGGCGCCTACGATCAACACCTTGCTCGGCCGGATCGTGCCTGCTGCGGTGGTGAGCATCGGAAAGAACTTTGGCGCCGCTTCGGCCGCGATCAGCACCGCCTTGTAGCCCGCGACCGAGGCTTGCGAAGAGAGCACATCCATCGCCTGCGCGCGCGTCGTGCGCGGGAGAAGCTCCATCGCGAACGCAGTGATTTTCCGATCGCGCAACGCACGGGTGCGCTCGGGCGCAAGATGCGGCTGCAGCTGACCAATCACCACCGCGCCTTCCTTCAACGAGGCTATCTCATCGAGCGAAGGGGGTTGCACCTTGAGCAGTACGTCAGCCTGCGCCAGCGCCGCATGCGCATCGGCGACAATTTCGCAGTCGACATACATCGCATCCGCGAAATACGCGGCAGCTCCGACGCCTTGCTGCAACACGATGCGCGCGCCACGCGCCTTGAGTTTTTTCGCGGCTTCAGGCGTCAACGCGATGCGACGCTCGCCAGCAACCGTCTCGCGCACTGCGGCTACAGTCGTTGTCATGCACGCCTTCTCCCGATCGGAGCGGCGATGCTAGCTCAGTTGGTGCGGCAGTGGCGAGCTTCGCAACCAAACCGAACAATGTCGCATGCACCGCATACGCCGGTTATCCTTCGTCCCTGCCTCCACTTGCGCGCCTCATTTGTGACTTCCCTCGACCTTCTCAACCAACGCCGTTCGGTGCCGTCGCGTCAGCTTGGCGAGCCGGGGCCTGACGCCGTCCAGCTTGAAGCGCTGCTGCAGGCGGCCATTCGCGTGCCGGACCACGGCAAGCTGGTGCCGTGGCGTGTGCTTGCAATCCGTGGCGACGCGCGCGCGCGGCTTGGCATTGCACTCGCCGATTTGCATCGGCGCAAGTATGCGGAGGTGGCGCCCGCGAAACTCGACAAGGACCGCGATCGTTTCACGTTCGCACCGCTGATCCTCACCGTGATAGCGCGCATCGAGGATGACCATCCGAAGATTCCTGCGCAGGAACAACTGCTGTCGGCCGGATGCGTCGCCTACAACCTGCTGCTCGGCGCCCAGGCGCTCGGTTTCGGTGCGCAATGGCTGACCGGGTGGGCGGCTTACGATGCCGATGCCGCGAAGCTGTTGCAGCTTGCGCCAAACGAACGCGTCATTGGGTTCGTGCATATCGGCACCGCAAGGGAGACTGTGCCCGAACGCAACCGACCGCTTGTCTCCGACATTTTCAGTGAATGGCCATGAACGCGATCAGCGTGACGACGTCAGACGGCCGCAACGCATGAATACCGCGCACCTCGTCGACGGCAGCTTGTACGTTTGCCGCGCCTGGTTCTCGCAAGCACCCGACGTCCACGATGCGGACGGCGCGCCAGCGCATGCGGTGCATGGATTCACGCGCTTCCTGCTCGATTTGTTTGAACGCGCGCGGCCGACGCATGTCGCGGTGGCGTTCGACGAATCGCTCACCACCTCGTTTCGCAACGAGATCTATCCGGCCTACAAGGCAAACCGTCCGCCGGCGCCAGCCGATCTGGTGCGCCAGTTTGCCGGCTGCAAGGAGATCGCCGCGGCGCTCGGCGCAATCGTGCTGGTTGATGCGCGCTACGAAGCGGATGACTTGATCGGCAGCGCGCTTACCAGCCTGCGTCGCGCCGGTTTTCGCAGCGTGATCATTTCAGCCGACAAGGATTTTGGCCAGTTGATCGGCGCCGACGACGAGCAATGGGATCCGCCGCGCAACCTGCGCTGGGATGGTGCCGGTATCAAGGCGCGTCTGGGCGTGATGCCGCATCAGGTTGCGGACTATCTCGCGTTGATGGGTGACGCGGTCGACAATATTCCCGGTGTCCCGGGCATCGGGGCAAAGACCGCGGCCACCCTGTTGCACCATTTCGGCACACTCGACGCGTTGCTTGAACGTGCTGACGAGGTTGCCTTCCTGCGCACGCGCGGAGCGGCTGCGGCCGGATTGCGGCTGCGCGAACACGCTGCGCTCGCGCGCCTGTCGCGAGCATTGACCGGCATTGCGCTGGATGCGCCGGTTCCCGCCGATGCGCAGGCGTACCGGCGTCGCGATCACGACGCAGACGTCATCGAAAAATTGTTCGAGCGGCTTCGGTTCGGACCGCTTACACGAGCACGCGTGCGCGCACTGGGCGCAAACGCGCAACCCGCCTGAAGTCCGCAGCGCGCGATCAGTTTCCGGTAACCGATTGCGAGCCGCCGTCGACGTTGCCGAACTTGCCGCTGCCCGGCTTGCTTGAACTGAGCGGAACCGGTTGCGCGGGCAGCATCGAATGCTGGGTGGGAATGCCTTCCTCGTTCCACGCGAAACGCAAATTGCTGCGGAAGACATTCACCGCTGCGAGCTTGGCATCGTCCCTAGGCGTGCCGTAGGTGCCGTAGGCATTCTTCTGGCTGTTGGCGATAAAGTAAAAACCGTCACCATCGATGGTGCCGTAGGTAGGCAAGCTCAGCTCCGGCCTGGCGACTTCGAGCGGTATCGCCTTGAGAATCTTGTGACCGGTTGCATCGAGCGTCAGGCGCATGACCCGATGCGGCGACATTCCATTCTCGATCACCACCAGCGTGTTGTCGTACCAAGCCATGCCATCGATGCCGCCCAGCACGAGTTTGTCGCGGTCGTAACTGAAATCAAATCCCTTGCCGGCGACCAGATCGACGCCGAACACGCCAAGCGCGTAGTCGGCGAAGTACAAGATCTTGCCATCGCCGCTGACCGCCATGCCGCGCACGCTGGTGAGGTGCGGGTTTTCGACCATCATCTTGAGCGCGTTGCCGTCGACGCGATAGATCAGGTTGCGTAATCCATCGGCAACAAACACTTGCCCGTTCTTGCCCACCGCGATGCTAGACAGAGTGCGTGGCTGCGAATCCGGCGCGAGCAGATACTTTTCGAGCAGTTTGCCGCTGGACAGGCTGAACTTGAATACCCCCGCTTTGCCATAGTCAGCAGTCGCGAAACCCTTGAAGTAAACCGAGGCCGTGCTCGCGACGTACAACGCGTCACGCTCCGGATCGGCCGCCATGGCATATACGCTCCACAACCCGTTTTCCGCGCCCGGCGCGATGAAATCCTGCAGCGCGCCATCCTTGCCTACGCGATATATCTTGCCCTCGCGTACGCTGCCGACGAGAAACTGTTCGCGCTTTGGATCGAACACGATCGATTCGAACAGCGTGTCGCCCTTGGGCAGGGTGAACGCAATCTTGCCTTCGCCGAAGGGATTGAGATTCGATTTGAGGCCGTCGACGACGTACGTCCACACTTTGGTGCCGGCGACTTTGGCGAAATTCTTGTCGTTGGTCAGATCGTATCCGTAACCCTGCTTCTGCATTGCGAGCAACGTGTCGTACGTGCGCGCCATTTCGCCCTGCAGCGCGTAGGTCGTTGCCAGCGCCAGTTTCAGATCGCCCGTCTCGGGACGTAGCGCAACCAGGCGGACCAAAGTCCACGCCAGCCGCTGCAGGTCGCCCTTTTCCTTGTAGACGGAAGCGAGGTGGAATAGCGCGCCGGGAGACTGCACCTGGGCGATCTGGCTCTCGCTGAGTGTCGCCGGATCGGGACCACGCGCGGCCGCCGCATTCGGCACCTGCTGCGCGAAGGCTGTATTCGCCGCAGCGCCGAGCAGCAACGCAAACACGATATGCTTGATGTTCATCACAAAGTCCTCGCAAGCTGGGCGGACGTGCGCAGACCGGCCCAGGCGCGTAAAAGTTCAGGGAAGCCGGCCAAGATGACCGAAATAGTGACGCTTTGCAACGGCCAGTGGCTGCGCCTCAAGCGGCGCGGGCGCTGGGAATATGCCGAACGCACCAATCCGGGCGGCGGCGTGATGATCATCGCGATGACGGCCGAGGGCAACCTCCTGTTTGTCGAACAATATCGCCCTGCCATCGAATGCATGACGATCGAGATGCCGGCGGGTCTTGTCGGCGATGTCGCCAGCCACGCGGACGAAAGCGCGGTCGACGCCGCACATCGCGAACTGATCGAAGAAACCGGCTACCGCGCCGGACGCATCACGTTCCTGATGAGTGGGCCCACTTCGGCCGGCATGAGCAATGAAATCCTTGCTTTCGTGCGCGCGCACGATCTTGTGCGCGTGCACGCAGGCGGCGGCGACGATACCGAGCAGATCACGGTACATGAAGTACCGCGAGGTGATGCGGCGGCGTGGCTCATTGCTAAAATGCAGGCGGGATATTCGGTCGATCCAAAAATGTTTGCCGGGCTCTACATGCTGGAAAACGAGGCGTTGTTCCTGCGCACATAGGCCGCACGCGCCTGTCGCAGCCGGCGCTTGGGCCCGTTGGCGGCTGCCGCTGCGCGGTCAGCGAACGATGGCTGCAAACGCGAACCACTGCCACACCAACAACACGGCCATCACCAGCATCACCCCCCAGGTCAACACGGTGCCGAGGAAACGTCCGGCGCTTTCCTTCGACGAGCGCGACAATCCGATCGCGTGCAGGATGCGGCCGAGAATCAGCACACAACCAAAAACATGCAGCCACAGCGGCTGAGTCTGGTTGAGTTCGAGCATCAGCAACAACAGCAGCGCCAGCGGCAGGTTCTCGACCGCGTTGGCGTGCGCGCGAATGCGCAGGATCAGGTTTGCGTCACCACCGTCGCCCAAGCCGACCTTGGCCGCGCCTCGTCGTGTGGAGACGCGACCGGCCAGCAGCAATACGAGCAAGGTAGCGACTGCGGCGTAGATTCCGGTGATATGCATGGATAATTTCCCCTCGTTGAACTGATTAGTGTGGCGGCGTCGCCTGCAGTCGATCACCGTGCTGGACGCCACTCAGCCGATGTTTGCCGGGCACGACAATGCGGTAACTGACGCGTACGTCGCCGACCGTGGCGTGTGCGGGATCGGCGCCGGCATACAACACGCCATCACGTTCGCGAAACGTGGCGGCGAGATTGGGCGGCAGTTGCGCTGCATGCACCGCAAATGCAACGGGCGCCGATGCGTCTGCGGCAAGCATATTCGCGTCGACCTTGAACACGCCAAGGCGCAGATCATCGGCTGCAAAACGTTCGCTTGCAAACGGCAGACGCGACGGATTTTCATGGCCTTTTTCATGCTTGAACGCCTGCGAATCAATCGGACGCTCCGACCAATCAAGGGTGTAATCGCACTCTGCCCCGGCGCAGCGTTCACGCCATTGCAACATCTGCACATCGCGCATCAACACGAGTGCATCGGCGGCGATGCCAAGTTGCGTATCGCGCGCCGGTTTCGTCGCGTTCAAGGCGCCTTCGACGCTGATCAAGCGGCCTTCGTTGGCGGCATCGATAGCCGTTGCGGAAACGACAACCGGACCGCGCGCGATCATGAGTGGCAACGAAGCAATGTCACGCGATCCGTGCATGCCAAACCACCACGCGGCGCCCGCAGCCGCCGCTATCAGCAGCAGCCCGAGCGCAATAGCAGCGCCGTGTTTGCGCCTTGCGCGCGCCATCATGCCGCCACGCCGACAAGTTCGGGCAGTTCATCGGCGGTCGTGAATCGCCCCTTCGCATCGCGCACGACTCGCGCGCTCGCGCAGCCGACATCATGGGTGAAGAACAGGCGCACATTGCGCTCCAGTTTGTCTTCGAGAAACGCACGCTTTTCGTCGATCAGCAGTTCCGGATAGCGGTCGTAACCCATCGTGATCGGCAAATGCACCCACGCTCGACCGGGAATCAGATCCGCACAAAACGCAATGCCGCCCTCGCCTGTGCTGGCGCCGATTTCAGCAAGCATCAGGCCGGGCGTGTGCCCGCTCGAGTAACTGAAGCGCACGCCCATGCCAAGTGTCGGCGAGCGCGCGCCCTGCACGCGTTCAAGCCGGCCCGACGTTTCCAGCAGTGGTTGCAGGTCCGCGATGAACGACGCGCGATCGCGCGGATGCGGATTCAACGCGCGCTGCCAGCATTCCTCGCCGACCAGATAGGTCGCGTTGGGAAACAACAGGCTCGGCGAGCTGCCTTCCTCATACGCTGCCAGCAGCCCGCCGGCGTGATCGAAGTGCAGATGCGAGAGCACGACCGCGTCGACGTCCGTGTGCGAAAAACCGGCCGCCTGCAGCGATTCAAGGAGTACATGGCGATCCTCGACCACCCCATAACGCTCACGCAGTTTCGGCTCGAAAAACGCGCCAATACCGGATTCAAACAACACGTTCTTGCCGTTGAGCCCTTCGACCAGCAGGCAGCGACACGCCAGCGGAATGCGGTTTTCCTCATCCGGCGCAATCCACGCGGACCACATTGCGCGGGGCACGTTGCCGAACATCGCGCCGCCATCGAGTTTCTGCGAGTTGCCGAGGATCGACCAGAGTTTCATTGCGTTATGGGCACTCGGAATTTTGGGTGGAAGGGGCGGAAATCCTTATGCCATTGCGAATCAAAAAAAGTATCGCGCCTTCCGGCGCTCCCACAATGGCGCTCGCAGCGGCTTCACTTCACCACACCGCTCCCCGAAGTGCCGCGCGGATCGGCCGCCGCGTGCATCACGCCGGTCTTGCGATCCCAGCTCACCGCATTCATGAAACCCCAAGGCTTTTCACCAGCGTTGACAGTGTGACCCATCGCTTCCAGCTGCGTGACCTCAGCGGGAGTGAAAGCCCCTTTCTCGGCCGAAATCACGTCAGGCAGGTACTGATGGTGGTAGCGCGGATTGGCGACAAATTTCTCCGGCAGCTCGCCATCGATGAAGGCGAGGATGCCTTCGAGCACCATCGTGATGATACGGCTGCCGCCGGGCGTACCGATCACGCCGACGCGATCCTTGCCGGTCACAAAACTCGGGGTCATGGAGGACAGCGGACGATGACCGGGCTTTGGCGCGTTCGAGTCACTGCCGACCAGCCCGTATGCATTCGGTTTGCCGGCGACCAGCGCAAAATCGTCCATCTCATTGTTGAGCACAAATCCGGTGCCGGGCACGACGAAGGCGGAGCCGAGCGTGGTGTTTACCGTCTGCGTCGCCGAAACCAGATTGCCTTCCTTGTCGATGATGGAGAAATGCGAGGTATGCATGCTTTCGACCGGCGCCATGTAGCCGGGCAGCATATCGCTTGGGGTCGCCTTGTCCGGATGAATCGACGCACGCAATCCGGCGGCGTAAAGCGGGCTGGTGAGTTCTGCGATCGGCATCTTGACGTAGTCCGGATCGCCCAGATACTCGGCGCGGTCGCGATAGGCGCGGCGCATCGCCTCGACTATCACATGCACCCGATGGACATGGTCGAGTTTCGCCAGATCGTACCCACCAAGGATGTTGAGCATTTCGGCCAGCGCGATGCCGCCGGACGAAGGGGGTGGCGCGGTCACGATGTGCCAGCCGCGATAATCAAACGCGAGTGGCGCGCGCTCTTTCGCCTGATAGGTGGCCAGATCCTTCAGCGACCAGTTGCCGCCGCCTGCACGCACGCCGTCGACGAGCTGCTTGGCGAGATCGCCGCGATAAAAACCGTCGTTGCCGGCGGCCGCGATGCGCTCCAACACGCGTGCCAGATCGGGCGACTTGAATGTCCATCCGGCTTTTGGCGCCGCGCCATCGACAAGATAGAGCGCCGCCGATGCGGGATAACGCGCGACCACTTCCCTGCGTGAAGCGAGGCGCTCGAGCATCCGTGAATCTGGCTTGAAGCCATCGCGCGCGATGCGGATTGCCGGCGCCAGCGATTTTGCCAGCGGCACGCGACCGTAGTGCTGCGCAATCCAGACCAGTCCCGCCGGCTCGCCGGGAATCGCCGCTGACAATGGGCCGTTCAATGCATGATCGCGATCGGGCTGCCCGTTCGCATCGACGTAATCTTTCGCATTGACTGCTGCAGGTGCGGTCTCGCGCGCGTCGATCATGACTTCCTTGCCATCGCTGGCGCGACGCAGAAGAAACAATCCACCGCCACCGATGCCCGAACTCTGCGGCTCGACCACCGAGAGAGCCGCCGCCACCGCGACGGCTGCGTCAAACGCATTGCCACCCTGGCCAAGCACCTCGAAGCCCGCCGCAGTTGCCAGCGTGTGCGCGCTTGCGATGGCAGCGTGGTTGCCGGTGCCGCCGGCGCGAGCGGGGGTCATCGCCACCCCGAACGCGACAAATGCCGCAACCAGCATCAGATTGCGCACGCGCTTCATGCCTTCTCCACTGCGATCAATGCCGCGTATTTAGCCAACAGCGTGGCGTGCGATTCCGGATGCCGGGGATCGCCGATGATGCACTCGACCGGGCACACCTCGACGCACTGCGGCGTATCGTGGTGACCGACGCATTCAGTGCAAAGGTCTGGCGCGATCTCGTAAATCTCGACGCCGAGCGTGATCGCCTGGTTCGGGCAGACCGGTTCGCACACATCGCAGTTGACGCACAGTTCGGTGATCTTGAGAGCCATGCCTGAAGTTTAGCGCGTGCGCAAGAAGACTGATGCGCAATGGAGCATGTGGGAGCGCCGGAAGGCGCGATGCTTTCGCGGGAATGGAAGAGCATCGCGCCTTGCGGCGCTCCCACGGCGTACCCGAATCTCCAATCCCTATTCCCGGCTCTGCACTATTTCGCTTCGACAAAGCGAAAATCGGCCGCCGAGCTTTCCAACGCCTGCTTCACCCTGCCGGCATCGGTCTGTGCGCCGATGAAAAGCACCACGACGTCCTTGAACGCGGACGGTTGCACTTCCTTGAACGCATCCGTTACGAGTTGTGCGGTGATGGCCGAATCCGGGCCGCCGAACGCCATCATGTTGCCCGGCAGCACGCCGCGTTGAACGATGTTTGTGACGTTTTCAAGTTGATGGCTGCGATCGGTCGTGGCCACATCGTCGGTGCCGCCTGGCACGAAATATATGTAGGGATGATTGCTCTTGACGCCCTGCAGATTGGCGGTGACGACACTGACCAGATATTGCTTCCACGCGACCTTGTCAGCGGGATTGGTCGGTGCCGCCAGCACGACCGGTTTCTGTTCTGCAGCAGCTGGCTGCGGCTGCTCGCTCTTGTTGCAGGCGCTGAGCGCAAACGTGACTGCGCAGGCAAACGTGATGATCGAAAGTATCTTGCGCATGATGTTTCTACCCCTTGTTTGTCGAGTTCAGAAAATGCGTTCGCAATGCCCGCTGCACATTGGCATGGACGAACGCCGATACATCGCCGCCGAGCCGCGCAATTTCGCGCACCAGCGACGAGGAAATGAAACTGTATTGCTCGGCCGGCGTCAGGAACAGTGTTTCCGCGGCCGGAATCAAATGCCGGTTCATGCTCGCGAGCTGGAATTCATATTCGAAATCCGACACCGCGCGCAGGCCGCGCAGAATCACTCCAGCGCCGGTCTCCTCCACAAAGTCCGCCAGCAACCCGGCGAAACCGCGCACTTCGACATTGGCGGCGCCGGCGAGCGCGGTTTGCGCAAGCTCCATGCGTTCGGCAAGCGAGAAGGTCGGCGCCTTGTTCGAGCTGTCCGCAATCGCCACGATCACCCGATCGAACAGCGGCGATGCGCGGCACGCCAGATCGATATGACCGTTGGTGATCGGATCAAACGTACCCGGGTACACCGCGATGCGCGCGCGTTGCTGCGAGGTCGCCATGCGAAACCAGCCCCGATTCCAAGAGGCGGCTAGCTTAGCGGATTGGACGCGGCGCGACGATACAGCGCATAGCGCACCGCACCGGCGCGGCCTTCGCGATGCGGATGCCAGTTTGCGGGCAGCTCGAACACCGCGTCGGCAGGCGATTCAACGTAGACGAACGCGCCGTCACGCATCCAGCGCGACAACTCCAGCGAAGCGGCCGTGGACGCCCACAGATTCGCATCGAACGACGGATCAAGGAACACCAGATCGAAGGGCGTTGCTGGCGGTGGCACCAGAAATCCGCGCGCATCATCGTTCACCACGCGCGCATCCACGACACGCAGACGCGCAAGATTTTCCTGCAACAGTGCGCACAGGGTGCGATCGCGCTCGACAAACACGCATTCGACCGCGCCGCGCGACATCGCTTCGATGCCGAGGGCGCCAGTGCCGGCGAAGAGATCGAGGCAGCGCGCGCCCGCAATGACCGGCGTCAACCAGTTGAACAAGGTTTCGCGAATACGATCAGGCGTCGGCCGCAGACCCTTCACAACAGGCACGGCAAGGCGCGAGCCGCGCAGGCTGCCGGCGACGATGCGCAGCGCGCCTGATACGGATCGGGAAGTATTTTTCGACATCGGTGCGCAAAGCCCGGTGTTAGCATGCAAGGCCCGCATTCTCGCCCAATTCGTTTGCGATGCTGAAGTTCTGGAAGAAAAAGCCCACCGAAGCTGAAAAGCCCGCACCGATTGCACCGCCCGAAACGGAGCCGCAACCGACCGATGCGCCGGTCGCCGCGGAAATCGCGGCAGAGCTCGTCAATTCCGATGCGCGCGCCACCGCTGCGGCCGAATCCATACCCATGGACGAGCCGCCCCTGCCCGCAGTCGCGGCGCCGGCAAAACGTTCGTGGCGCGAACGCCTTTCCGGCAGCGGCTTCGCACGCAATCTGTCGCAGGTGTTCGCGCGCAACCCGGTGCTCGACGATGCCTTCCTTGACGAACTTGAAACCTGCCTCATCACGGCCGATGTGGGCATCGCGACGGCAAGCGAACTGGTGACGCGCCTGCGCACACGCGCCGACAAACGCGAGTTTGCCGACGTGAACGCCCTGTTGGCCGCATTGCGGATTGAACTGGTCGCGCGCTTGCAGGCGGTCGAGCGTCCACTGACTGTCGGCGGCCACAAACCGTTCGTGATACTCATGGTCGGCGTCAACGGCGTTGGCAAAACCACCACCATTGGCAAGCTCGCCCACCGTTACAAATCCGAAGGTCGCGCGGTCGTGCTTGCCGCCGGCGACACGTTCCGTGCCGCAGCGGTCGAGCAATTGCAAAGCTGGGGGGCGCGCAACGCCGTTCCGGTGATTGCGCAAGGTTCCGGCGCCGATTCGGCCAGCGTGATCTACGACGCGTTGCAGACCGCACGTTCGCGCGGGGTCGATGTGTTGATTGCGGACACCGCCGGCCGCCTGCACACACAATCAGGATTGATGGATGAACTTTCCAAGATCCGCCGCGTGCTCGGCAAACTCGACGTCGATGCGCCGCACGAGGCGTTGCTGGTCATCGACGGCACCACCGGCCAGAACGCGATCAGCCAGGTGCGCCAATTCCAGCAGGCGATCGGCGTCAGCGGCCTGGTCGTGACCAAGCTCGATGGCACCGCGAAAGGCGGCATCGTGTTTGCGCTGGCGCGGGAATTCGGCCTGCCCATCCGCTACGTGGGCATCGGTGAAAGCGCCGAGGACCTGCGCGTGTTCGATGCTGCCGCGTTTGTCGACGGCCTGTTGCCTGCAACACTCGGGTAGGTACGGCCAACCATCATGAGCGCGCGCGCTGGCGCCAGCGACGACTTCTCCGCTGCCCTGCTCGCCTGGTACGACCGGCACGGGCGCAAGGATCTGCCGTGGCAGCGCGAACGTACGCCGTACCGCGTATGGTTGAGCGAAGTGATGCTGCAGCAAACCCAGGTGCGCACCGTAATCGGGTATTTCGAGCGCTTCGTCGAGGTGCTGCCAACCCTGGCCGACCTCGCAGCGGCGTCCGAGGATCGCGTGCTGGCACTGTGGTCGGGCCTTGGCTATTACAGCCGCGCGCGCAATCTTCGGCGCACAGCGAAAATCTGCGTCGAGCAGTTCGCCGGAAATCTGCCGCGCGATATCGATGCGCTTTCAGCACTGCCGGGCATCGGTCGCTCAACTGCTGCGGCGATCCTCGCGCAAGCCTTCGGCGATCGCCATGCAATCCTCGATGGCAATGTGCGCCGCGTCTTGTCGCGGTGGCACGGCGTGCAAGGTTGGCCGGGGGACCCGTCGGCGCAGCGCGCGTTGTGGCAGTTTGCCGACCAGCACACTCCGCATCAGCGCGTTGCCGACTACACGCAGGCCATCATGGATCTTGGCGCGCTGCTGTGCACACGCTCCAAACCGCAGTGCGCGCGCTGTCCGGTCAAATCAGGTTGCGTCGCCTTGCACGAAGGTCTCACCGCCGTGTTGCCGCAAGCGAAGCCCAGGCGTGCATTGCCGACACGTGTCACCGCGATGCTGATCGTGCGCGATGCGCGCGGTCGAGTGCTGCTCGAGCGGCGGCCACCCACCGGCGTATGGGCGCGCTTGTGGAGTCTTCCCGAAGTAGACAATGCGGCATTCGCATCGGAGCGCCTGCGTCTGCATTACGCCTTGCACGCAACCTCGCAATCGACGCTGGATAGTTTCGTGCACACCTTCAGCCACTTTCACCTGCACATCACCCCGCACTTGTTTGCAACCGCGGCCGACGTAACGCATATCGCCGACGATCCCGATCGCGCCTGGTACCCGTTCGACGACCTGACCACGCTCGGCCTGCCCGCGCCGGTGCGCCGACTGCTTCAATCACTGGAGAAAATCACATGACGCGCACCGTCCATTGCGTGAAGCTGCACAAGGAAGCGGAAGGTCTTGCGTTCGCTCCGTGGCCCGGCGAGCTTGGCAAGCGGCTCTACGACAACGTCTCGAAGGAGGCTTGGTCTGCGTGGCTCGCGCACCAGACTATGCTCATCAACGAGAATCGCCTCAATCCCCTCGATGCCACAACGCGCAGCTTCCTCGCCGCGGAAATGGAAAAGTATTTTTTCGGCGAGGGCTCGCAACAGCCACCGGGCT
Source organism: Dokdonella sp. (assembly GCA_040002595.1). GTDB lineage: Bacteria > Pseudomonadota > Gammaproteobacteria > Xanthomonadales > Rhodanobacteraceae > Dokdonella_A. The sequence goes on along the minus strand of JBDUED010000050.1, from coordinate 371 downwards.
TTGTCGCACCCGATGGTGCGTAGCTGGCTGCGCGCGAAAATCCACCCATCGGGGTAGCCGATGGATCCTGCCGGCGCGCTGCGGGAAGCTCAGCTGCGGCGCAATTGAAAGTCGGGTTTCACCGGCCCGCGCGCGTCGAACGTGTTCGTGCCGATGGACCGGCGGCGCGCTCCGAGTCCCAGGGATTGCGCCTGCCCAACACAGGAAACCCCAATTTGCGGCATCGCAATCGCTGCGGCTTGACGCAAGCCCGGGGCGCGGCTCTAATACGCGGCCCCGCTGCGGTCGCATCCGACTGCACGCAAGCACGACATCCTGGCCGGGTAGCTCAGTTGGTAGAGCAGGGGATTGAAAATCCCCGTGTCGGCGGT
>JBDUED010000049.1:0-13401 GCA_040002595.1 Dokdonella sp. | reverse complement strand
TCGGTGAGGTAACCGGTGTAGGTCACGGACCAGTTCTTGCCGCCGTTGTCGAGGGATTTGGTGTCCTGCCGGGGACCGCGGGTGTTGCTGGCGAGGTCGAACGGATAGACCTTGGTCGTGGTCTTGTTCTTGTCGGAAAATGCGAGCAACTCGAGCAGGTTCTTGTCATTGATCTGCCAATCGACCTTGGCTCCCCAGAAGCCGTCGTCGGCCTTGCCGTCGTTGATCAGATTGCCGCTGCTGCTGGTGTTGGTCGGCTCGTACCTGCGCGGTTCGGCCATCACGAAGAAGAACAACTTGTCCTTGATCAGTGGGCCTGAGGCATACAGGTTCAGGCTGCTGCGGTCGTATTCGTCGTGGCTGGCAACGTAGTACGGATGGCCGTCGGCATCGTAGTGATCGCGACCCTTGTCCTGCAGGAAACCGGGCTCCCATACGGCCTCGGCGCCAAACTTGAATTCGTTGGTGCCCGAACGCGTCACCGCATTGATCACGCCCCCGGTGCTGCGCCCAAACTCGACCGAGTAGCCGCCTGTCTTGACCTGGAATTCCTTGTAGAACGCGTAGGGCACTTCGGAAAAGCCGATCCGGTTGTAGAAATCGGTCACGTTGAGACCGTTGATGTAGGTCGTGTTCTCGGCGACCGAGGAACCGCCAAACGAGATGCCGCCGAAGTCGCCCTTGACCACGCCGGGCGCGAGCAGTGCGACGGCTTGAGCGCTGCGTTCGACGGGCAGGCGAGCCAGTTCCTCGCGCGTGACGTTGGTGGCCGACTCGGTCGAGGAGACATCCACGGCGGTTACGACGCCCCGTGCATTCACCTGGATGGTTTCGAGTGTCGCGGCTTGACCCAGCGCGATGTCCGCCGTCGTGGTGTTGCCAAGACCAATTGCGACATTGTCCAGCGTCGTCATCGGCGAGCCCGGCCTGCCGGCCTCGAGCGTGTACTTTCCGACCGGCAGAAACGGAAACCGGTAGGTTCCGTCCGCCTCGACCTTGATGGTGCGCGTGAAGCCGGTTTCCGGATTGCGCACGCTGACCTGAATGCCTTCCAGTGAGCCACCAGTGACGTGACCCGTCAACGCGCCATCCGTGCTGGCTGCCTGCACACGCTGCACAGGCGACATCGACGCGAGGCAAGCGCCGACAAACAGGCACAGCGCCGTTCTTTGCAGCAACATCGTTTTCATGTCTCTCTCCCCAGAGTCAAACGGTTCGTGGTCGGATGGTTCGAAGTTCGACTAGCGCGCGACGCCTTGCTGCGGCAAAATCTGCCACTCGAAGTCGTAATCGAATTGATCGAAATACAGGTTGCCGCCGCGCCATTCCGCTTCGCCGCGTTGCAGGTCGACGGTTTCGGAGCGGAAGAATTGTTTGGGCGGTACGAGATCGCGGCTGTAGTCGTCGTTGAACGCGATGCGGTACGCGTCGAGACTGCCGAGATAGAAATTCGCGATGGCGGGGTCTGCACTGTCGAGACGACCGAAAGTCACGTCCATCGGAAGCCAGCCATAGGGCGCGATGTAGAGCTGACCCCAGTCGTGCAGGCTGTTGTAGTCGCCGTCGGAAAAGATCATTCCCGACTGCCAGCGCGAGGGGATGCCGTTGAGGCGCAGCAAGGTCATCAGCAGCAAAGTCTGCTGGCCGCAATCGGCGTGGGCGGCGTGCAAGGCGTAGTCGCTGATGTCAGTGATCGTTGAATACTCGCGCGCGCCGGCCCACGGGATCTGGTCGACGGCGGCGTAGAGTTTCTGCGCGATGCGCCACGGATTCTTCTCGTCGCCGACCACCTGGCGCGAGAAGAGGCGCAGCGCCTGGTTGAACACGATGTGCGGCGCACGCTCGGCTACCCACGGCGCCAATTCCGCCGTGAGCTTCACCGGCACGACCTTGGCTGCATCGATCGCGTGATACTGCGCATAAACCGTCATTTCGTAGGTGATCGAAAACTTCGTCGGCTGACCGGCGCGTGCTGGTTGCTCCAGATACGCGGTGCGTTGCAAAGTCGATGGGGGTGCGATGACAGCCTTGGCCGGTACGCTGTCGATGAAGCGGATGTCTTCCTGCTGTCCGGGCAATGCGCGCGGATACGGTATCCATGCACGAATCGTTTCGCCTGCCGGCAGCGCATCGGCCTTCACGGTAAGCGATTGCGTCACGCGCAGATGGCGTGGCGCGACGTGGCTCTTTTGCTGCGCGAGCGCCGCATCGCGCGTTTCGCGGTGATGTGCGTTGGCCGCTTCCATCGGACCGTTGACCAGCGGCGTCTGCACGCGGCGACGCTTCAGCGCTTGCGGACTCAGACGAAACAGATTCGACGGCGAGCGATTGAAGTACCACGTACGCCCATCGATGACCTGACGTTCGAACAGGCCGTGCGCGTCCCAGTCGGCGAACTCGGCGTCGTCAAGATCGGGAATTTCCTTGCGCACGAGTGCCTTGACCGCGTTTGCGTCAAGGGTGAAATCGAGCCGGATGCGGCGCATGCGTTCGCGCTGGAATTGAAGCGCGCTGCGTGCATTCGCGGAAAGATCCGACCGGGCGAGCGCTTGCTCAATCGAGATTTCCGCCGCCTTGAACTGGCCGCCATCGATCAGCGCGATCACGTCACTATCCGCCTGCGTCGCCTGCGGCTCATTGGCGTACAGCGCGCCCGCAATCATCAGCAGCACGGCCAGCAGGGCGGACGCGCTCAACTTTCGCGCGTGGTGCCGCGTCGCACTCGCGACTGTTGCGTGTAACGTGTTCACCCCTGAACATCCTCGATGAGGGCACCCCGATAGCGGCTGTTTAACACGCTTGAAAGTGGTGGTCAATAATTTATTATTTTCATTTATGATATAAGAATTACTATTCCGCAGCGCACAATTCGCACGCTGCGGCGCTTTGGGAACAGGAAGCGATGATCCAAACGGTTTGGCCATACCTGGCGGTCATGTTGTTGGCTGCCGGACTCTTTCCGGCTGTCGAGCGGCGCTTTGGCTGGCGCGTCTTTTCCGTGCTTCCGCCGATTGTGCTGACCTATCTGCTGGTCACCGTGCTGGCGGTTTTCGGGTTGTGGCAAGTCAACGCGGAGATCGGGGCCGCTCAATCGGTGGCGATCGCGCACCTGATCCCGGCCCTGCTGTTCCTGCTGATGATCAATTGCGACCTGAGGGCGATCTTCGCGCTCGGTCCGCGCGTGCTTGCGGTATTTTTCTGCACAACGCTGAGTCTGTTCATTGCGTTCATCGCGACCTATCTCATCTACCGTCACTGGCTCGCAAATGATGCGTGGCAGCCATTGGCGGCATTGAGCGGAAGCTGGGCCGGCGGCACCGCCAACATGATCGCGGTCAAGCAAGCCATCGGCATGTCCGACTCCCTGCTCGCAATGTCGCTGCTGACCGACGCGCTGTGCTATTCGATGTGGGTGGTGGTGCTGTTTTCGGTCGCGCGCCTCGCGCCTGCGTTCAACCGCTGGACGCGCGCGCAGTCGAGCGGAAATTTGACCGTCCCGCCCGGGCAAACCACTGCGCCAACTACACCTGACAGTGTATTGATCTGGCTCGGTTTCGCTTTGCTCGTTGCAGCTGCCTCCGCTTGGCTCGCCGCGTATCTGCCGGTGTCGAGCATGTTGACCGCGACGACCTGGACGATCCTGCTGGCGACGCTTGCTGGCTTGATCGCTGCCCACACGCCGCTGGCAACGTTTCCGGGAGCAGGTCCGGTGTCGGGGGCGTTGCTGATCGGCGTCGTCGCGGTGCTTGCATCGCAAAGCAATTTCCAGGGGTTTGCATCCGCACCGTTCTATCTCGCCTGTGGCGTTACCATCATTGCGATCCATGCGCTGTTGATGCTGCTGGCCGCGCGCGTGTTTCATTTCGATCTGTACCTGTGCGGCATTGCCTCGCTCGCGCATATCGGTGGCGTCGCTGCGACGCCGGTATTGGCCGCGACGTATTCGCCCGCGCTGGTGCCGGTTGGAGTCCTGCTCGCGTTGCTCGGTTATATCCTCGGCACTGGATTCGGCTTGCTGGTCGCATCTGTTCTGTCGATGCTGGCGGTTTAGGGAAATGACGATGCACATGCTTCGACTGCTGACCACTGCCGCCTTCGCCCTGCTTGTCGGCTGCACGCCGCTGGCGCTGCGAGAAAACACCCACGCGATTCCCGCGCATGGCGTCATTGGCATTGGCGAAGCGCAGCTCACGCCGCAATTCTGGATCGCGCGCCAGGCACATGTGGATCGGGTGATCCTTGATGCTGCGGCAATCGCGGCGCAAAACGCACGCCTGATAGAACGCGATCCCTCGATGCACGACCTGCGCCGATTGCCGGTCCTGTTGCAACGCGCGCAAGTTGCGCACTGGATCGATGGATTGTCCGAGCAGCCGAGCGAGCCGTTGTTCGGTATCGACGGCCAGCCGGTGGCTGCCGCAACGCTGGACGCGCTGACCGCCAATCTCGCGCTTGCCGCCATCCCGGCGCAGACGCCGGCGCGCTACGGCCTTGTCGTGCGGCGTGCCGCGCTGCGTACCTTTCCGACTCGCCTGCGTGTGTTCAACACGCGTGGCGATACCGACATCGATCGCTTTCAGGAAAGCGCGCTGTTCCCGGGCACGCCCGTCGTGATTGCGCACGCCAGTCGCGACGGTGAGTGGCTGTTCGTCGTCAGTCCGCGCTATGCCGCGTGGATCGAGAAGCGCATGGTCGCCGAAGGTACAGCGGCGCAGGTGTTTGGCTATGTCGACAAGACGCCTTACCGCATCATCACCGGCGCGACCGCACAGACGGTATTCACGCGCGAGCAGCCGGAGGTGTCGCAACTTCAGCTCGACATGGGGGTGCGCGTGCCGCTGCTGATTGACGGGCCCGCCGACAAGGCGGTCAACGGCCAACATCCGTACACCTCGCATGTCATTGAACTGCCCATGCGCGCCAATGATGGCTCGCTGCGCTTCGCGCCGGCATTGCTGCAGAGAAATGCGGACAGCGTCGACGACTACCTGCCGCTAAGCGCCGCCAACGTGATCAGCCAGGCGTTCAAATTTCTTGGCGAACGTTACGGCTGGGGCGATTCGTACGACGGGCGCGATTGCAGCGGTTTCGTGTCCGTCGTGTACCGCAGCATGGGCATCGAAATGCCGCGCAACACGAGCGCACAGGCAGTGAGCCCGGCATTCAACCATCGCGCGTTCACCGACACCGACAGCCTTGACGCGCGCATCGCCGCCGCGCGCGCACTCGAAGTCGGCGACCTCGTCTACATTCCCGGTCATGTGATGATGGTGATCGGCCAGCTCGACGGCGCGCCTTACGTGATCCACGACACCAGCGGCCTCACCTATCGCAAACCCGACGGGAGCCTTGCGCGAATCAAGCTCAACGAGGTTTCAGTCTCACCCTTGCTGCCGCTGCTGTTCAATGACACGCAATCGTATGTCGAGCGCATGACCAGCATCGTGCGCATGCGGCCCTGAGCAGGCGTTTGCAGTCCAACCCCATTACGAAACACTCCATGAAGATCACGGCATGAAAATCACGGATATCCAGTTCGGCATGCTGCGGGTACCTCTCAAGACCCCGTTCAAAACCGCGTTGCGCACGGTCGAACAGGTGGAGGACATCGTTGTGATGGTCAACACCGACAGCGGCTGCGTCGGCTACGGCGAAGCGCCAGCGACTGCCGTGATCACCGGCGACACGCATGGGTCCATCGTCGAGGCGATCCGCTACTACATCGCGCCGCGCCTGATCGGCCACGACATAGCCGAGCTCAATCACATCACGCACCTGATCCAGGGTGCGATGGAAAAAAATTCCAGCGCCAAGGCGGCCGTCGAGATCGCGATCTACGACTTGTGGGGTCAACTCTACAACGCACCGCTTTACAAGCTGCTCGGCGGCGGCGACCCCGCGATCACCACCGACATCACGATCAGCGTCGACTACATCGACAAGATGGTGGCGGACTCAATTGCGGCCGTCGAGCGCGGTTTCGAGTCGCTGAAGATCAAGGTCGGCAAGGACATCGGCGTCGACATCGAGCGGACCAAGGCGATCTACGCTGCTGTCGAGAACCGCGCGCTGCTGCGTCTGGACGCGAACCAGGGCTGGACCGCGAAGCAGGCGGTGTACGCGCTGCAGACGCTGGAGGACGCCGGGGTGCGTCTGGAACTGGTCGAGCAACCCGTCAAGGCGCACGATCTGGAAGGCATGCGTTATGTCACCGAGCGCGTTCACACGCCGATCATGGCCGACGAAAGCGTGTTCGGCCCGATGGAGGTGATCGAGTTGATACGCATGCGCGCGGCCGACATCATCAACATAAAATTGATGAAGACCGGCGGCATTTCCAATGCGATCAAGATTGCCGACATTGCCGCGATGCACGGAGTGGAGTGCATGATTGGCTGCATGCTCGAAAGCAGTATCAGCGTCGCTGCAGCGGTGCACGTCGCGGTCGCGAAGGCCAATGTGATCACCAAGGTGGACCTCGATGGACCCTCGTTGTGTGCGTTCAATCCGGTCGACGGCGGGGTGATCTTCAACGAGTCGGAAATCTCGATTACCGACGCGCCGGGTCTTGGCATCCGCGAAATCCGCGGCCTGGAAATGCTGGCGTAACGCGATGTCGCCCCTCGTCAAGATCCGCTCCGAACGCGACCGGATGTCCGCGATCGAACGCCGCATCGCCGACTTCGTGCTGGACAACGCGCAATTGCTGCGCGACTACTCGTCGCAGCAGGTCGCCAACGCGCTCGGCATCAGCCAGTCGAGCGTGGTCAAGTTCAGCCAGAAGCTGGGCTTCAAGGGTTATCCGGATCTCAAATATTCGGTGGGCGAGGCCGTCGCGCGCGCCGACAACGGCGATACACCGGTGCTCGCCGCTTCTGCCCATGGCGGACCTCAGGATGTGTTGGCCAGCGAGTTGTGGCGGCGCAAGTCCGAAGCGGAGGAAGCGACACGCTTGATCAATCCGCTCGAGACGGTCAGCGCCGTTGCTGCAGCGATTGGCGCGGCAGGCAAGGTGTTCCTGATCGGTCTGGGCGAAGACGACATCCACGCGCGCGCATTCGCACTCAAGCTTGCGCTGCTCGGTATCCTCACCGTGCACAACTTCGATACCGCACGCATGACCGCGAATGTTTCCGCGGCAGGCAAGGATGATGTACTGCTGGTGTTTTCCGAACACGGCAAACATCCGGCGTTGTGCCGGATCAGCGTGTATTTCCACGAGCGACGAGGTCGCGTGATCACGGTCACGCGGCATACGTCCAATCCGCTGCGTGCGCTGGGCGACATCGCGCTGGTGGTGTCGGCGCACGACGAGCGGCCGCATGTCGAGTCGCTGCTGTACCAATCTGCATTGCAGCACTTGCTTGACGGCGTGTTCATGTCGTTGTGCGAGGAACACGATCGGCATGCGCATTTGCTGGCCAATCTCGAACGCATCCAGGTGATGCTGGAACCATGATGCGGCCTTCTTCCGCCAGCCGGGCAGGTACTCTCGTTGAATAGGCACTTCACACGCATCAGGCCTGTACTGGCGTGCGTGGCTGCAACCGCGATGCTTGTGGGTTGCGTTCCCGTCGAGCGCGTTTCCGACGTCCGCGCGAACCGCTGGAGCAATTCGCAGCAACTGGTGCTGGTCACGATTCCCGACTGGAATGCCGATCACGGCATGCTGCGCAGTTACCAGCGTGATGGCCGCGGTTGGCGCGAAGTGCAGCCTGCGCAGCCGGTCACGATCGGCCGGGCCGGTGCGGGCTGGGGACTGGGATTGAACGATGTGCAGTCCACTGGACCCCTCAAGCGTGAAGGCGATGGTCGCAGTCCCGCGGGCGTGTTTTCCATCGGCGAGGCATTCGGTTATGCAGCCGCTGCCGCTACGGATTTGCATTACCAGGCATTGAGCGATTCCGACTACTGCGTCGATGTGAGCGGCTCGCCGCTGTACACCCGCATCGTCGATGCGCGCGTCGTCGGTGCCGCCGCGGTTGCCGAATCGACCGAACCGATGCGGCGCGACCTGCATGCCGACGGCGACCAGCGCTATCGGCTCGGCTTCGTCATCCAGCACAACGCGCAGGCGCAACCGGGTGGCGGCAGTTGCATCTTCGCTCATTTGTGGAAATCGCCGGGCGATGCGACCACCGGCTGTACTGCGATGAGCGATGCGACGATGCAGTCGCTACTCGGCTGGCTGCGACCCGACCAGCAACCAATCTTCGTCCTGCTGCCCGAAGGTGAATATGCGCGCCTGCAGCACGCGTGGCATTTGCCCGTGATGAGCGCGCACCAATGAGCGCGACGGCACGCGTGCTGCTCGCCCTCGGTGCCGGCGCCGCGATTGGTCTTGCATTGGCCGGCGGCAATCCGGTCGCGGCGCTGCGTGTCGCCGACATCGCGCAGCCGATCGGCCATCTGTGGCTCAACGCCTTGCAGATGACGGTGGTTCCGCTGGTGCTCGCGCTGGTCGTGATCGGCGTCAACACCGCCAGTGATGCGGCCGCGTCGGGACGCATTGCACGCACCGCGATCATCGTATTCATCGCGTTGCTGACCGCCGGGGCACTGTTCACGGCGCTGGCCGCGCCGGCCCTGCTTGCACTGCTCACCCCTGATCCGGCGCTGGGTACCGCGCTTGCAACTGCGGTGTCGAACCCCACGCCGCCTGCCACGCCCATCGGCTGGGCCGACTGGTTCACCGGTGTCATCCCCGCCAACGCGATCATGGCCGCAGCGCAGAGCGCGATGCTGCCGCTGGTCGTCTTCGCGTTGTTCCTCGGCTTTGCGTTGACGCGCATCGAAACGAAACGCAGGGCGTTGCTGGTCGAATTTTTCCAGGCGATTGCCGACGCGATGATCGTGGTCGTTTCATGGGTGCTGTGGATTGCGCCGCTCGGTGTGTTCGCGCTGATTCTCGCGGTGTGCGCACGTGCGGGGTTCAGCATGCTCAGCGCACTCGGCGTCTACATCGTCCTCGAATGTACCCTGTACATCGCGCTCGCCTTGATGATGGTGCCGATTGCGTGGGCGTGGGGCGGCGAGCGCGTCGCACCTTTCGTCGCCGCGCTGGTGCCGGCGCAGGTGGTTGCGGCGAGCACGCAGTCTTCGCTGGCTTCGTTGCCGGCGATGCTCGAAAGTGCGGACCGGCGCCTGAACTATCCGCCGCAGGTCACCGCACTGGTATTGCCCTTGGCGGTTACGCTGTTTCGTCTCACCAGTCCGGTGCAGTACGTCGCCTCCGCGTGCTTCATCGCGTGGGCCAGCGGCATCGACGTGCCCACCGCGCAACTCATGGCCGGCGCGTTGCTCGCGGTCGTGATCAGCCTGGGCTCGGTCGGCTTGCCGGGCCAGGTCAGTTTCATGGCAACCAATCTGCCGGTCACGCAGGCGATGGGCCTGCCGATCGGGCCGCTTGCACTCTTGCTGGCGGTCGACACGATTCCCGATGTGTTCGCGACGATCGGCAATGTGACGGCGGACATGACCGCGGCCAGCATTGTTGCGCGCCGCGCCGGCCGCGCTGCGCGATAAGCCGCGCAACCGCGGCCGAGTTCGTCGCGGAGGCCATCGTGATCGCCGCTGGCAACGACGGATCCATCATGCGGGCGCGCGGGCTTGCGCCAGCCGCTCCAGCCAGCGATACAGCAGCACCATGATGAGAACGAAGGCCGCGCCGCCGATCCACAGGGCCGGACCGCTCGCAAACGCATCGCCCACCAGCGCCAGCGGGAAATCCTTGCCGGAGAAGGCGACAAAGGCTGCGATCACCACGCCAAGCAAACCTTCGCCGACGATCATGCCCGAGGCAAGCAACACACCCAGTTGCTTGGTCGACTCTGGATTCTTCGCGCTGCGATCGGCGCGGCGATCGAAGTACCAGCCGGCAATCGCGCCGACCACCACCATCAGTGTGCTTTGCGTCGGAAGATAGATGCCGAGGCCGACCGCCAGTGGCGACAGATGTGCCGACTTGGTCGTGCGACGCAGCGTTTCGTCGATGGCGATCATGACCACGCCGATCACGGCGCCGATCGTGATCAGACTCCAGTCGATGTTGTGCTGGATCACCCCTTGCGCGAGCGCCGAAATCAGTCCGGCCTGCGGTGCAGGCAGCGGATGGTCGTGATGCGGGCCGGGTGCGCCGGCAAAGCCGTAGGCGTGATTGAGCAGATCGAGGATCGGCGGAATGATCGCCGCGCCCGCTAGCACGCCGATCAGGAGCGCCCATTGCTGCTTCGATGGCGTGGCATCGACGAGCTGGCCGGTTTTCAAATCCTGCAGGTTGTTGTTCGCGATTGTCGCGACCGCGAATACGATGGAGGTGATGAACAAGGCGAAGGCCACCAGCGCTTTTTCGCTCTCGGCCGGCAGCGACGAACGGACGCTGACCATCAGCAGCAATGCCGCGCCGATCACGACGATGATGCCGATGCCCGACAGGGGACTGTTGGACGAACCAATCAGGCCGGCCATGTAGCCGCACACGGCGGACACGAAGAAACTCATCACCACCACGAAGACCACGCCGCCGCCGACCAGCAGCAGCATGTGATCGCCCAATCCGGAGCCCGCCGTCGAGGCAAAATTGGCGAGCAAAAAGCCGATCGGTACCAGGCATGCCAGCGAGATCAGGCCGACCTGGCCGATTGGAATGTCGTGTTCGGTGCGCGGCAACGAGGCGGCATTGCCGGCACTGCGCGTGCGCGATGCGGCCATCGCCGAAGCCAGTCCACTGATGACCGGCTTGACCAGCTTGGCCAGTGTCCACACCGCGGCAACGCCGATCGTGCCGGCGCCTACGAAGCGCACCTTGTGGCTCCATGTCGCGTTGGCAAGATCGGCAATCGCGCCAGCCGCGGGTGCCAGCGCGGAGAAATGCGGCACGCCCCAACCCCAGCCGATCAGCGCGCCGACCAGCATCGCGATGCCAACCCACAACCCGACGAGGTGGCCGATGCCAAACAACGCAAACGAAAGGAAGAAGTCAAAGCCGGTCACGCCGCCCTTGTCGCCGACGCGAAAGTAATGCACCACGTCACCGGCGAAAACCCGCGTCGCGACCACGACTGCGAATGCCGCTGAAACGATCGAGCCCCACAAGACGGCCAGCAAACCGGCACGGTTGGATTCCGCCGCCGCTTGCGCACTCACGCCATCGCCGCCGCCCGCACCGATCTTGAGCACTTCCGCGCAGGCCACGCCCTCGGGATAGGGCAAATCGGAATTGGTGACCAGTGCGCGCCGCAACGGGATCGAATACATCACGCCGAGGATGCCGCCGAGCGCGCAGATGGCGAACGACGTCCAGTAATTGAAGCCGGTCCACCAGCCAACGATGATGAGCCCTGGCAGGACGAAAATAATCGCCGACAAGGTGCCCGCGGCCGACGCCACGGTCTGCACGATGTTGTTTTCCTGCAGCGTGGCGTCCTTGAAATAACGCAGGATCGCCATCGAGATGACCGCGGCGGGAATCGAGGTCGCAAACGTCAATCCGGCCTTGAGGCCAAAGTAGACGTTGGCCGCGGTGAAGACCACCGTGATGAGGACGCCGAGGATGATGCCACGGACGGTGAGTTCCTTGCGCGGTGCCGCGCCGAGCTGGTCTGCAATCACGATGCGTATTCCCCTTCGCCTTGGTGCGGCGGATTATGTCCGGATGCGGCAGATCGCGAAACAAGTGCGAAGCATCCCGCGTGTTCATGCTTCAGGCGGAAAATGGCGGCAGCCCTAGTTCCCGGCGCAACGGATCGAGCAACGCGCCATAGCGCGGCGCGCGCGCGGTATCGCGGCGCAGCGGCTGGCGCACCTGCAGGGCGCTTGGCGAGCGCACGTCGCGTTCGGTCTTGTGGAATTCCAGGCACGCCGGATCGAAGGGCAGGCCGCAAAAATCGAGCAATGCGTGAATATGCGCCTCCGCATTGTCGACCAGTTGTTCGAGAACGATCTCGTGCACATGCGTCGGATGCTGGTTGCGTGCATGGCGCACAGTGCGGTCGAACTCGCGCCAGAATCCGGCCAGATCGGTGAAGTTGCGCGTGTACTCGTTGTTGTAGAGGAACTGGCGATAACACGAGAAGCAGGTTTCGAGCGGATCGCGCCGCACGGCGACGATGTGCGCCTGCGGCAGCATCGCGCGGATGACATCGATGTAGTACCAATTGTTCGGAAGCTTGTCGGTAAACAGCGGCCGTCGGCGCGTCCAGTGCGCTGTGCGTTCAAGATAGCGACGGCCCAGGCGCTGCCAGTCCGCTGGTTGCATTGCGCCTGCCCAGTGCGGAAATGGCTGCCCGCGCCGGCGCGATTCCTCCGCGATCACCAGCGGCAAGTCGGGCAATTCGCCGGCACCCTCAACTTGCGGATGGCTGGCGAGGATTTGTTCGATCAAGGTCGACCCCGAACGCGGCAGACTGACGATGAAAATCGCCTCTCGACCGAGCGCTGCGTCCGATGCCGCTGGCGGCGGCGTGAATGCGGCGCGTGTCGCCGCCATCGAGCGTGCAAAACCGTCGTTGTCCCAGCGCCGCCGGCGCTGCGCGATTGCATTGGCCTGCGCCAGTGTGGCCAGCGATTCGGCATAGCGGGCATGGTCGTCGTACGCCTTGGCCAGCGCGAATCCCATCGCGATCAGGTCGTCGTCACTGGCGCGGGCGTCTTGCATCGCGGCGCGCAGATGATCGATGTCCTGAATCGGAAATTGCGTGGTCTTGAGATCGGCCAAGCCCCACCACGCCATGCCTGCGCATGGGTGCCGGGCAAGGATCGAGCGATATTCCGCAACGGCTTCGTCTGCATGATTGGCCACCCGCAACATGTCCGCGAGCAAGGCGCGTGCCGGGGCGTGATCCGGCGCCAGTGTGACAACGCGACGCAGCGCGATAATCGCTTCCTCGGGCCGCACGCAGCGCGTCAGCAACACGCCGAGGTTGAACCATGCCAGCGCCAGATCGGGTTGCAGCTCGCAGCAATGGCGAAGCGCTGTAATGGCGGCATCATAATCGCCGGCTTCGGCCAGCACAGTGCCGAGCGTGTTTTGATACAGCGCGTCGTGCGGCCGTTGCGCAACGGCTTGGCGAATGGCGCGGATCGCCTCTTCATGACGCCCACGTTGACTCTGGATACCGGCGTGCAGGCGCAGCACTTCCGGATGCGTCGGGTACGCTGCGCGAACGGCGTCGAGCTCTTGCGCGGCGATATCGATGCGGCTCGCTTCAAGCGCAGTGGCGGTCGCGATCACCTGCGTGATGGCACTCGCATCGAGGCCGTGCAGGCGCGGCAGTTGTGCAGTCGGTGCAGACATTTTTTGGGTAGCGCGTGGCGGCGAAGCGAGCGTGGTGCACGCCGCCAACGCGTGTGCTCAGTAACTGGTGACGTCGAAGGCGTCCGTCGTCAGGGAGTCGGAGCCTT
>JBDUED010000048.1:0-13675 GCA_040002595.1 Dokdonella sp. | reverse complement strand
TCGCGCAGGCGCACGAACAGGAGCACGCGTTCGTCGTCGCCCCAGTGCTGGCCGACGGCGACTGATTCGAGGACTTCGGGAACCTGTTCGACCTGGCGATAGATTTCCGCGGTGCCGATGCGCACGCCGCCTGGATTCAAGGTCGCGTCCGAGCGCCCATAAATGATCACGCCATCATGTTCCGTCAACAGTGCGTGGTCGCCGTGGCACCACACGTTCGGCACGCGCGAGAAATACGCGGCGTGATATTTCTCCCCATCGGCATCGTTCCAGAAAAACACCGGCATGGACGGGAACGGCGCGCTACAGGCCAGTTCTCCTTTTTCCCCACGCAATGGTTTGCCGTCATCGTCGAGAATCTCGACCTTCATGCCAAGTCCGCGGCATTGCAGCTCGCCGCGGTAGACCGGCAGTACGGGGCAACCCAGCGCGAAGCAGGACACGATGTCGGTGCCGCCGGAAATCGATGCGAGCAGCACGCGCTCCTTGATGTCGCGATACACGTAATCGTAGCTTTCCGGCGCGAGCGGCGAGCCGGTCGAAAGGATCGTCTTCAGATTCAGCAGCTTGTGGGTCTCGCGCGGCTTTACACCCGCCTTCTCGATCGCGCTTATCCATTTCGCGCTGGTGCCGAACACGCTGATGCCGACTTCATCAGCAAGGTTCCACAGCGCATTGCCGTCCGGATACGACGGCGATCCGTCGTAAAGCACCAGCGTGGCGCCGACCGCGAGGCCGGAAACGAGCCAGTTCCACATCATCCAGCCGCAGGTCGTGTAGTAGAAAAAACGGTCCTCGCGTTTGAGGTCCGTATGCAGCACCAGTTCCTTCAGATGCTGGATCAGGGTGCCGCCGGCGCCGTGCACGATGCATTTGGGCACGCCGGTCGTGCCCGACGAATACATGATGTAGAGCGGGTGATCGAACGGCAGCGCCTCGAATTCGAGCGTGTGCTCGTCGTTGCCAACGAAGGCGGGCCACGCGATCGCGTTGCGCAGGTTCTCGAGATTCATCGGCTCGCCGCTGTACGGAATCACGACCAGACGCTCAACACTCGGCAGTTCGTCGATCACCCCGCGAATTTTTTCCAGGCAATCGAAGCGCTTGCCGGCGTAGCCGTACATGTCTGCGGTAAACAGCACCTTCGGCGCAATCTGACCGAAGCGGTCCACTACGCCGCGGATGCCGAAATCAGGCGAGCACGACGACCAGGTCGCTCCAAGCGACGTTGCTGCCAGCATGGCAATCACGCTTTCCGGAATGTTCGGCAAAAAGCCTGCGACGCGGTCGCCAACGCCGACACCGGCCGACTTCAGCGCATGCGCGAGCTTGCCCACCTGCACATGCAGTTCGGCGTAGGTGATCTCGCGTCGGTGCCCCCATTCGTTGCGGAACACGATCGCGCAGCGTTCGTCCTTGAAGCGCAACAGGTTCTGCGCGAAATTCAAGGTGGCATTCGGAAACCAGTGCGCGCCCGGCATTTTATCGCTATCGACCAGCACCGGTTCGTGTTCGCCATGCGCGCGGATGCCGCAGAACTCCCACACCAGAGGCCAGAATTTTTCCGGATGGCGAACCGAAAAATCGTATAGCGGCGCATAGCGGCGGATGTCGTCGTTGCCGGTGCTGTCGCGCACGAAGCGCATGAAGCGGCTGATGTTTGCGCGCTCGATGCGTTCGACGCTCGGTTCCCAGATTGGTTTGCTCATGGCTGATTCGAGTTGTCTTGACATGCGTTCCTTCACGTTCGTCAGCGCGTCGATCGTCCAGGGATGGGGTTGAGTCATCAAGCGGGCGACAAGTCAACGTAACCGGGGCGTCGATGGCGTCGCGTGCAATGTCCCGATTATCCAGCAAGCGCTGCGTAGCCGCTACTGAATCGAAGGACGCTTGCTGCAAAAGAAAACGCCGGCGCAGGGCCGGCGTTTCGGAAAATCACGTTGTGAATGGATACGACCGGATCGACACGACGATCGATCAGCCGATCAGCAAATCCTTTTCCTTTTTGCCCGCGGCGAGCGCGGCGTTGTACCAGCGTGGGCGCTTGCCGCGACCGCTCCAGGTTGCGCTCGGATCCGCCGGATTGCGATATTTCGGTTTCACCTTCGCGCGCGCCTTGCCACGGCCGCCGGTGCGTCCCAACACTTCATCCAGAGCGAGCCCTTCGGCCTTGACCATTGCATGGATCTTGTCGCGCAGCTTGGCGGTCTTTTCCTTGCCCAACTCTTTCTGCCGCGCAGTTGCGCGAACAATCAAATCAGCGAGCTGACTGTAGTTGAGGGACTTTAGATCGATTGCCATGTCTTGTTACCTCTCAATGCCAGGGGAACGATCATTGGCGTCAAAATTCACGCCTGACCGGTGAATAAAAACGTACCGATCCTAACAAATTTTGAAAACGAGTGCACCCGGACGCCGCCGGCGCGAACAGATCACAATGGGACTGGAATAACCGGCGGTTACCAATCTGCAAGCGAGACTCGATGGGGAGCAATTGCGAACGCGTGAAAATCGGACCTGACAAGCCTTAAAACTCAGTCCGATATCTATTCGGGCTCCGAAGAAAACATTGTCGTTCCGGGAGACGGGGAAACCGGTTGAGATTCAATGCCAATCAGAAATCCCGCACGCGTCAGGCAAAGCGTCGCAGCAGCTCATCCCGATCGAGCGACTGGTTCTCGCTTTCATTGCGCTGCCGATATTCAAACGTACCCGCGGCGAGGCCACGTTCGCTGATAACGATGCGGTGCGGAATGCCGATCAATTCGATGTCCGAAAACATCGGACCGGGACGCAGGCCGCGATCATCCAGTACCACTTCGATGCCGCGCGCAGACAATTCCGCATAAAGGCTTTCTGCTTCCTCGCGAACCTGCGCGTTTTGCTGCGCATTGATCGGGCAGATCGCCACTCGCCACGGTGCCATCGGCTCGGGCCAGATAATGCCCGCCGCGTCGTGATTCTGTTCGATCGCCGCTGCCACGATTCGACTGACGCCGATGCCATAGCAGCCCATATGCATGACCGCCGCCTTGCCAGTATCGTCGAGCACAGTTGCGTTCATTGCCTTGGCGTAAGTGTCGCCGAGCTGGAACACGTGGCCCACTTCAATGCCGCGTGCGATCTTCAATGTGCCATTGCCATCCGGCGACGCGTCGCCTTCGACTACCTTGCGAATGTCGGTAACGCGCGTGATGCGTGCATCGCGTTCCCAATTGGCGCCGCGATAATGGCTGCCGTCCTTGTTGCCGCCGCAGACAAAATCGGCAACAGCTGCCGCGCTCCGATCGACGATCACCGCAATATTCTCCGGCAGACCGACCGGTCCGATAAAGCCCGGGCGCACACCCAACGCGCGCACGATCTCGCCTTCGTCGGCGAGTACCGATTCGCCCGGCAATTCGACAAGTTTCGCCGCCTTGACTTCGTTTATTTCATGATCGCCGCGCACGCATAATGCAACCAGCCCGTCCTTGCCGCGCACGACAATCGTCTTGATGCACTGTTCGGGTTTCACCTCGAGGAATTCGCATATCTCCTCGATGGTTTTCTGGGTCGGAGTTGCCACGCGTTCAAGCGCGGTGCTCGCTGCCGGACGTGCAACGGCGGGCGCCACCGCTTCGGCCATTTCGATATTTGCGGCGTAATCGGAACCGGTCGAAAATGCGATTGCGTCCTCGCCCGAATCGGCCAGTACCTGGAATTCATGGCTGGCGTTGCCACCAATCGCACCAGTATCGGCTTGCACTGCACGAAAACCAAGTCCGAGGCGCGAGAAAATTCGCCCATAGGTGTCATACATCGTCTGATATTCGCGCGCCAGACATTCGGCGGTCAGGTGAAACGAGTACGCGTCCTTCATCAGGAATTCGCGTGCGCGCATGATCCCGAACCGCGGCCGGATTTCGTCGCGGAACTTGGTCTGGATCTGGTAGAAATTGACCGGCAACTGCTTGTAGCTTTTGATCTCGTGACGCGCGAAATCAGTGATGACTTCTTCGTGCGTGGGGCCATAGCAATACTCGGCCTCCTTGCGGTCCTTGATCTTCAGCAACTGGCCGCCGAATTTCTGCCAGCGACCGGTTTCATCCCACAGTTCGCGCGGCTGGATCGAGGGCATCGAAAGTTCCACCGCGCCGGCGCGATTCATTTCCTCGCGCACGATCGCGGCGACTTTGCTCAATACGCGCAGACCCAGCGGCGACCAGGTGTAAATGCCGGCAGCAAGCTTGCGGATCATGCCGGTGCGCAGCATCAGCCGGTGGCTGGCGATTTCCGCGTCGGCGGGAACTTCCTTGACGGTCGCGAGATGAAAACGGGACAGGCGCATGCGATTCCAGGCTAAACAGCGGAACCGCCAATTCTAGCAGCGGGCATCCACCACGCCAGCAGGGTGCGGCCAAAGCCGCGCGACGGGGCGGTGCTATTTCGGGCAGAACAGGGTGATCTGCTGGTTGGCCTTGTCGATGCGCATCTGCTGGCTCTTCACCGCCTCCAGATCGACGGGGTAACCGTCCGCGTCGACCGCTGGCTTTTGCGCCTGAATCGTCGCCAGATTGCGACGGGCGATATCGCAATTGCGCTTGATGTCCTCGGGCGCGTAGCCGGCAGCAGCGGCCAGTTCAGGCCCGGCGGACTTGGCGGCTTGTTCCTTCTGGACTTCCTCGGCAGCGCTCGTGGTGATGCCGCCGTTGACCTTGAGCTTGCGTGCCTTGACCGAGCTTGGCGGCGGGGAATCCGAAAAATGCTTGACGCCGCTGGCGTCGGTCCACGCGTACATGTCGGTCGCGGCGGCGGCGGGGAGTGCGGCGGCGAGCAGGACGAGCAGGAACCAGGTGCGCTTCATGTCAAACCTTCAGGGTTTGGCGGATGCCCAGGGTGGCATGCCGCATTCGGCAACTGGATAGCACTTGACGCGACCGGACACAAGTCTGACCGTCCAAACCGGCGATCACGCTACACTCCGTCACATCCCGCAACCAGCCGCTGCTCGATATGGACGAAGTCTCCACCGGCAAGCGCAAACCGCCGCGCGGAATCTATCTGCTGCCGAACCTGTTCACCACCGGCGCGATGTTCGCCGGCTTCTACGCGATCATTGCGGCCATCGGCGGAAGTTACACCGATGCGGCGATCGCGGTGTTCGTCGCTGCCATTCTCGATGGCCTTGACGGACGGGTCGCGCGCCTGACCGGCACCCAGAGCGATTTCGGCATGCAATACGACTCGCTCTCGGACCTGGTCAGTTTTGGCGTCGCCCCGTCGCTGGTCTTGTACACATGGTCGCTGTCGGCCCTCAAAACCTACGGCTCGGGTTGGGGCAAGGTTGGTTGGGCTGCGGCCTTCATCTATGCCGCCTGCGCAGCGCTGCGCCTGGCGCGCTTCAACACCCAGGTCGGCGTGGCCGACAAGCGTTATTTCCAGGGTTTGGCCAGCCCCGCCGCAGCCGGCTTGTGCATGTCGTTCGTGTGGGCGATCGAGACCCGCGGCTTGTTCGGCTTCAACGCCAGCGACATGGATTTCGTCACCCCGGTAATCGCGGTCATTGCGGGGCTGCTGATGGTCAGCCGCGTGCGTTATTTCAGTTTCAAGGCGTGGCCTAAATCGGATCGCGTGCCCTTCATCTGGATTCCGGCCGCGATGCTGATTCTGGTCGCCCTGGCGATCGACACGCCACGTGTACTATTCGCGATCGCGGTGCTGTACGTCCTGTCGGGGCCGATCATGACCTTGTGGGGCCTGCGTCAGAACCGCAGTGCGCGCGCCCTGCGTGGAGCGGGAAGGCCGCACGAATGAACGCCGCACACGTCGCGTTGGACGGACGTGCGGGCGTTGCAAACGCATCGCCGCGGCGTGCGCGAGCCGCAGAAACGCTGGCCTTTCTCGGCGATCTTTCGCGCGCTTTGGCGGTGTCGCTGGACCTGGCGCAGACCCTTTCGCAAACAATCACGCGCGTCGCCGAGTTCATGCAGGTTGAAGGCGCGGCCTTGTTCCTGCTCGATCCCGCGACACAAGTGCTTGACTGCCGCATCTGCGTCGGCGCGGTCAACATCAGTGGTTCGCGTCTGGCCGTCGGGCAGGGCGTGGTCGGTCGCGCAGTCGCCGACAACGCGACCCAGATTGTTGCCGATGCCACGACCGATGCGCGGGTCTGGCGCGGCACCGACGAGGATAACGGCTTCGTCACCCGCAGCCTCGTGTGCGCGCCGCTGTCGACCGCGAACGGGCCGATCGGCGCACTGGAAATCGTCAATCGCCGCGATGGCCTGCCGTTCACCGCAATCGATGCGGAACTGCTCGGCATCATCGCAGCGCCTGCAGCGCTGGCGATCAACAACGCGCGCATGGCCGGCAATCTGCTCGAACAGCAGCGCTTGAAGCGCGAGTTCGATCTGGCCCGACGCCTGCAGAAATCGCTATTGCCCAAGCGCCGCCGCGACAATTTTCCGGTGATCGGGGTCAATCGTCCGGCACACGAGATTTCCGGCGACTTCTACGATTACTTCGAACTGGCCGATGGCCGCGTCGCCTTCGTTGTCGGCGATGTTTCCGGCAAGGGTCTGGATGCGGCGTTGCTCATGGTGCGCACGGCAAGTCTGTTGCGCTGGGCCGGCAAGGACGGTATCGCGCCGGGAGCGTGGCTGGCGCGGGCGAACGAGGAATTGTGCGAGGCGAGCCAGGATGGTCGTTTTGTCTGCGCCCTGGTCGGCTACTGCGACCGTGCTGCAACGAACGTGCAGTTTGCCGGTGCCGGATTTCCGCCGGTCATCGTGTATCGCGACGGCACGTTCACCGACTACGCGTCCGGCGGGCCACCGCTTGGCATCGTCTCCGGTGTCGTTTTCGAGGAACACGCGATCGCGCTCGAGGGCGGAACGATGTACGCATTCTCGGACGGCGCCACCGATGTGCGCGACAGTGCCGGCAAACCCATCGGCAACGCAGGGGTGCGCCAATTGATTGCGCGGCATGCGGGGGCATCGCCGGATGCACGCCTGCGCGGCCTGCTCGCGGATCTCAAGCGCCTTCGCCTGGTGGATGACACCACCTTGCTGCTGGTCGAAGCGCCGCGCGCGGACGCGCCGGAGATCCTGCTCGAACGGCGCTTTCCCGCCCGCGCGGACGAGCTACGCGGGATGCGCGGCGCACTGCGCCACGTGCTCGACGAAATCGGCATCGAGCCGCTGTTGCGCGACCGTCTGGTGCTCGCCGTCGACGAAGCGTGCGCGAACATCATCCGCCACGCGTATGGCCCGGGGTGCGAGGGCGACATTGCTTTTCGCTTGCTGCGTTGCGTCCCGATGCTGAGTTTCGAACTGACCGACGCGGCGCCTCGCGTCGATGCGACGCGCCTGGAGCCCAAGCCTCTCGGCGAATGCCGCTGTGGTGGTTTTGGCATCGCCCTGATCGACGAGGTCATGGACGACTGGCGCATGGAACCTGCGCGAGGCCCCCACGGTAATCGGTTGATATTGCGCAAGCGGATCGAGGAGGCCGACGAGGCATGAGCACTACCGACAATGACGTGGTCACGCAAACATGCAACGGTTACACGCTGGTGCGACTGCGCGGCGAAGTGGATCTGTCGTGGTCGCAACAAGTGCGCCGCGCGGTATTGGATGCGCTGGCCGGGGGCGCGGCGGTAGGTGTCGATTTGTCCGAAGTCAGCTACATCGATTCGTCCGGCATCGCCGCCCTGGTCGAGGGATTCCAGCGCGCGCGCGCGCGTGACGGTCGCTTCGTGCTGGTTGCCGTCAGCGACGCGGTTCGCGCCGTGCTCGAATTGGCGCGCCTGGATCGTGTATTCGTTCTGGTGGCGACGCCGGACGACGTGCTGGCGCGCGCGTGAGCACACTGGCGCGCCCGCTCGCAAGCCTCGGCCGCGCGACGTTCGGCGCGCTGGGCGGCATCGGCTATGCCGCGAAGTTGTTGCTCGAAGCGCTCTATTTTCTCGTCAACGGTTGGCGTGTTGGACAACCCGTTCGTCTGGCCGCAGTGGCGCGGCAGATGCGCGAGATTGGCGTCGATGCGCTGCCGATCGTCGCATTGCTCGGATTCACCATCGGACTGATGCTCGGCATCCAGTTCATCGCCTCCCTGAGCGAATTCGGTGCGCAATCGCAGGTTGTGATTGCGGTGGCCAAATCGGTCACGCGCGAGTTTGGCGCGCTGATCACCGCGATCCTCGTCGCCGGCCGTTCCGGTTCGGCGCTCGCCGCGCGCATCGGCTCGATGAGCGTGTCGCAGGAAGTTGACGCGCTGGCGGTGATCGGCATCGAACCGGTGCGTTATCTGGTTGCGCCCGCCTTGATTGCGATGCTGGTCATGTTGCCCGCACTGACGATTTTCGCCGACGCGATCGCAATTTTCGGCGCGGCGTTGTACAGCGCGCCCGCCTTGAATGTGACCCCGACCGCGTATGTGCTGCAGACCTTGTCGCTGCTTTCGCCGGGCGATGTCTGGCAAGGGCTTTCCAAGAGCGTGGTGTTTGCGCTGTTGATAACGCTGATCGGCGTCAGCACCGGTTTTTCGGTGACAGGCGGCGCCGAAGGTGTCGGTCGTGCGACGACGCGCTCGGTGGTGCTGTCGATTTGCTGGATCATCGTGGTAGACATGATTTTTTCTTTTTTTCTCAATCGATGATCTGCCTGTCGTCGTGCAGATCCATGCGACAAGGGCAGTGAGACCCAGGTGACTACTTCGGCGCCCCTCATCGATGTCGAGAACCTTGAAGCCTGGTACGGTCGCCGACGCGTGTTGCATGGCATCGATTTTCGCGTCGAGGCAGGCGAGATCCGCGTCATCATGGGCGGTTCCGGTTCTGGTAAAAGTACACTTTTCCGTCATCTGCTCGGTTTGCAGCGGCCCGTGAGCGGCAGCGTGAAATTGTTCGGCATCGATCTGGGTACGGCCAGCGAGCGCCAATTGCTCGACGTGCGGCGCAAGATCGGCGTCTCCTTCCAGGGTGGTGCGCTGCTCACGTCCCTCAGCGTGGGCGAAAACGTCGCGCTGCCACTGCGCGAGCACACGAAGCTGGACGAATCGACGATCCGCATCATGAGCCGGATCAAGCTCGAGGTGGTCAACCTCGGCGGCTTCCAGGATCTGATGCCGAGCCAGCTGTCGGGCGGCATGGTCAAGCGTGCCGCCCTGGCGCGAGCGATCGTGATGGACCCGCGTCTGTTGTTTTTCGACGAGCCCTCGGCAGGTCTCGACCCGGTGGTGTCGGCGGAACTGGATCAATTGATTCTGCGTTTGCGCGATGCCTTGCGCATGACGATCGTGGTGGTCACGCATGAACTGGAAAGTGCGTTCAAGATTGCCGACACGATCACCGTGCTGGACGCTGGCGAAATCCTGATGACCGGTACCGTGGCCGAGGTACGCGCGGCCGACAACGAACGCATCCAGGATCTTCTGAATCGCCGTCCGCGTGAGGTGCAGGTGGATGCGGATGCTTACCTCAAACGCCTCACCGAGGAGGAAGCATGATGGTGATAAAGTCCGCTGACTTGCCGCAACACCCTATAGATTCCGGTTTGCGCAGGAATGAAGTCGAAAGAAAATTGTCCGGGCTTTCGTCGAAGGTCATGCCTTGAAACGCGACACCACCAACTACACCCTGGTCGGCGCACTCGTCGTTGGCGCGCTCGTCCTGCTGCTGGTCGGCCTTGCGCTGATCACCGGCCGCAGCGTCGCCAGCGACAATTACATCGTGCGTTATCGCAACGTGACCGGTCTGCGTTACGGGGCGCCGGTTTTTTATCAGGGTTACCGAATCGGCGCGGTCGACAGGGTGACCCCGGAGCGCGACGCTGCGGGCACGCGCTACAAGGTCACCTTGGCGATCCGTCACGATTGGCCGATTCCGCAAGACAGCCCCGCGCGCCTGCAATCGAGCGGGTTGCTCGCGGACGTTTCGATCGGAATCCGCGAGGGTAGCAGCCGCGACATGCTCAAACCCGGCGGTGAACTCAAGGGCGAGGAGGGCGCCGATCTCTTCGCGGCGATGAACGATCTGGCCAGCGACGTCAGCACGCTGATGCGCACACAGATTTCGCCGATGATCCAGATGCTGTCGACGCGGGTCGATTCGATCACCGGAACACTCGACAAATCCGAGCCCGTGATCCTCGACCAGACGCGCGCCCTGCTCGGTCGCATGAACAAGGCTTCCGATGCGCTCAACGATGTGCTGAAGCCGGAAAACCGCGCGACGGTCGGGGCCATTCTCGGCGAGGTGAAGAATTTGAGCAGCGAATTGCGCAAGACGCGCGGCACGCTGGATCAGGCGATCGGCGATATTGCCGGCATCACCAGGGACAACCGAAGCGACCTGCGCCGCTCGGTGCAGGATCTGGCCAGCGTGCTGCAGTCGTTGTCGAGCCGCATGGATGTGATCACCCATCACCTGGAATCATCGAGCCGAAATCTCGACGAATTCAGCCGCGAGATTCGCAAGAGTCCAAGCACGCTGATCCGCGCGCCAAAGGCCGATACGCTGGAGAAAGAGCCATGACGATGCGCTTGCTTGCCCTGATGGCAACGATTGCGCTTGCCGCATGTGGCGTCGCGCCGGCGGTACCGGATTTCACGTATTTCCGTCTGCCGCCGCCGCAATCGCTGCAGCGGGCGAGCGCACCGCTATTTGGCGATACGCTGGTGGTCGATGCGTTTTCCGCCGACGGCTTGTATGGGGATCAAGCGTTGATCTATGCGCTCGACCCGGGTGCGCAGCAGTTGCGCCAATACCACTACCAACTGTGGACCGATCCGCCGACGCGAATTCTTCAGCGGCGCTGGATCGTGCAATTGCGCGATGCAAATGCAGCGACGGAGGTCACCGACGAATTGCCGGCCAGCCATCCGGCAATCCGCATCAGCGGCATCATCCTGCGGCTGGATCGCGTGCCGACCCCGGCGGGTGGGTTTGATGTGGTTGTTGCATTGAAGCTGCGCGCTGATGGAACCGATGGCGTGCCGCTGGTGGATGCCTATTACCGCGCGGACGCGCCAGCCGTTGGCAGCGATCTGAATGCAACCGTCAGTGCTTATGGGGTCGCGCTCGACAAGATTTTCGCGACGTTCTACACCGACTTGCGCCAGCATGGAGGGAGCGCGCATGCGCGATGAGGCGAGTCTGTGTCGATTGGCCGAAATGGGCGTGGATGTGTATATGCCGCGTCGATGCGTCGAGGCCATGCCGGTGGTCGCGCCCGCGCTGGCCTCGCAAGCAGCGTCCGCCACACCAATCTCCGCCGCAGGGGATTGGGCACCGCAATCAGGTCGCGCGCATGTGATTGCCGACGCGCATACGCCTGGCGAAAAAAAATTGCTCGCAGACGTGATGCGCGCACTCGACTTCGCGCGCGTGCCCTGCGCGCAAACGCGAGGCGACGACGAGGTGGCGATGGCCGCGGCCACGGCCTTCGTCCTGTTCGGCGAAACGCTTTCGCGAGCAGCCGGCGCGCGTGTGCCGGCACAGCGGCAGCGCGAAATCGGCTGGGTCGTCAGCGCCGATGCGGCTGCGCTGATTGGCGATGCTGCGGCCAAGCGTGCGCTGTGGAGCGAACTCAAACGCATGGCGCGCGGGCTGAACGCACGCCGCGGTTGATCGTCACCGCCCGCATACACTTTCATCCGGCACAACACGCCCTTTGCTCGAATAGCGTTCCAACATGGTTGCGATCCTCAAGCAAAACCCGCCTGAATTTCGCCGCATGTGCGCCGAAGATCTCGATCGCGTGGTTGCGATCGAGGCCGTGGCGTATCCATTTCCCTGGAGCCGCGCGATCTTCAGCGATTGCCTGCGCGCCGGCTACGACTGCTGCGTGCTCGCTGACGCGGCCGACGTCATCGGTTACGGCGTGCTGTCCAGCGGCGCCAACGAAGCGCATATTCTCAACGTGTGCGTGGCATTCGCCGAGCAGCGTCGCGGTCACGGTCGGCGCATCGTGAAACGTCTGCTTGATCTGGCGCGCATCCAGCGCAGCGAACGCGTGTTTCTCGAAGTGCGTCCGTCGAACGTCCACGCGATCGCCCTGTACGAATCGATCGGCTTCAACGAATTTGGCCGTCGTCCCAATTACTATCCGACGCAACGCGGACGTGAGGATGCGCTCGTCATGGCGATGGAAATGCTGCCGCCATAGGTTCCACGCGCGGCGTGCGGCGGCCTGCAGCCTTTCAGGCTACGCGTTGGCGAGGCGGGTGAGCTGTTCGCTCAGCGCGGCCAGCGTCGAGGTGAAATCGGCGAGGCGGCGCTGCTCCTGCGCAACCACTGGCGCCGGCGCATTCGCGACAAAGGTTGGCATGCCGAGCTTGGCGTGGCATTTGGCAATTTCGGCTTCAAGGCGCCTGATTTCCTTTTCCAGGCGCAGCTTTTCGGCGCCAAGATCGATCAAGCCGGCTAGCGGGATCAGCAGTTTCATGTCGCCGACAATCGCGGCCGCAGCCACGGGTTCGGCTTCGCCCGCTTCCAGCCAGCGCTGCGATTCGCTGCGCGCGAGGAAGGCGATCTGCGCGGCGAACTTCGCGCTGCGCGCACGATCGCTCGCACTGCCGTTGGCGAACAACAACGGAATGGTCTTGACCGGCGCAATGTTCATCTCGCTGCGGATGCGGCGGACCTGGCTCAGCACCGCCTTCAGCCACTCGATCTCGGCTTTCGCCACGGCATCCACGGCGAACTCGTGCGCGCGCGGATAGGTGCGTGTGGTGATGCTTTCGGCGGCGATGCCGAGTTTTGGTGCGACCTGGTGCCAGATTTCTTCTGTCACGAACGGCGTGATCGGGTGCAATGCGCGCAGCACTGCTTCGAGTACAACCAGCGACGTGTATCGAACGGATTCGACGTCTGCAATATTGACGTAGCTCGTATCGGAGTCGCCAGCCAAATCTCCGGCAACTTTCGTGTTCAAGTACGGCTTGGACAATTCGATGAACCAGTCGCAAAACTCATTCCACACAAACTCGTACAGTTCTTGTGCAAGCAAGTCGAATCTGTAGATTCCGAACTGGGTTTCCACGTTGTCGAGCATTGCGCCCAGTCGGCCGAGGATCCAGCGCTCTTCCGGAGTGCGCGGCCAACCATCGGGTTGTTCAATGAACGTGGCGGGTGGAATCCTGTCACCACGCGCGTGTGAATCCTCGACAGCGGGCGGCAAGGAAACCTTGTCCAGAACATAGCGCGCCGCATTCCACAACTTGTTGCAGAAGTTCCGGTAGCCATCAGCGCGCTTCATGTCGAAGTTGATCGTGCGCCCGTAGGTGGCAAGCGCTGCGAAGGTGAAGCGCAAGGCGTCGGCGCCGACCGCGGTGATGCCGTCGGGATAGTCCTTGCGAATGCGCTTCTCGACCTTCTCCCGCGCCTGCGGGATCAGCAGGGAAGCGGTCGATTTCCGCACGAGCGTTTCGAGGTCGATGCCATCGATGAGATCGAGCGGGTCGAGCGTGTTGCCCTTCGACTTCGACATCTTCTGGCCTTCCGCATCACGCACGATCGCGTTGATGTAGACCTCGCGGAACGGCACCTTGCCGGTGAAGTACTGCGTCGCCATGACCATGCGTGCGACCCAGAAGAAGATGATGTCGAAGCCGGTGACCAGCACGTCGCTTGGGACGAATGCCTTGAAGTCCTGCCACTCGGCGGCGCGTTCGGGCGTGTCGCCGGGCC
>JBDUED010000047.1:0-13751 GCA_040002595.1 Dokdonella sp. | reverse complement strand
GCATCCGCGAATTCGCGCGCGGGCTGGAAGACATCGTGGTGGTCGAGGAAAAGCGCTCCTTCATCGAATCGCAGATGAAGGAATACATGTACAACTGGCCCGAAGCACGCCGGCCGCACGTGGTCGGAAAGTACGACGAGGCAGGCAACTGGATTCTACCCTCGACCGGCGAATTGACCCCGGCGACGATTGCGCTGGTGATCGCCAAACGCTTGTCGCGCTTTTTCACGAGCGAGGCAATCAGCGCGCGCGTCGCCTGGATCGAGGCGAAGGAACACGAATTGACGTTGCCACGCGCCAATTTCCCGCGCGTGCCGCACTACTGCCCGGGCTGCCCGCACAACACCTCGACGGCGGTGCCGGAAGGCTCGCGCGCACTCGGTGGCATCGGCTGTCACTACATGGTCACCTGGATGGACCGCCGCACCGAGACGTTCACCCAGATGGGCGGTGAAGGCGCGACCTGGTGCGGCCAGGCGCCGTTTACCGAAACGCCGCACGTGTTCCAGAATCTGGGTGACGGCACCTACTTCCATTCCGGCTCGCTCGCGATTCGCCAGGCGATCGCGGCCAAAGTCAATATCACTTATAAAATTCTATACAACGATGCGGTGGCGATGACGGGTGGCCAGCCGGTCGACGGCACGCTGACGGTGCCCGGCATCGCGCAGCAGATGCGCAGCGAAGGTGTGCAGACGATCCTCGTGATGAGCGACGATATTGCCAAATGGTCGCAGCCGGAAATCTTTCCGAGCGGCGTGGAGTTCATCCATCGCGACGAACTCGATGCGGTGCAAAAACGCATGCGCGAGATTCCCGGCGTATCCGTGCTGATCTACGACCAGACCTGTGCAACCGAGAAACGCCGCCGGCGCAAGCGCGGCAAACTTGAAGACCCGAAAAAACGCATTTTCATCAACTCGCTGGTCTGCGAAGGCTGCGGCGACTGCGGCGAGAAATCGTTTTGTGTTTCGGTGCTGCCCAAGGAAACCGAATACGGACGCAAGCGCGAGATCGACCAGTCGAGCTGCAACAAGGATTACTCCTGCGTCAAGGGCTTCTGCCCGAGCTTTGTCACCGTGCATGGCGGTGGACTGAAGAAGAAAAAGAACGAGACGGATGTCGATTTCGAAAGCCTGCCGCTGCCAGTGTTTGCCAGCGACCTGACGCAGCCGTGGAACATCCTCGTCACCGGCATCGGCGGCACGGGCGTGGTCACCATCGGCGCATTGATCGGCATGGCTGCGCATCTGGAAGGCAAGGGCAGCACGGTGCTCGATCAGACGGGTCTCGCGCAAAAAGGCGGCGCGGTAACCTGCCATCTGCGCATCGCCCGCGCGCCGGAGAACATCAACGCGGTGCGCATCGCGGCCGGGGAGGCCGACCTCGTGCTCGGCTGCGACATGGTCGTCGTCAACGACTATTGGGCGCTGTCGAAGATCCGTGCCCGGCGCTCGCACGTGGTGCTCAACACGCACGAGGCGATGCCCGGCACTTTCACGATGAAACCCGATCTGCAGTTCCCTGCAAGCGGCATCGTCGCCGCGGTGCAGACTGCGCTCGACGGAGACAAGCCCGAGCTGGTCGACGCCACCGAACTCGCCACCGCACTGCTTGGCGACACCATCGCGGCCAATCTTTTCATGCTCGGATATGCATGGCAGAAAGGCTGGGTGCCGGTGTCGCAAGAAGCGCTGATGCGTGCGATCGAACTTAACGGTGCTGCGATCGAGATGAACAAGACGGCGTTCAACTGGGGGCGCATGGGGGCGCATGATCTTGCCATGGTTCGGCTTGCGGCCGGAGCGAAGAACATCGGAGCGGCCGGCGCTACCAGGCAAAGCCGGACCTCTGTGGGAGCGGCGGCAGCCACGATGCCGTTGCCTCTGGACGATGCGCGGCTCAGCGTCAGTCTCGATGAACAAATCGCACGCCGCGTCGCGTTCCTGACCGATTACCAGAACGCCGCCTATGCGCGGCAATTCAAGACGCTGGTTGACAAGGTTCGCGTCATCGAACAGGCGAAAACTCCTGGCTTCGCGACGTTTACCGAAGCTGTCGCCCGTCACGCATTCAAGCTGATGGCTTACAAGGATGAATACGAAGTCGCGCGCTTGTATACGAGTGGAGACTTTGAAAAGCGAATCCGCGAAACGTTCGACGGCGACTTCAAGCTGCATTTCAATCTCGCTCCGCCGCTGTTTGCAAAAAAGGATTCCGACGGAAATCTGCGCAAGGCCGAATACGGTCCATGGGTATTCAGTGCGTTCAAGGTCCTGGCGAAACTGCGCGGTTTGCGTGGCAGCGCCTTCGACGTTTTTGGCCATACCGCCGAACGCAGGATGGAACGGCGCTTGATCGCGGACTATCGGGAGACCGTCGAAGAACTGATGGTGCGACTGAACAGCGACAACCACGCGCTTGTCGTGGATATCGCCTCGATTCCGCAACACATCCGCGGCTACGGTCACATCAAGGAGCGCCATCTCGCCGACGCGTTGAAGCGCCAGCAGGATCTCCTCGACGCGTTGCGCAATCCGGCCCTGGTGCGTGAAGTGGCATAGGAAACCGCGCGGGTCCGGTGCAGGTAGCGGGTAGGATTCCCCTTCCCGGCGTAGATCGGGCACCTGTCCTCACACGACCAGCACCACCTTGCCGGTGTGCTGCCCGCCTTCGAGGAACGCATGCGCCTGCGCGGCCTCGGCCAAGGTGAACGTGCGGTCGACGATGGCAAGCACGCGCCCCTCCACGATCCACGGCCAGACCACGCGTTCGATCTCCGCCGCGAGACGCGCCTTCTCGTCCGCACTGCGTGGTCGCAGGGTAGAGCCGGTGATCACCGCGCGCTTGCGCATCACCGACATCACCGGCACCTGCAGCACCGGGCCTCCGAGCGCGGCGATATAGACGATGCGTCCACCAGAATTGAGCGCATCCAGCGTCGCCTCGAACACCGGTGCTCCGACCATGTCCAGCGCAACGTCGATTCCGCCGATTTGTTTCGCGATTGCGCCGAAATCCTGCGTCGTCGTATCGACTGCAACGTCGGCGCCGAGCGCGCGCGCCTGTGCGGCTTTGTCGGCCCCGCGCGATGTCGCGAGCACCTGCGCACCGGCTGCCTTTGCCATCTGGATGGCGGCGACGCCGATGCCGGAGGTCGCGCCATGCACGAGCAACCGTTCGCCGGCCTTCAGTGCGCCATGCTCGAACACGTTCGCGTACACCGTGAACAACGTCTCTGGCAGCGCCGCGGCGTGCACGAAGTCGAGCCCTTTCGGCATCGGCAAGACGTGGCGCGCATCGACGACTGCGTACTCCGCGTAGCCGCCGCCGCCGAGCAGCGCGCAGACGCGATCACCGACGTGCCAGCGCCCCGCGGCGACGACCACTTCGCCGGCCACTTCGAGACCGAGTGTCCCGGACGCGCCCGGCGGTGGCGGATACGCGCCAGCGCGCTGCAGCAGATCGGGCCGGTTGACGCCTGCCGCGTGCACACGGATCAGCACCTCGCCCGCCTTCGGCAAAGGTCGCGACATGCGTGCCGGATACAAGGCATCGGCGCCACCTTTGCCGCCGCGGATCGCAATCGCTGTCATCACGTCTTCGGCCATGCTCATCGGTCCCAAATCGTCGCGCTCCATACAAGCCGCGTGCTGCTGCTGAATTCGAGGGCATAGGGTAGCGCGGGAAGACTCGTGGAACCCTGCCGGCGCATCAATCCTGCTGCAAGCGGCGATCTCGTCCAAGGTGGCCTCCGCGCGCGGGAGCGGGAAACATCACACGCCGGATTTCGGCTCGATCAGGTCCCAGCGGTTGCCATAGCGATCCCTGAAGACCGCAACTGTCGCATAACTTTCCTCACGCGGCGCTTCGACGAACTCGACGCCGCGAGCGATATACGCGGCGTGGTCGCGCCAGAAATCGTCGGTGTGCAGGAACAGGAACACGCGTCCGCCAGTCTGGTCGCCAATGCGCTCGCGCTGAACGGGCGTCGCCGCGCGCGCCAGCAGCAACCGCGTGCCGTGCGATCCGGGCGGGGCGATCAGCACCCAGCGCTTGCCGGGTTCGCGCGGACTGTCTTCGATTAGATCGAAGCCGAGCACCTGGGTGTAATACGCGATCGCCTCATCGTAGTCGGGTATGACAAGCGCGACTGCGCTGATGAATTGGGTCATGGCTTCGCTCCGCTGTTTAGGCTTGGAAGGCTACGCAAGGAGCGCCAAAGCCGCCATCATTGCGTTCCGAGCAACGGCGGAGCATCTCCATGACTCATCAAAGACGCGCCCTTGTCACCGGCGGCAGCGGCGACATCGGTGCTGCGATCGCGCGCGCACTTGCGCTCGATGGGTGCGAAGTGCTGGTGCATGCAAACGCCGGCATCGAACGTGCGCACGCGGTTGTCGAGCAGATTCGAGCGGCCGGTGGCAGCGCCAGCGCGCTTGCATTCGACCTGACCGATGGCGACGCGACACGCAGCGCGCTCCAGACGACGCTTGAAGCAGGACCTGTGCAGATCCTCGTGCACAACGCCGGCATCCACGACGACGCGCCGCTGGCCGGCATGCGCGAGGAACAATGGCGGCGCGTGATCGACGTGTCGCTGCACGGATTTTTCCACGTGACCCAGCCCTTGCTGCTGCCGATGGCGCGGACGCGCTGGGGCCGCATCGTGTCGGTGTCTTCCGTCGCTGCGGTCACCGGCAATCGCGGCCAGGTCAATTACGCGGCCGCCAAATCCGCGCTGCATGGCGCGAGCAAATCGCTTGCGCGCGAGATGGCCTCACGCGGAATCAGCGTCAACGTGGTCGCTCCCGGCGTGATCGCCGGCCGCATGGCCGATGGCGCCTTCGATGCCGCGCAGATCAAGGCGATGGTGCCCGCGGGTCGTGCCGGCACCCCGGACGAAGTTGCTGCGCTGGTGCGCTTCCTGTGCTCGGACGCGGCCGGCTACGTCAATGGACAAGTGATTGGCGTTAACGGCGGGATGGCGTGATTCGCGTCCGATCCCATTGACGGCAGTATTACTGGCAGCGCAGCCAACGTCGACTTCGTCGCCCATGGCGCGTGTGCTTCGTCTGGATGCAAACGGGTCCGGAAAATGTAGAAATTGTGGACGCGTCAGCGACGATTCCCGCGCACTTGGCCCACACGCTACGCCATTGACGTATATGCGCCACTGGCGTAGCATGAATCCATGATCTTTGTCGAAACGCCGCTCTTCACCAGCCAGATCCAACGGCTGCTTGGCGACGACGAGTACGGAGCGTTCCAGCGAGTGCTGGCTGACAACCCGAAGCAGGCGATGTGATCCCCGGCACGGGTGGTTTGCGCAAGATCAGGGTCGCGGCGAAGGGCCACGGCAAAAGCGGTGGCGCCCGAGTGATCTACTACCACTTCGTGTCCGCTTCACGCATCGGCCTGCTCTTCATCTATCCGAAGAACGTGCAGGTCGACCTGACGCCGAAACAGAAGTCGGTGCTAAAGAAAATCATCGTGCAGTGGAGATAACCGTGGACGCGAAACATTTTGCCAGCCTCTTCGAAAGCGTGGCGCAGATGGACGAGATCATCCAGGGCGAGCGCCAGCCATCGCGCGAGTTCCACATCGACGCGATCGGCGTCACCGATATCCGCAAGGCTACGGGTCTGTCCCAGGCCAAGTTCGCCATTTTGATCGACGTACAGGTCGGCACCCTGCGCAACTGGGAACAGGGCCGTCGGGAACCCACCGGCCCCGCCAAAGCCTTGCTGCGGGCGATCAGCAACGATCCTAAAAATGTCTTGCAGGCGTTGGCTGGCTGATCGAAAACAGGGGTCAGCGCGCACTTCCTGTGAGTCGCGACGGAGTGTTCTGTCGCGGCTGCGCCTGCCTGCCAGAGCGGCGTTGCTCGTGTAGAAGAACTGCAAGCGCGACCATGGCAATCGTTGTGCGAGTGATGTCGCGGCTGCGCCGCGCCGACAACAGGGCGGCTAGACCGTCCCCACTTCCGCCATCGCGACTTCGAAAAGTTTCAGGCGCGGCCCGGCCACAACAAGATCGCCAAAGGTGTCGCCCAACGCCCCATCGGTGTCGTCGAGGGCACTTTCCGCAATCGTCGCAGCCAAACGTTCGAGCAGTGCCACGTTGTCGCGCAGTCGCGCACGCAACTGCGCGTCGTCGAGTGCGTCATGCAAACCGCGGTTGAGTTCGGTGAACCACGGCAGCATGAACTGGTCGAGCAGGGTGCGTTCGTTGTGGCCGGAATCCAGCTCGCTCCACGCGTGAAAGAGGGCCTGCATGCGCAGGTTGATCGCTTGCGCGCGTTCCAATTCGGGGCGCAGTTCGCCCAGCAGCGCGATATCGGCGAGGCGCTCCTGGAACACGATCTGGCACAGCACGCCCCAGTAGTAGGTGTAGTCCCAGATCACCTTGAGCGGCAGCACGGTGGCGCTGGCGAACACCGGGTATTGATCCTTGTACAAGGTCAGCGTGCTGGCGCAGAACGACAGGAAGAGATCGTTGTAGATGCGTGCGTACGGCCCCACCGGCTGACCGGCTTGGTCGCGCGCGATCAGTTCGCAGATGTAGGTGTTGGCGATCGCGATGAAGTCGCCGCCCGGTGAGTAGAACGGGTCGAGGAACACGCCGGCGTCGCCGGTCAGCGCCCAGCGGTCCCCGGAAAACATCTGTTTGCAGCCGTGCGAATAATTGCGCAGGAACTGGAAATCGAGCAGCTGGTCGCGGTGCGCGGCGCACTCGCGCGCGACTGCGGGCTGGTGAACGCCAAGCCAGTCCAGCGCCTTGTCGAAGCTGTTTATCGATTCGAGCGGATGCAGCGCTGCGTCGGCGACGATGCCGATCGAATGCGCGCCGGAGGAAAGCGGAATCAGCCACACCCAGTAGCCGGGGCCAACCAGGTGGTTGGTCGAGCGCCAGCGCTCACCGCGCGGCGTGCAGCGCGCTTGCCAGTCGACATCGCTGCACCAGTCGTCGACCTTGATCCGCGCATCGACGCGAAACCAAACCGCGTTCGCAGAATGACCGGTTGGCACGTCAAGATCGAGCTTGCGCCGCAGCAGGCCGGCGCGCCCGCTGGCATCGACCAGCCAACGCGCGCGCAGCGTCTGTTCGTCGCCGCCATGGCGGAACCGCACGAGGTGATCCGTACCGCGTTCCGCGAGATCGACGCCGAGCACGGTGGTCTCGTCGCTGAATTCGATGCCACGCCGGCGCGCCTCCTCGGCGAGGAAGGCTTCGAACACGCCGCGATCGATTTGCCAGGTCGGTGTCGGCAACACCTCGCTGACGCCGAGTTCGGTGACGTTTCCGATGTCACTGCGGCCGTCGGAAAAGAAGAAGCGGAAGCCGAACTTGCGCACCTGCTGTGCGTCCAGGTGCGCGCGCAGACCGAGCGTGTGGGACAGATAGTGCGCATTGATCTCGACGGAAGATTCGCCGACCTTGTGCGCGCCCGCGCGCGGCGGGTGCGCACTGCGTTCGAGCACGCGAATCGACAGATCCGCAAAGCGCGTGCGCAGTTGCAGCGCAAGGCAGAGGCCGGCGAGGCCGCCGCCGAGTATCACCACATCCGCATGTGTTTCGTGCATGTCCATCCTGTCAGCCGGTCGGCCGTGATGAGTCCACGGCACACCTATCATCGCGCATGTGTTGGCGACGTGCGCTGTCAAGCCCTCCAGTACGTGGTCGCGGCAACTGCAGCCGGTGGATCGCAGCGCGCATCGCTAGCCCTCGACCTTTGCCACCAGCGCGTCCGGCGCAACAGGTGCGCGACGCAGGCACAGGCTCAGCATCGGCGTGGTCATCAACGTGGTTGCGATCGCCATGATCATCAGCATCGTGAACAACTCGTAGCCGATGACGCCCGCGTCGAGGCCGACCTTCATCACGATCAACTCCATCAGCCCGCGCGCATTCATCAGCGAGCCGATGGCGAACGACTCGCGCCAGCCAAGTCCGGCGATGCGGGCGCCGGCGCCGGCGCCGAGAACCTTTCCGATCACCGCCGCGGCTAGGATCAGCAGCAAGGCCCAGAGTCCACCGCCGGCGAACGCGTCCGGTGTGGTGGCGAGGCCGGCGAGCGCGAAGAACACCGGCATCAGCAACAGGATGGCGACATGCTCGATGCGTTCGATCAGGGTTTCCAGCAGGCGGTTGTCGCGTGGCAGGCAGGCACCAAACAGGAATGCGCCGAATACCGCATGCAAACCACACCATTCGGTCGCCGCGGCCATTGCGCAGGTACCAATCAGCAGCACGCTGAGTACCGCACCACCCGGGCGGCCATCGGGCGCATGTCGCGCAAGATAGCGTGCCAATAGCGGGCGCAGCACACCGAAGCCAATCAGCGCGATGGCGAACAGTCCACCGAGCGTGCGCGCGAAGCCGAGCCAGCCGTCGTGCGTACTGATCAAGGCCACGACAAGCGCGAGCATGATCCAGGCAAACACATCGGCCACCGCCGCCGAGGCGAGCGCGAGCTGGCCAAGCGCGCCGCGCGTCATGCCGCGTTCCTTGAGGATGCGCGCCATGATCGGAAACGCGGTGATCGCCATCGACGCGGCCATGAACAGCGCGAACGGCCAGAAGCCGACGCCGACGGGTGCGAAGCGCGCGTGCAGGAACGGTGCGATTGCGATGCCGAGCGCCATCGGCAGCAGCACGCCGAGCACGCCTACCCAGCCCGCTGCGACGAGGCGCTGGCGTGCACCCTCGGGCGTGCGCAGTTCCGCGCCGACGATAAACATGAACAGCACGAGGCCGATCTGGCTGAGACCATCGAGCGCGCCCAACTGGCCATGCGGGAACAGCCACGCG
This sequence comes from Dokdonella sp., assembly GCA_040002595.1. GTDB lineage: Bacteria > Pseudomonadota > Gammaproteobacteria > Xanthomonadales > Rhodanobacteraceae > Dokdonella_A. The sequence continues at coordinate 4,937 of JBDUED010000047.1, read as the reverse complement.
TGCACGCCCGGCACCAGCGCGCCGAACACGATCGGACCGAGCACGATGCCGGCGATCATCTCGCCAATCACCGGTGGCTGGCCGAATTTGGTGAGCACCAGTGCAAGCGCGCGGGCAGTGGCGAGGATCACCGCCAGTTGCAACAACAGCAGCGGCATGTGCGCCATCGTCAGTTCGCGGGAGGCGGATCGAAGATCAGCGGCGGCGTGGCGTGGACGCGCCGGTAACTTTCAAGCAGATCGCCGTAGTGCGCGATGCGTTTGGTGGTATGCCAGCCGATGCGCACCACATCGCGCACGGGCCGAAAATGACTGCCGCGAAACTCATGGTGATAGCGCGAATCGATAGGCACCGAAAGGATGCCGAGATGCTTCTGCCGCACCGCTGCAATCAGCAACGCTGCCTCGAACACGAAATCGTCGGCGGGCAGATCGGCCAGTTCCAGCGCGCCCAACGGGTAGTAGCGCTGTCCGCTTTGCGTATCTATCACTGCAACACCGCACGCGAGCGAAATGCCCCAGTCCGCAACGGCATTCGCGCGACGGCGCGCCGGTGGCTGGTTTTCTCGATGACGGATGCGTGCGCCAATCACGATGTGTTCGGGATAGGCACGCGCGGCGGCGAGCAGACGCGGAATGTCGGTGGCCAGATGCTGGCCATCGCCGTCCATCGCGATGACTGCGTCGAAACCCAGCTCGCGCGCCTTGCGGAATCCGTCGCGCAAGCCCTGGCCCTTGCCAAGCGACGTCGCGTGGCGAATCACCGTCAGCGGCAGATCGGCGACGCACTCTAGCGTTCGATCGGTCGAGCCATCGTCGATCAGAATGACGTGCGGACAGATTGCCAGCACCGATTCAACTACGCCGCGAATCGCGCGTTCCTCGTTGAGCGCAGGAATGACGACCGCGATGCGCGCCGGATCGGTGGCGCTCATGCGCAAACCTCGATGATGAGCGTGCTCGAAGCGCCGCTTGGCAGATGGACTTCGCCGTCTTTGGCGCGCGCAAGCGCGGCAATCAACGCGTGCGTGGCCAGAAGCGGTTCGCGACGGGGTGCAGCGTCTGCGCGCGCGGCAGAATCCGGCAGCGTCGGCGCATGACGCAGACGCAAGCTCACACATGTTCGCGCGCTGCGCTCGGCCGTCAACACCAGCGCTGCACCAAACGCAGACGGCGCCGCGACGGTACCGATGAACGGGCCGATGGCGGCAATATCGTAGGCGGCAAACAGCACCGGCGTCGCATCGGCATGCGCCTGCACGGCGGCTTCAAACAGACCGGCAGCGAGGCTGGTGTGCCATCCTGATACCGCGCTCGATGCGGCATGGCAATGCGTTGCCACGGTCCAGTAACCGGCCGGAGCGTTGTGAACGGAGTTGTGGAATTTTGTCGGCGACACTTGCAGCGGATCGGCGGCGAGCGTCGCGCACAAGCTGTCGGTGGTTGGCAGATCGCCGTGCGCCGAGACGAATACGCAAGGTAACGAAGCGGGATCGCGCGCGGCCATTGCGCATGCCTGTGCGGCGACATCGCAGGCAATCAGCACCGCCTCCGGCGCGCGCCGGCGCTCGTTGGACGGCAGCACGCTTGCAGCCGGACGCGCGTTGGCGTCGAACGGAAATGCCGCGTCGTCGCGCAACAGAGGCGCGGCGGCATTCCAGTCGGCAACGCCGGGTGACCACCAACCGAGCCCTTCGACATGCACGAGCAGACTGTCCATGTCAGTGCGCGGCGCCGTGGCCGAACGCGAGGGTGCAGTTGTTGCCGCCAAAACCAAACGAGTGGCTGAGGGCCACGCCGATCGCGCGTTCTTCATTGGCAAACGCGATTTGCGGGCCGCACGCTGGATCGGGCGTCGCACCATTCAATGTGCCCGGCACGCAATCGTCGCGCATCGCGAGCAGGGTCAGCACCGCTTCGAGAATACCGGCCGCGCCAAGCGTATGGCCGGTGTGACCCTTGGTTGAACTGGCGCGCGTCGTGGAAGGAAACAGGTCGGCCACCACGGCCGCTTCGACTTCGTCGTTCTTGATGGTGGCGGTGCCGTGCAGATTGATGTAGTCGACGTCGCGCGGGGCGAGTCCCGCGCGCGCGAACGTGTCGGCCAGGGCGAGACGGGCACCGAGTCCTTGCGGGTGCGGCGTCGACATGTGATATGCGTCGGACGATTCGCCATAGCCCAGCAACTGCGGGGTTTCTGCAGCGCCCACGCGTTCGAGCAAGGCAAATCCTGCCGCTTCGCCGATGGAGATTCCGCGCCGCGCCGCGTCGAATGGCCGGCACGGTTCGGGTGCGACCAGTTCGAGCGCGTTGAAGCCAAACAGCACGCTGCCGCACAAGCTGTCGACCCCGGCCAGGATAGCCGCGTCGACGAGACCCAGACGAATGAGGCGCTCGCCCTGGGCAAATACTTTCGCGCTCGACGAACATGCCGTCGCGATCGTCAGACACGGGCCACGCGTGCCGAGCGCGGCTTCCAGAAACAGGCCGAGCGAATGCGGCGTGTGCAAAAAGGGATTGCGAAAAGGCGGCGCAAAACGTCCGTCTTCAAGGCCGAGATAGGCCTCTTCGGTGGCGCCAATGCTGCCGGTCGAAGTGCCGACCACGAGCGCGACGCGATCGGCCCCGTAACGCTCGATCGCAGCGCGTGCAGCCTCGCCGAAACCATCGGTTTCCAGACCGAGCCAGGCGAGGCGATTGTTGCGGCAATCGTAAGCGGCGAACGCACGCGGCAGCGCTGCGGTTTCCAATCCATCGACGCGCCCGATCGCGCACACCAGTGGCGTCGAGGTGAAGGTATTGCTGCGCAATCCGCCGCGCGCCAAACGCAATGCCTCGGCATGGTCTGCGCGACCGCGCCCGAGCGCGGATGTTGCGGTGTAGGCAGTGATGGCGAGAGGAGCAATCCGGCTGGGCACGCGGGGTCAAGTCAGGCAGGGGCGGTGAATTATGACATGGCGTCGGGCGCCGCCGCGCGAGCAGCCGCGCTGCTACGGGCAGTTCAGCTGTCCGCCGCCGCCGGCGGTCACGCTGCGCGCTGCTACCATGCTGCCCGATCAAGGCCTACCCAAAGCATTCAACGTGACCTCAGCCGATGCGCAGCAACCCTCATCCCGACTCGATGACGTCGATGGGTTTCTGAGCGGGTTACAGCAGCGTCTGTGCGCCGGGCTGGCGGGCGCCGACGGCGGCGCGGATTTCGTCGAAGATCGTTGGCAACGTACCGAAGGCGGCGGTGGGCGTTCGCGCGTCTTGAAAAATGGTGTGGTATTTGAACAAGCTGGCGTTGGTTTCTCCCGCGTCGAGGGTGAGCGCCTGCCGCCCGCAGCAAGCGCGTTGCGCCCGGAACTGGCCGGGCGAAGCTGGACCGCGCTCGGCGTGTCGGTGGTCGTGCATCCGCGCAATCCATACCTGCCAACGGCGCACATGAATGTGCGTTACTTCGAGGCGCACGCGCCGGGCGCGGCGCCGGTGTGGTGGTTTGGCGGCGGCTTCGACCTGACTCCGTTTTATCCGTTCGATGGAGACATCGTGCATTGGCACACGGTGGCGCGCGATCTGTGCGCGCCGTTCGGCAGCGATGTGTATGCACGCTACAAGCAATGGTGCGATGACTACTTTTTCATCAAGCACCGCAACGAGACGCGCGGTGTCGGCGGACTGTTTTTCGACGACCTCAATGGGTGGGATTTCGATAAATGTTTTGCTTTCATGCAAGCGGTTGGCAATGGATTTCTCGATGCGTATCTGCCGATTGTCGCGCGGCGCAAAGACACGCCGTACGCCGAGCGCGAACGCGAATTCCAGTTGTATCGGCGCGGGCGCTACGTCGAGTTCAACCTTGTGTACGACCGCGGCACCTTGTTCGGCCTGCAATCGGGCGGTCGCAGCGAATCGATCCTGATGAGCCTGCCGCCGCGCGTGCGTTTTGAATACGGCTACGCGCCCGAAGCGGGCAGCCCGGAAGCGCGCCTGGCGGTGTATCTATGCCCGCGCGATTGGCTTGTGAGCCAGCAATAGGAACGGCCGCGCACCCCGTCGAAGCAGGGTTGTCGCGCTTACGGCCCGCAGGAGGGCGCATCGAAACCGCTGACGAAGATCACGTCGCCGGCAATCGGGTCGCCGTATTCGAACGCACCAATATCGACCGCAGGCCCCCAAACGCGTGGATATCCATCTCCGCGTTGATCGGTTGGTGGCAGGTTGATCGTGCAACCGGCATCGATCGCGGGACTGTTCACCAGCAGGGCATGGGTCAGCGTAGGCCCGCCGTTGTTCACCAAAGAGCCGAGCATCGGATCGGTTGTCAGCGTTCCCGGCGGTGCAGTCGTCCCCCCAAGCGTCGCCACGATCAGGTTGTTGGAGCCCAACATCGGCGAGGAGCCAGTCGGCGCGCTCAAGTCAGACTGCGCTCCGCCGGTTATCGTGTTGTTGGCTATGATCGAGTTTCGCAGGGTAGCGGCTTGGGTAAATAACCCTGCCGCCGCGCTGTAATTGACATTGTAGACACCGCTGTCGGCCGTGTTGAATGCGATCGTGCTGTTGCTGAGAGTCAGGGTCGAGCTGTTGAACATGCCACCCACGACGCCGGAGGAGTGATTGCCCGAAATCGTGCTGTCGACGATATTCGCTGTGATATTCGGGGTAGAGGAAGAATCGTAAATTTCCAGGCCACCAAAGGCTTGGTCGGCAAGATTGCCGGAAATAGTGCTGTGATCGATCGTGAGGGTCCGACTGCTCGGCCCGTACTGCAATGCCATACCGCCACCGACCGTGGCATGGTTGCCGGAGATCGTCGAAGAAATGATTTGCACATTGCCGCTGTAGAAGCTGAAAAGACCGCCGCCGAATCCGCTCCCGGTGGTCGCGAGCGCGCTGTTGCCGCTGATCGTGCTGAAACTCACGTCGGCGGTGTCTTGGACAAAAACCCCGCCTCCC
>JBDUED010000046.1:0-14251 GCA_040002595.1 Dokdonella sp. | reverse complement strand
TACGCAATCTCGACCGCAACAACATTGGCGGCTGGCCAAAGTCGATCAAGATATTCTTTGCAGGACTAATCGTTGTCCTGATTCTCTTTTTCGGCTGGTATCTGAAGATCAGCACGCAACAGGAAGAGCTCAAAACCGCGCAGCACAAGGAAGAGGAGCTGAAAAAGGATTTTGCGGCCAAACAAGCCAAAGTCGTCAACCTTGAGGCTTATCGCAAGCAGCTCGAAGACATGAAGGAGATGCTGCAGACGATGTTGCGGCAACTGCCGAGCAAGACGGAAATGCCGGACCTGCTGAACGACATCACTCAGGCCGCGCTTGGTGCGGGTATCGAAACCGAACTTTTCCAGCCGGGTCCGGAAGTCATGAAGGACTTCTACGCGGAAAAGCCGATCCAGTTGAAGATGCTCGGCAGCTACCATCAGTTCGGGGCGTTCATCAGCCTTGTCGCATCGCTTCCGCGGGTGGTCATCCTGACCATGCACGACGTGTCATTGCATCCGGTGGCGGTGAAAGGCTCGGCGGTCAGCAATGGACAGCTCTTGCTCGAAGGCACGGTCAAGACCTATCGCTACCTCGATGATGAGGAAGCCGCTTCCATCCAGCGCGCAGCCAAGCCCAATGCAAAACGTCCGGGGGGGAAGTGACATGAATACCCGCCTCGTATTTCGCCTTGGCGTTGCCCTGGTCCTGCTCACGCTCGGCGGCTGTTCGATCGGCGACGATCCGCAGCAGTGGGTGGCACAGGAAAAAGCCAAACGCGGCGCGCCTTTGCAACCTCTGCCGACGATCAAAACCTTCGAAACGTTCCTCTACAAGGACCAGGATTTACGCGATCCGTTCGGACCGGGTCTGGAAGAGCTGACCGTGAACACGGGACCGCATCCGGATCAAAACCGCAGCCCGGAGCCGCTCGAGGCATTTCCACTCGACGGTCTAAAGATGTCCGGCACGCTCGGTCTTGCGAACAAGATCGAAGGCTTGATCAGGGACCCCGATGGCGTTGTGCATCGGGTCCATGTTGGAAATTACCTCGGCCAGAATTTTGGCCGCGTCACTGCCATCAGCGAAGACCACATAGAACTCGTTGAGCTGGTGTCCAACGGTGCGGGTGGCTGGATGGAACGGCAAGCGACGATTGCCCTGGGCGACACCAAGAAATGATCGATTCATTGGGGACAAATCTCATGACCACGACATTCACTGCACCTTCCGAGCGCAGGTTCGCCATTATGGCGAAACGACCATGGCTCCTCGGGATGCTGCTCCTGCTCACCTTCGTGGCGAGTGCCGCGGCACATGCCGAAAACGTCCTTGACGACATCAGCTACACGGCGCTGCCAGGGGGCAAGGTCGAGGTGACGCTGAAGTTCCAGAATCCGGTCGCCGCACCGCAAGTATTCTCGACCGAGTCCCCGCCAAGCATTGCGCTTGATTTTGTCGACACCCGCAATGCATTCCCCAAACGACGCGTGGACGTCAGCGCGGGCGCCACCTCCGGCGTTGCTGCGGTCGAGGCGGCCGGGCGCACGCGCGTGGTGGTCGATTTGTTCCGGGTGACCGGTTATGACACGCGCACCAACGGCAACAAGGTGGTTCTCACCATCAATAACGGGTTGATCGGCGGCACCAGCGCCGCAGCCGCCGCTGCAAAGGGCGACCCGACCAAGGCGGTGGTGGTGGCCCAGGGTCTGGCGATTTCCAATGTCGATTTCCGCCGTGGCAAGGACGGCGGAGGTCGTGTCGTGGTCAGCTTCAGCGGCCCCGGCGCCGCCGCCAACCTCAAGCGCGAAGGCAACCGGATCGTTCTCGACTTCCTCAACGTGAGCCTGCCGCCGAACCAGGCGCAGCATCTGGACGTGATGGATTTTGCGACGCCGGTGGAATCGATCGACACGCGTCCGCGCAGCAACGGCGTGCAGATGCAGATCATGGCCAAGCAGCCGTTCGAGCAACTGGCTTACCAGACCGGTAACGAATACGTGGTCGAGGTCAATCCCAAGAAGGACGACCAGAGGCTCAAGGGCAAGAATGCGCAGCCCGAATACAACGGCAGCCGCGTCACGTTCAATTTCCAGGACATTCCAACGCGCTCGGTGCTGCAGCTCATTGCCGACGTGTCCGATCTCAATATCGTCGTGTCCGACAGCGTGCAGGGGAATGTCACCCTGCGCCTGATCAATGTACCGTGGGATCAGGCGCTGGACATCGTGCTGCAGGCCAAAGGGCTCGACAAGCGCAAACGCGGCAATGTGATCTGGGTTGCGCCGCAGAAGGAAATCGCCGATCGCGAGGAAGCGATTGCCGATGCGCGCCTGAAAATCGAGGACAAGGAGCAACTGGTCACCGATTACATCCCGGTCAGCTACGGCAAGGCCAAGGACATCGCCGCGTTGATGACCACCGAAGCAAAAACCAGTACCGCCGGCGGCGCGCAGGCTGGCGGGCAGCAGCAGCGTGGATTCTTGTCGTCGCGCGGCAGCGTGACCTACGACGACCGCACAAACACCTTGCTGGTCAGCGATATTCCGTCGAAGATTCTTGAAATCCGCCAGCTTGTCGCCGTGCTTGACCGCCCGGTGCAACAGGTGCTGATCGAATCGCGCATCGTGATCGCGACCGACAGTTTCGCGCGTGAACTGGGGGTCAAGTTTGGTGTGAGCGGGGGTTACCAAACCAGCAACGGCAATGTCGTCAGCACGTCGGGCAGCGCAACCGCCACGGATGCGATGACCAACGCGGTACTGGCCAACCGCTTCGGCGGCCCCAGCCGCGGCGTGACCAGCGTGGTTCCGGGCGCGGCTGGAGGCCCGATCACGGTGCCCTCACTCGCCAACCGGCTCAACGTCAACATGCCTGCGGTCAGTCCTGCCGGTAGTTTCGGTTTGGCGATCCTCGGCGCCGACTATCTGCTCGATCTGGAGCTGTCGGCGGCGCAGACCGAAGGCCGCGGCGAGGTCATCTCCAGTCCGCGCGTCATCACTGCCAACCAGCAGGAAGCGGACATCAAGCAAGGCCAGGAAATTGGTTACGTCACGTATCAGGCGGGCGGCGGCGGCGGCGTCGGTACGCCCACGGTCAACTTCAAGGATGTCGTGCTTGAGCTGAAAGTCACGCCGACAATCACTGCGGATGACCGCGTCGTGCTCAACCTGAACGTCAAGAAAGACAATGTCGCCGGCTACGTCAACAGTCCAGGCGGCGGTCAGACCCCGACCATCGACAAACGCGAGATCAGTACCGAGGTGTTGGTCGACAATGGTCAGACGGTCGTGCTTGGCGGCGTCTACGAAGTCAGCAAATCCGACATCGTGCGCAAAGTACCCCTGCTCGGCGATCTGCCGGTGCTCGGCAACCTGTTCAAGAACAACAGCCGCAACGACACCAAGGCGGAACTCCTGATCTTCGTCACCCCGCGTATCCTGAGCGACAGCCTCAAGTGAAACACGGTGTAACGATCACCGCACACAATGCCGTCATGGCGATAACGCAACGAACATGCAGGCCTGGAGACAGAACATGAAATTTTTCGGCAAGACCGTGGGGCTGGTGCTCGCAAGCCTCGCGTTGGCCAGTTGTGGTGGCAGCGGCAGCAACGGTGGCGCGTTTTCGCCGCCGCCAAGCGGCACCATCACCCTGAACGCGACGACGACGACATTGCCGACCAATACCGGCAGCTATCTGCCGCATGATCACGGCCCCAATCAGGCTGAAGTCACGATCACCTTGCGTAACGCGGATGGCACACTGCTGGTCGGACACGACGTGCAAGTGGCCATTTCACCGGTACAAGTAGCTGCCATTTCGGTTCTTGACGATGGCACGGCGCATATCGATGACCTTTGGGGAACCTATCCGATCAAGGGCACCAACGGGGTCGCCACGGCGTGGGTCAACGCGGGAAGCGTTGCAGGCACCGCAGTCTTTACAGCCTCGGCCGTCGATCCCACCACCAACCGCACTATCAGCGCGAGCCTGACGTTCCATATTGTCACCGGTGTTGGTGCAGCTCCGGCCAGTGTGTCGCTCGTGGCCAGTCCGACCGGCGTTTATCTACCGGGCTCCGGTGGCTCAAGCACCTCCTTGATCCGCGCAACGGTTCTGGACGGCGGCGGGCAGTTTGTTGCCGATCCTGTCAGCGGCAACAGCGGAGTGGACAACATCAAGTTCGAGATTATCGGCAATGCTGGCGATGCGACGTTGAGCACCAGCTCGACTACTGGCCCGGTTTCCGGCACGTCCGTCACATCCCACACCGTGCACGGTGTGGCCACCGCGACGTTCCAGGCAGGTCCAAATACCCCGCAAGGACCGGTGCAGATTCGGGTTACCGTTGACCGCGCCGATAACAACGTCAGCAATGGCATCCAGGATCCGGTCACTTCAACGATTTCGGTGATCGTTTCCGACGGCAAGCTCTACAGCATCGAATTGACGTCGCCGTTGTTTGCGCCGGGTCTGCCGGGCAGCATCACGATCAATCCCGTATCCACTGGCGTGACCACTACCGTCACCACGATCCCGGCCGATCCGGATGCCACCTTGAGCTTGACCGTCAGCGCGCTCGCGACCGATCGTCAGGGCAACCCGGTCATTCCGGGTACGGCGATTCGTTTTGGTTCTGTCGATGAACCCGTCGGGGCTCCCGGCACTGCGCTGGACAATCAGTTCCTGCTTTCCGGGACCGACGGCAATCCGCAAGAAGGTGGCTCGCTCTTTACAGCACCCACCGGCCACTTCACCACCGGCGGTGGCGGCGCGGGACCTGGTGATGCGCTCGTGGTGTTCGGAAAAGCCGTGCAGGGGAATACGGATCTGGAAAGCGCGGTAACGGTGCAACATGTCAACAGCGCGACCAGCCTCACGGTCGCGCCGAACTTCAATCTCAACGACACCACGGGCGTCAGTGTCGATTACGGTCCGGTGCTGCCCTACCTGATCGGCCGTTCCGAACATGGCAACATCACGGCTTCGTCAACGACCAACGCGCTCGGTATCGCGCACGCGGTACTCACTTACACAGTCAATTCCGTCGGCGACGCGGTAGCGGTCTGGGCACAGGGCGATGGCATTGACCGCGTCACGAACGGCCCTCGTCGTGTCACTGATGCGGGTACCCTGGTTTATCCGGGCGTCGCCCCGGCCACTATCACCGCGTTCCCGAATCCGATCCTCGGCGACAAAACCCAGCAGGTGACGGTCTGTGTCGTGGATGCGCTCGGTATCCCGTTGCGCGGCGTGCAGATCGGTTTCCAGATGACCCTGCCCAGCGGCACCGGTAGCGTCGATGGAACGGCCGGATCCGGCTTTCTCTCCCACCTCACGGGAATCGATGGCTGCGCGATTGCAACCGTGGTCACCTCGGGCTTGCCGGTCACGGTGGCCGGCGGCAACAGCGGCCAGATCGTGTTCACCGGAGCGGGTGCGACCAGCAATCCGATCGACATCATCGTGCAGCTTGGAGCGCTGCAGGCGTTTCCCAGTTCGGTCGTTATCAGTTGTGCTGGCACGCAAACCCAGCAGGTCACCATCGTCGCGAGGGGCGTCGACGGTTCGGCGCTGCCGGGCGTAACGGTCAATGCCACGTGCTCGGCCACGAATGGATCTCTTAGCGCCGATCCGGCCAGTGGAGTTACCGGCTCCGATGGCAGTTTTACCTTCAACATCACGGCGACCGGCTTTCTCGGCGGAATGGCTGTTGGATCGGGGCAGTGCGTTTTCTCCGCCACCGGAGACACCACGCGCACAGTAACGGTGCCGTTCAAGGGCAACGCCAGCGCCCCCAGCCCGGCGCCCGTATGTGGCCCCTGAGCATCCAGCAATAAAGCGATGATTCAAGGGCCGCAGCAATGCGGCCCTTTTTTTGTGTACGATTCCACCACGCGCGATGACCTCTCGCTGCGTAAGCGGATCCAGGGAAATCGCGCGATGCAGCCCTACAGCGAACAGTTCAAGAACGGCGATGTGATATTCGCCGAAGGGGATCCGCCGACCGGCGCATTCCTGATCGAGTCGGGTCGCATCGAGATCACGACGACGCAACTCGGGCAACGGCTGATACTCGGCGAACTCGGACCTGGCATGCTGCTCGGCGAGATGGCGGTCATCGACGAGTCGCCGCGTACCGCGACGGCGCGCGCGTTGACCACCTGTCGCCTGCTTCCAATCGATCGCAACCAGTTTGCCGAACGCCTCGCTGCCGCCGATCCGGTGGTGCGTGCGTTGTTGATGAGCCAATTGACGCGGTACCGTTCCGCGCTCGCGACCTTGACCGGTGCCGCCGCAGCGGAAGGCAATCGCCACGGTGGCGTCGAGCAGGAACAGCACCAAAATGCCGGGGCCTACGACAAGATCCGTCTTGAAAGCGAATTGCGCACCGCGCTCGAGCGCAAGGAACTGGAAGTACGTCTGCAACCGATCGAGGAGATCGTCAGTGGACGCACGGCGGGATACGAGGCACTCGTGCGCTGGCAGCATCCACAGCGTGGTGCAGTTTCGCCGGCCGAGTTCATCCGCCTGGCCGAGGAAACGTCGCTCATCGTACCAATTGGCGATTACGTCATCACGCGCGTCTGCGACATGCTTGCCGAGTTGCAGGCGCGCGGGCACAAGCCGTTGCCATTCATCGCCGTCAACTTGTCCGCGCGACAGCTTGACGATCCAAAACTGGTCGAGCGCATTCTCGGCTATCTGCGCGAGCGCAAGCTTCCGCCGGACCGAATGAAGCTTGAGATCACAGAAAGCCTGGTCCTCAATTCGGGCCACATTACCGAACTTCTGGCGCGCTGCCACGCCGCCGGCATGCATGTGGCGCTGGATGATTTCGGTACCGGCTATTCCAATCTCGGGCCGTTGCTGACCTTGAGCTTCGATCAGATCAAGCTCGACCAGAGTTTCGTCAAGGCGCTCGATCGGCCGCGCGGCGTGGCGATGGTTGGTGTAATCGTCGCGATGGCGCGCGCTCTGGATTGCGACCTCATTGCCGAAGGTGTCGAGACGCGCGAACAACGTGAAGTCCTGCACCGGCTCGGTTGCCGGTACGCGCAAGGCTGGCTGGTGGGCAAACCCGTTCCGCTCGCAGACGTCCTTAAAGGCTGACCCATAGGGTTTGGCTTCCAAACAAACGCAGTAGAAAGGAAACGGGCTAACGCCCGGTTCAGCCAGCGCAAAACTATTTGGCCCCCACGCTGTCCCAAGACGCGCGCCACCGGTGCGATCCCTTGACTTCAACCCGGAATCCCATGGACATGCCCGAATCCGTTACGGCAGCCTCCGCGTTTGCGGCACTGCGCACCGATCTTGGCCGCTGCATTATCGGCCAGGACGCACTGATCGACCGCCTGCTGATCGCCTTGCTGGCAGATGGCCATTTGCTCGTCGAAGGCGCCCCTGGTCTTGCCAAGACAACCGCGATCAAGGAACTGGCAGGGCGTATCGAAGCGGATTTCCATCGTGTGCAATTCACCCCGGATCTGCTGCCAGCCGATCTGACCGGCACCGAGATTTACCGACCGCAGACCACGACATTCGAGTTCCAGCGCGGCCCGATATTCCACAACATCATTCTCGCCGACGAGATCAATCGCGCGCCGGCAAAAGTTCAATCGGCGCTGCTGGAAGCGATGGGGGAGAGGCAGGTCACGGTCGGGTGCGACACCTATGCGTTGCCGGCCTTGTTCCTGGTGATGGCAACGCAGAACCCGATCGAGCAGGAAGGTACTTATCCGCTGCCCGAAGCGCAGCTGGACCGTTTCCTGCTGCATGTGCGCGTCGATTATCCAAAGGCTGCCGCGGAAGCTGCGATCCTCAAGCTCGCACGCGACCGCGCGCGCGAGGCGCTGGGCGCGCAGCCGTTGCCGACGCGCGTGTTGAGTCAGCAACAGATTTTCGCGGCGCGCAGCGAGGTGCTCGATCTGCATCTTGCACCGGCGCTGGAGGACTATCTGGTCCAACTGGTGCTCGCGACCCGCGATGCCACGCCCTACGGCGCCGAACTCAAGCGCTACATTGCTTATGGCGCCAGCCCGCGCGGCACGATCGCGCTTGACCGTTGTGCACGTGCGCATGCCTGGCTTGCCGGTCGCGATTACGTGACCCCCGAAGATGTGCACGCGATTGCCGCCGATGCGCTGCGCCATCGCGTATTGCTCAGTTATGAAGCCGAGGCCGAAGGAATCAGCTCCGACCGGGTCATTGCGCTGCTGCTCGAACGCGTGCCTCTGCCGTGAGGGTGGTGCTGAAGGCCGAGGGTTCGAGTTGATATCGCTGAAATCTGGTTTGACGCGTCACTTTTTCTTGCTTATCCACCCTCGACTCGCCGCCCTGCCTTCATTCGCAAATGTCCATTTCACCAGCCAATCCGACCCACGTTGCGCTCGATGAATTGATCGCGCTTGCCGCTCTCGCGCAAGGCGCGAGTCTTGCGCGCAAGCAACGCAGTCCGGCGCTGCGATCGGGCGTCAGCAGTTCGCGCTGGCGCGGACGTGGGGTGGACTTTCGCGAGTCGCGCATTTACCAGGCCGGTGACGAAATCCGCCACATGGATTGGCGCGTCACGGCGCGCAGCGGCAAGCCTCACACCAAGTTGTTCGAAGAAGAACGCGAGCAGGGGTTGCTGCTCGCGATTGATCTCAATCCAGGCATGCGCTTTGGTACGCGAGTTCGCTTCAAGAGTGTGCAGGCCGCGCGCGCTGCCGCGTTGCTGGCGTGGATGGCGTCGGCGGCGGGCGATCGCGTCGGCGCGCTGGGTTTTGGCGGCGGCGTCGAGGGTGAAGTCAAACCCGCCGGCGGTCGCCGCGGCGTGCTGCAGGTATTGCGCGCGCTGCGTGATTGGGATGCGAATGCGGACAGCGCAACGCAGGAGCCGCTGTCGCGTGCACTCGAGCGCGTACGTCGCCTGTTGCGTCCGGGTATGCGCCTGGTGCTGCTGAGCGACGGCTTCAGCTGCGACGAGGAAGCGGCGCAACGCCTGCCTCAGATAGCCGGTCGGCATGAGATCACGGTGGTCCTGCTGCGCGATGCGCTCGAACTTCACGCGCCACCACCGGGGCGTTATGCGCTGCATGTCGGCAGCGCGCGGCGCATCCTCGATTTCTCCGACAGCCATGTGCGCGACGAATGGACACGTCGTTTCGCCACAGGGCGCGAGCGTCTTCGCACGCTGTGCGCGAAACTGGGTGTGCGGGTCGTCGAACTTGATGGACACGCAGATTTGCGCCTCGCCCTGGCGCCCTTGCTCGCGCGCAGTCGATCTTCGAGGGTGGTCGCATGAGCGCGCCTGCATCCGGTCCCCAATTGCGCGACATTCACCTGCCACCGGCGCCTGCATGGTGGCCGCCGGCGCCGGGCTGGTGGATTCTCGCCGCAGTAGCGATTGTCCTGTTGGTTCTTGCAGCGCTCTGGTTGCTGCGTAACCGGCGGCAGCGGCGTTGGCGCAAGCGTATCCATGCCGAACTCGAACGCATCGCCGCCACGCACGCGTCACAACCGCAAACAGCCGTCTTGGCAGCCACACTGTCGCAGTTGCTGCGACGCGTGGCGCGCGTTATCGAACCGATGGCAGTGACGTTGCGCGACGAGGATTGGCTGGCGTTCCTCGATCGCCAGTTGCCGCCCGCACGTGCGGCCAGCGAACCGTTCCGCACAGGTATCGGCCGCGTCCTGGTCGATGCCCCATATCGTCGCCTGGATGATCCGGCGTTGCAGGCGCTCGATGCACGTGCCTTGCTCGACTTGGCGCGCGGATGGCTGAGTGCGGCGTTGCCGAGGAAGCGCGACCATGCTTGAGCTTGCATGGCCGTGGCTGTTGGCCATCGCGCCGCTGCCGTTGATTGCGGCGTGGCTGCTGCCCCGCGTGCGCGGCACAATGGGCAGCGCCTTGCATCTGCCGCACTTGGGTGTCGCGCTGCCACAGCAAGCCGATGTCTCGGCGGTACCGCGTCTGCGGCGTGCATTTGCGCTGCTCGCATGGGCGCTCCTGAGCTTGGGCGCTGCGCGTCCGCAATGGCTTGGTGCACCCGAAGATGTTGCGCGGTCGGGCCGCGATCTCCTTCTGGCAGTCGATACGTCCGGCAGCATGAGCATTGAGGACATGCAACTTGGCGGCATGGCGGTGCCGCGCTTTGCGGCGATTCAGGCCATCGCGTCGGATTTCATTCACCGCCGCCAAGGTGATCGCGTCGGACTGATCCTGTTTGGCACGCGCGCTTACCTGCTGGTGCCGTTGACGTTCGATCTGAAGACAGTTGGCAAACAGCTCAGCGATGCGACCATCGGACTTGCCGGCCGCGAAACCGCGATTGGCGATGCGGTCGGGCTGGCAGTCAAACGCCTGCGCGAGCGGCCGGCCCAGCAGCGCGTATTGATCCTGTTGACCGACGGCGTCAATACGGCTGGCGAACTCGGCCCGGACAAGGCGATTGAACTGGCTGCAGCAAACCATGTGCGCATTTACACAATTGGCATTGGTGCGGATGCGTTGCGGGTGGAGAGCCTGTTCGGCAGCCGTATCGTCAACCCGTCGGCAGATCTCGACGAGGCCATGCTGACGAAGATGGCTGACAGCACCGGTGGAAAATATTTTCGCGCACGCAACAGCGAGGAACTGGCCGATATCTACCGCACGATCGACACGCTGGAACCGGCAGCGGACACGCAACAAAGTCTGCGCCCGATCGATGAGTTGTATTGGCTGCCACTTGCGGCAGCCCTTGCCATGGGTGCGTTTGCGTTCCTTGTCCCGACATGGCGCACGCGAGCGCAGCGCGTGAGGATCCCGACGTGAGCGGGAGTTTCGCAGCAGCGCTGGCCAACTTTCATTTCCTGCGACCGCTAGGGTTGCTGTTGTTGCTTGCTTTGCCACTGATGTGGCTGGCGTGGCGACACGGTCGCAGCGACGCTGGTGCATGGCGCGCGGCGGTCGATGCTCATCTTCTTGTGCACTTGATCGAACGCATCGACGGCGGTCCGGGGCGTGCCGGCATAGTCCTCGCGACGGCGGTGTGGACGCTCGCGTGCATCGCGCTGGCCGGCCCGGCGTGGGAACGCGAGCCAATGCCGTTGTACCGCAACCAGCCGGCACGTGTGCTGGCGCTGGAATTGAGTCCGACGATGCTGGCGCAAGACGAAAAACCCAGCCGGCTCGCGCGTGCGCGCTTCAAGCTCAACGACATACTCGGCCGCAGTCGCGATTATCAAACGGCGCTGATCGGCTATGGTGCCGATGCATTTGTGGCCGCCCCATTGACCGACGACGTCGGCACCGTGGGCAACCTGGTTGAAGCGCTCGATCCATCCACCATGCCAGTGGCCGGCAACGCGACCGCGCGCGCGATTGGTGCCGCTGCGGATCTGATCGAACAGGCCGGGCTTCATCGGGGCGAAATCATCGTGTTCGCCGACAGCGTGGATGCGGATGCCGCGGCCGCCGCGCGCAAGGCGCATGCGCGCGGGTTTGTGGTGTCGGTGCTTGGCATCGGCACCCCAGCGGGTGCCCCGGTAGCGCTCGCGCAAGGCGATTTCCTCAAGGATGCCAATGACAATGTGATCGTGGCGAAACTCGACGCCGCGGGTTTGCGCGCTGTCGCCAGTGCGGGCGGCGGCCGCTACGCCGCGTTGAGCGCCGACGCGAGCGATCTTGACACCTTGCTTGCGACCCGCTCCGGCGACGGCGCCGAAGAAGTGCACTCATCGACCCAAAACGAGATCGCGCAGAGCGCGCGCTGGCGCGATCGTGGACCGTGGCTGCTGCTGGCGCTGGTACCGCTCGCTCTGGCTGGATTTCGCCGCGGCTGGCTCATGCTGCTGGCGCTGGTGCTGCTTGCGCCGATGCCGAAAGCGCAAGCTGCCTCGTTCAAGGATTTGTGGCAGCGGCCGGATCAGCAAGCTGCCATCGCGCTCGCGCACGGAAACGCAAAACGTGCCGCGCAAGTCGCCCGTTCGCCCGCATGGCGGGCCAGCGCCGCCTATCGCGCGGGCGATTACAAGAGCGCACTCGGCGACTACGAAAAAACATCGGGTGCCGATGGTGCCTACAACAAAGGCAATACCTTGGCCAAACTCGGCCGTTACGAAGACGCGCTTGCAGCATACGACCGGGCGCTCAAGCTCGCGCCGGACATGGCCGATGCAAAGGCGAATCGCGACGCAGTCGAAAACTTCCTCAAGCAATCAAAATCAAAAAAGGACTCTGACTCGCAGCAGAAGAAGCAGGACAATTCCAAGGATTCGTCGCAAAAAGGTCAAAAGGACTCTCAGCAAAAATCTGATCAGTCGCAGAATCCCTCCGAGTCGAACGACAAGAGCCCGCAGCAAGGCCAACAAGAC
Organism: Dokdonella sp.; assembly: GCA_040002595.1. Taxonomy (GTDB): domain Bacteria; phylum Pseudomonadota; class Gammaproteobacteria; order Xanthomonadales; family Rhodanobacteraceae; genus Dokdonella_A. The sequence continues at coordinate 1,927 of JBDUED010000046.1, read as the reverse complement.
GATTCGAAGAATCAACAAGGGAAGCCCGATTCCTCGTCGTCGCCAGCCGAGCAGAAAAGTGCGGGCGATCAAGCCAACAACGACGCACAAAAAAATCAGCAACAGGCGCAGGCGATGGAGGATCAGCGCAAGGCAGCAGCGGGCGCCGAGTCGGCGGACAAACCACAACAGGACAACGCCTCCAAGCCCGATGCGCAGCAGCAACAAGCGCTCTCAAGCGAGATCGACCAAGCGCTCGCGGGTCAGCCGCCACCCGACGCAAAGGGTGGCAAGCCGCAAGCCGTCGCGCCACGGGAAGATGCGGCGACCAGCGAAAAGAAGCAGGCGCTCGAACATCTGCTGCAGCGCGTGCCGGATGATCCGGGCGGCCTTCTGCGGCGCAAGTTCCAGCTCGAATACCAGCGTCGGCAGAATGGAGGTACCAGCGAATGACCCCGATCGCAATTCGTCTGAGCGTCGCGTGCGCGTGGGTTGCGCTTGCAGGCGCGACACTTTTTGCGCACGCGGCCACGCCGGATGCGCGCGCATGGCTGGACCGGACCACCATGCAGATGGGCGAAACGGTGACGCTCAATGTGCAGACCAGCGAAGTTGGCAGCGCGCAGCCTGATTTTGCCGCGCTGGCACAGGATTTCAACCTGCTCAACACGCAATCGAGCCAGCAGGTCAGTATCGTCAATGGCGCGCGCTCGGCAACAATGCTGTGGGCGATCGGCCTCGAACCCAAACACGCCGGACACATCACGATTGCGCCGATCAGTGTCGGCGGTGCGCGCACCGCAGCCATTTCACTGGACGTGCTGGCGGCTTCGGCACAGGCATCCACCAAGCCTGGCGACGATGTCTTCATCGAGGTCAGCGCTGATCCCCGCACGCCTTACGTGCAACAACAAGTGCGCTACACGCTCAAGCTTTACTCGGCGCTCGATATCACCAGTGGCAGCCTGGGCGAACCCCATGCCGATGGGGTTGGCGTGCGCCGGCTGGGCCAAACCGCACAGGATCAGCCTTATCTGGCAACCTTGGGCGGGCGCCAATATCACGTCATCGAACGTCATTACGCATTGACGCCAGAACGCAGCGGCAACATCGATCTCGGGGCGATCGCTTTTCGCGGGACGGCGCTCGACGGGTCCGATCCGAGCGGCTTTTTCAGTCGCGGCCGCACCATTGCCGCGCGTTCCAACGCGATCCAGTTGGAGGTCAAGCCCAAGCCCGCGCAATGGTCCGGCGGCGCGTGGCTGCCGGCTGCTTCGCTGACGCTAAAGGACGAAACCGCGCTGCCCGATGAAGTGCATGTTGGCGATCCGGTCACGCGCACGATCCGCATGCAGGCGCAGGGCCTGAGTTTCGAGCAATTGCCGGAGTTGGTACTCGCAGCGCCGCCGGGCGCGCAGATGTATCCGGACAAGAGCGACACGCGCACCCGTGACGATGGTGAGTGGCTGTGGGGTGAACGCGTGCGCAAGTTCGCCTTCGTGCCCGATCGCACGGGAACACTCACCATCCCGGGCGTGCAGGTGGCGTGGTGGGACAGCGTGCATGACCACGCCGAAATCGCGCAATTGCCGTCGCAGACAATCCACGTGCTGCCGGCAATGGGCGCAGCGGCAACGGCTCCGGCTGCATCCGCGCCGGCAATGGGGGAGACAGCGCAGCGGACGAGCGGATCGTCTGCACCGAATGCGAGCGTGCTCCTACCGGTTGCGTTTTCGACAGTCGATGTCCGCCATCTGCGACTTTGGCGCGCGTTGGCCATTATCGGCTTTGTGCTGTGGATTGCCACGCTGGGTGCATGGCGATGGCGCTCGCGCCGCGGCGTGCGAGCAGACCATGCTGCCGCGCCGCGCGTGCTCGATTCGTCCGCACACCGCGCAGTTTTCCTGCGTGCCTGCTCACTCGGCGATTTTTCCGGCGCCGAACGCGC
>JBDUED010000045.1:0-14255 GCA_040002595.1 Dokdonella sp. | reverse complement strand
ACGACAATCAACCGAACAAACCGCCGGGTTCGGCGCTCAGTTCCTTCGATAGCGGCTTTTACTACAACAACAACCCGCCGACGATCACCGCGGTGCCGGCGCAAGTGATCCAGCCAAGCGCTGCGACAGCCGCGCTGGCGTTCACGGTCGGCGATGCCGAGACGCCGCCGGCCAGTCTCGTGGTTACCGCGAGCAGCGACAACCAGACTTCCGTGCCGGATGCGAACATCGTGCTCGGCGGCAGCGGCGCGAACCGCAGCGTCACCGTCACCGCGACAGCGACGCCCGGTACCGCACATATTCAGTTGAGCGTTTCCGATGGTCAGGCAAGCACATCGACATCGTTCGCGGTACGCGTCAACGCGCCGCCGCTACTGACCGCCAACACTACGCTGAGTGCGACCCAACACGTGACAGCGACGCTGACGCCGACGCAGCTCAGCGGCAGCGATCCGGATTCGGCCACGCCGGTGACCTTCGTGATTGGCGGTCAGCCTCACAACGGTACCTTGTACCTCGATGGCATCGCCAGTCCCGCCACGTTTGATCAGGACGCGATTGCGAACGGACGGGTGACGTACAAGTCCGATGCCTGCGCGACGAATGACGACTTCCAGTTCGAAGTGGAAGATGTCGACGGCGGGTTTGCGAATGATCCGTTTGTCGGCCCCGGGCCGACGAATTACAGTTTTGGCATCAGTATCGCCAACGCACAAACCGCGCCGACCGCAATCAGCGCGTCGCTTGGTGTCGGCCTCGGCGCCAGCGTCAGTTCGACCTTGACCGCGAGCAGCACCGACTGCGGACCGCCCGCGATCACGTTCGCTCTGGGCGCGTTACCGCTACACGGAGCAATCTCAGGCTTCAACGCCGCCAGTGGCGCTTTCACCTATACGGCGAACGCGGGCTATACCGGCGCCGATTCCTTCACGTTTACCGCGACCACCTACGGCACGCAGGTGTCCGCGCCGGCGACGATCTCGCTGACCATCCAGAACCAGCCGCCTGTTGCGCAACCGGCAACCTTGACCTTGTTCGAAGGCAGTGCCGCAAACGGCACGCTGTTGGCGACCGATCCGGATCAGCCGCCGCAGACGCTGACCTTCGCGTTGGCGACGCTGCCGCTGAAGGGAACCGTCACTCTCACCGCTGCGACCGGGGCCTATACGTATACGGCCTCGTCCGGCGCGATTGGCGATGACACATTCACCTTCACGGCGTCGGATGGCAGCCTGACCTCGGCACCCGCTACGGTCAGTGTGCATATCCAGCCGGTTCTGCACGCCGGAGAAGTAGTGCTGACCGACAACGACCCGAGCAGCAACACGGGAGCGGTGATTGTGTTCAATCCGGTCAACGGCCAGACCGCGGCACTGAGTCGCGATCCGCTACTGACCAACCTGTTTGGTATCGCAGTCGAGGCCGATGGTCATGTGCTCGTTGCCGATGCAGGCATCCCCGGCGTGCTGCGGATCGATCCCGCAACCGGCGCCGCTAGTGTGCTGTCGAGTGCATTCGTCAATCCGGTTGGCGTGACGGTCGAGGCCAATGGCAACATCCTTGTCGCGGATCCCGCGCAGGGAGCGATCGTTCGGATCGACCAGGTCACTGGCGCGCAAATCGGCCCGTCGATCGTCCTCGGCGCGCAAACTGCGCCGGCCGGCATTGCGGTCGCCAGCGACGGCAGCCTGCGCGCAACCGATGTCGCCGCCGTGTTCGGCGCGTCGCCCGACAACAAGTACTGGAGCGTGGCGGCAAATGGAACCACGCCGGCGATTATCAGCCAAGGCGGCGATCTGAATGCGCCCGTCGGCCTCGCGCTGGCCAGCGACGACGGCGCGTGGATTTCCACTGCCGGCCCGTTGACCCACGTCTCGGGCGCACCGAACAACATCGTGCACGTAACCAGTGCCGGTGTAGCCAGTCTGTTGACGAGCGATGGTAATTTGCTCGGTGCAACGGGTGTCGCAGCCGCGTCGTCGGCGCTGCTGTACGTCGCCAGCAATGGGAATGCATCGATTGTCGGAGTCAGCACGGCCGATGGATCTCAGAGCGTTCTGTCGAGCGGCGGCTTGCTGCACGAACCGTTCGGCATAGCGGTGGTCCCCACGCTACCCGGTGTCGATCTTGCCGTTGCCATCGGCGATGGTCGCAGCTTTGTCGCCGGCGGCAGCGCGTTGACGTACACGGTCCTGGTGCAGAATCTCGGCACCGAGGCCGCACTGGCGGCGCATCTGACCAGCACGTTCTCCAGCAACCTCGGGGCGATCAGCTGGACCTGCGTCGCCAGCGCAGGCGCGAGTTGCACTGCGAGCGGATCGGGCAGCCTGGTCGATACCGTCAACATCCCGATCGGCGGACAGCTCACCTATACGCTGCACGCAACCGTGGTCAAACTGCCCGAAGCGCCGGCCACGGTGACCGTCTCTATCGCGCCAGCCAGCGGCGTGCTCGATACGGACATGCTCAACAACACCTCGACGGACACCGACACCGTGGGCATCTTCGCCAACGGTTTTGATTGATTGGCAATGAACGTTTGCGGACGCGGACGCAGGTTCGCGTCCGCAAACGCGGCATCAAGGCGCTGCATCCAGTAAACGAGTCAGGTGCGCGACGCTCGGCGCAGGTTGACGACCGTCAACGCGGCGCCGATCAACACGATGCCCACGGTCTCCGCCGCTGATGGCCGCTCGCCCAGCAGAGCCCACGCAAAAGCTACGCCCGCAATCGGGATGACCAAGCTGGAAAGTCCCGCGATATTGGCGGGCAGTCGCGCCACCACGTACGACCACATCAACCACGCCACGCCGGAGGCGAGCACCGCGTTGTAGACCAGCGCGGCAATGAAATAACTCGACCATTCGATCGGCCGTTCGGGCACGACGAGTGCGATGGCGACCACACCGAACGTGCCGATCAACATTTGCCACGTGGTCAGTGACAAAGCACTGATGTCGCCGCGCTGGAACAGGCGTTTGGACAGCACAACTCCCAGCGCCCAGCATGCGCCGCCGCCAATCGCGAGCGCCGAACTTGGCGCGCTGCCCATCCCCAGCCACGGTTCGAGTACCAGGACCAGGCCGATCGCTGCAACGCCAAGGCCGAACCAGAGCCGCTTGGCGGGTCGTTCGCCAAGCAGCAGCCAGGCGAGCAGGACCACCCAGAACGGCATCGTGTATGCGAGCAGCGCGGTCTTGCCGGCATTGCCGGCAACCAGCGCCGACTGCACCAGAAGCTGGAAACCCATGGTCTGTGCCAAGCCGATCACGGCAGTCGGCAGCAGAGGAGGTGGGCGCAGCGATTCGCGGCGCGCCAGCAGCACGGCGAACAGCACGCAGCTGCCGAGCACGGTGCGTAGTGCAGAAAACTCGAATGGTCCGGCATAGCGCAGGGCCTGCTTCATCACGATCCAGTTGTAGCTCCAGATCAAGGTAAGCAGGCTGAGGGCGATCAGCGCACGGCGGTCGGTGGGGCGACTTGACGTCACGGTAGCGGCACAACAGTGACGGCGGGCTGCGTATGATACGCACCCGATCTGGAACCAGCCCATGTTGGACGATAATCGAACGCGTTGCGAGTGGGCCAGCGCCAGCGACGCGATGCGCAATTACCACGACGGCGAATGGGGCGTGCCGCAGCATGACGACCGCACATTGTTCGAATTCATCTGCCTGGAAGGCGCACAGGCGGGCCTGAGCTGGCGTACGGTACTGGCAAAACGGGAAGCGTATCGGCAAGCGTTTGCTGATTTCGATATTGCTACCTGCGCCAGACTCAGCGACGCGCGCATCGGCAAATTGCTGACCGATGCGGGCCTGATCCGCAACCGCCTCAAGATCACTTCGGTGCGCGGCAACGCGCGTGCGGCGCTCCTCGCGATCAAGGACAGCGGCAGTCTCGACGCACTGCTGTGGTCGTTCGTTGACGGTCGTCCGATCCAGAACCGCTGGCGCGAACGCGCTGAGGTGCCAGCGACCAATGCGGTCTCCGACCGCATGAGCAAGGTGCTGCGGCAGCATGGCTTCCGCTTTGTCGGCTCGACCATTTGTTACGCCCTGATGCAGGCGACCGGGATGGTCAACGATCACGTCCTCGATTGTTTTCGCCACCCAATCCTTGCGCAGGACCACCCATGATCGTCACCGATGCGGCCGCTTTTGCGGCTGAGTTCTCGCATGAACGCTATCCAGTGTGCGGCCCCGCGACGGCGCGTGCCGCATTCCTGGTCAGTCCCGCCAGCGAGTGCCTCGCTGCCGAATCAGCGCAGGACAACCGGTACATGGATCTGGCCAGGGCGTTCGATCCGGTGCGTGCGTTGCGTCAACATGCCGAGCTTGCGCGCCGCCTCGGCTCCGACGTGCCACTGATCACGTTTCCGGGCGATCCGCAAAGCCCGGACGGGATGTTTCCAAACAACGTGTTCGCCACCACACGGGGTCAATTGATTGTCGGACGCATGCGCCATCCGGTGCGCCAGCGCGAAGCGAAACGAGCCGACATCCGGGGGTTTTTCAATGAGGTGCTTGGCTATGGCATGACCGATCTGTCGGAGGGCGATTTTGTCGCCGAACTCACTGGCGCGCTGGTCATTGATCGGGCGCGCGCTATCGGTTACTGCGGCTTGTCAGACCGTTGCGACCTGGCTGGCGCACGCGCGATGCACGATGCCTTCGGCCTGCGCCTGACGTTCGCCTTTCCCTTGGCGCCGGGCGAGTACCATACCAATGTCGTGCTTGCGTTGTTGGCCGGGCGGGCGGCAATTCTGGCGCCCGACGGTTTTGCTGAGCCGGCGACGCCGGCCGCGATCGTCCGCGCATATGCCGATTGCGCCATTGCGCTTGATGGCGCGCAGAAACAGGCATTCGCCGGTAATGCGATCGCGCTTGCGCCACATCGGGCATGGATGAGCGCGGCCGGTGCCGGCGCACTCGAGCCTGCGCAAATCCGTCTGCTTGAACGCGCCGGCTTTGCGCTGGGGGATGTCCCGCTCGACGAAATCGAAAAAGCCGGCGGCAGCCTGCGCTGCTGCGTGGCGGAGATATTCTGAAACCCGCGGCGTCCGGCGCTTTGCCGAAAACCCAAGTTCAGCGCCAATTCAATGCCAGCTGTCGAGACTGCGGACATTGATCGGTCGCATTTGCGTGCCGTAATGTGGCGTCAGGATTGGGAGAGAAGCGTGTGCGGGCTTTGAGCGGGTGGCCGATCGCGATCGCGGTGTGTTTCGGGCTCGCAGCCTTTGCGCTGCCTGCGCGCGAGATCACCGTGCAGGAGGCGGTCGCGCAATCGCAGCGTGACGTGCCAGGCAAGGTACTGTCGGTGCAGACATTGAATGTGGGTAAACACAAGGTGTACCGGATCAAGTTGCTTACTCGCGATGGCCAGGTGCGCATCGTGCAAGTGGCAGCCGAACAGTCCGGTCTGAGCAAGACTTGACGCAAACGGAATCCGGCTTAGGGCTGGACTATTCCCAGGAGAAGATCGATGCGCGTATTGCTCGTGGAAGACGAAGCCCCACTCCGGGAAACCCTCGCGGCGCGCCTGAAACGCGATGGCTTTGCGGTGGATGCTGCCGGCGATGGTGAAGAAGGACTGTACCTGGGCCGGGAAGTCCCATTCGATGTGGCGATCATTGACTTGGGCTTGCCCAAGATGTCCGGCATGGAATTGGTCAAACAATTGCGAGAGGGCGGCCAGCGCTATCCGATATTGATCCTCACTGCGCGCTCGAGTTGGCAGGACAAGGTGCAGGGACTCAAAAACGGCGCCGACGACTACCTGGTCAAGCCGTTTCACGTCGAAGAACTGCTCGCGCGACTGAATGCGCTGGTACGCCGCGCGAGCGGCTGGTCGCGGCCCACTCTCGAATGCGGACCGGTGGTGCTCGACACCACAGCGCAAACGGTGAGCGTCAATGGCAGCACCGTCGATCTAACCAGCTACGAATACAAGGTGCTGGAATACCTGATGCTGCATGCAGGCGAGCTGGTGTCCAAGGCCGATCTTACCGAGCATATCTACCAGCAGGATTTCGATCGCGATTCCAATGTACTCGAAGTCTTCATCGGTCGCCTGCGCCGCAAGCTCGATCCCGAGAACACCATCAAGCCGATCGAAACCGTGCGTGGGCGCGGTTACCGTTTTGCGCTCGATCGCACCGAGGTGCCGGCGGACGAGGAGCAGGCGGACAAGATGCAGGCCGACCGCGCCTGAGACGCGCGTGGCGAGTCCGCTTTCGCTGCAGGCACGCTCGCTGGCTGCAGCGATCTTGGTGCTGGCCGGGTTTCTCGGGCTGACCTTCTTTGCCCTCGACCGCGCGTTTTACGATGCAGCGGAAAGTGGCTTGCGCGCGCGCTTGCAAGGCTACATGTACGCTTACCTGGCCGGGTCCGACACCACCCGCACAGGCATGCTGATTCCGCCGGAAGTCAGCCCCGATCCGCGCTTTGACCAGCCCACATCCAGTGGCTTGTACGCCGGCATCGTCGGCACCCGCATCATCGGTGCGAAAGAGCATAGCTGGCGCTCGCCGTCCGCCGTTGGGCGCGATCTGCCGTTTGGGCGGGAACTGGTCCACGGGCCACCGCAGTTCCAGGGGCCGATTGCGACGCCGCTTGGCACCTTGTTCGTGCTCGCGCAAGGTATCGACTGGAACAGCGATGCCAAAGATGCCGCCAACCCATCGCATTTGACATTTTACGTCGCCGAGGACAGTCATGCATTGCGCGAGCAGGTCGACGTCTACCGAAACACACTGCTGACGTGGCTCGGCGGCCTGGGCATCGCCTTGTTACTGCTGCTGTTCACGGTGCTGCGCTGGAGTCTGGCGCCACTTCGTCGGGTCGCCGCTGACCTCGCGCGCGTTGAACACGGCCACGCCGAGCGTCTCGGCCGCGTCTATCCGCTGGAGCTGTCCGGTTTGACCACCAGTCTCAATAATTTCATCGATGCCGAGCGCGACCGCGTCAAGCGTTACCGCAACACGTTGTCGGATCTGGCGCACAGCTTGAAGACACCGCTTGCAGTCATGCGCGGCCAGCTCGAAATGAACAGCGAACGCGAAACCTGGCGCCCTACCGTGCTGGAACAGGTCGGGCGCATGGAGGAAATTGTCGCCTATCAACTCTCGCGCGCCGCAACCTCGGGCCATCAGACGTTTGCCCTGCCACTGCCGCTGGAGCCGTACGCCGAAGAGATCGTGCGCAGTCTTGAAAAAGTCTATGCGACCAAGGGCGTCCTGTGCGAATTCGACATCGATCGCGCCGCACGTTTCCATGGCGACCAAGGCGATTTGATGGAACTGCTCGGCAATCTGCTCGAGAACGCCTTTAAATGGGCCGATCACCGCGTTGTGCTGAGCGCACGCCCGCTGCCCGGTGCCAAGCGCGCCGGACTTGAGCTGTGCGTCGAGGACGATGGTCCCGGCATTGAAGAGAACAGCGTCGAGCACCTTCTGCAACGTGGCGTGCGCGGCGACGAACGCGTGCAGGGTCATGGCATTGGCTTGGCCATCGTGCAGGACATTCTCAAGGCCTATCGAGGCGAGCTCCACGTCAGCCGTTCGCCGACGCTCGGCGGCACGCGGTTCGCGATGCGTCTGGGCGCGCGCTGATCCGAATATCGATGGACGCAATGCGCGCATCTTGGCGCGCGTAAAAGATCACGCAGTCGAGTTTATAAGTGCCTCGACCTCGGCCACGAGTCGCGCGCGGATCTGTGCATGCGAGTAATTCGCCACAACATAGGCTCGCGCGCAGGCGCCCTTGCGTTCGCGTTCTTCCGGCGTGAGCCCACGTGCTGCCTCGATCGCCGCATGCAGTTGCGGCTCACCACGGAACACATAGCCGCTGCCGCTCGCCGCGACATGATCGGCAAGGACCTCACAGTCGCCGTTGACGATCAACGGCGTGCCTTGCGCCATCGCTTCAAGTGCCACGATGCTGAGACTTTCGTAGGGAGACGGATGCACAAATGCGAGTGCGCCCGCCATCAGGGCCAGCTTGCGCTCTTCGTCGACAAATCCGAGATAGCGCACATTGCGCGATTTACGCACGCCCAGATTGTCAGAGCCGGTCAGCAGCAGACGCAGATCGGAGGGATGCGCGCGCTTATATGCTTCGAATGCGTCAATCAGCATGGCGCAACCCTTACTCGAATCGATTCGGCCGCTGAAGAGCAGGTAAGGATCGGCTTCGCGCGCCGCCATAACGCGCGCGGTCGCGACCGCCATCGACACAATGCTGCCGCCATCGACGTTCCAGAGCTGCTTGCCGATGCGTTGCTCCGCTGGCGTATTCCACAACAGGCGCGGCGCGCGCCGGGCCATGTGCGCGAACGCATTCAAATAGGCGGGAGGCTCATCGTGAAGGGTGGGCACCAATGCCCACCGACGATGTGGCATAGCGCGAGTGCCGTCGTACGTCGGCGGATAGAGATAGGTAACGAAAATAACCGCAGCGTAGTCATTTCCGCATTTTGCGAGATGTTCCACCAAGCCTGGGCTGACCGGCCCCTGCGCGTGGATGAATTCTTCCTGCAGGGCCTCAGGCCAGCGTAAACATGGCGTGCCCGCCTTCTGGTTGGCGCTGAACTGATCGAGCAGGCGTCGATGCAGCGCATGGAAGTAGCGTCCGCGCTCGCGAACCACGCGAAACCGCCGGATGACGATGTTGTCGCGGCGTTCGATGCCTTCGGGCAAATCGTTTGTCCATTTGACGTAGTCGCTTGCTGTCGTGGTCAAGAGGTCGACGGCGTATTCCGCCGCGAGCAGGGTCGCGTATTGCCAGGCCAGTGCCTCGGAACCACCTACCAGCGTTTCATGGCAACGCTGCACGACGATCGCCACGCGTTTCACAGTGCGGGCTCCAGAATCCCGAGGAATCGCTCGCGCAACACGGCGGGGGAAAACTCGCACTCGTAGCGCCGCCGTGCCGCGTCGCGCAACGCGTTCCGAAAGTCCGCGTCTGCGGCAATCCGGGCGAGGCTCGCCGCGTACAACCAGGGGTCGGTAGCTTCCCAAACCAATCCGCCGCACCCGGCCGTTTCGGGTATTGCGCTGGAACCGTGGGCAACGACGGGCACGCCGAGCGCCATCGCTTCAATAAGCGGAACGCAGAAGCCCTCATGCCAGCTCAATGTCATGAAAGCGTGACTGGCCAGATAGGAGGCTTTGAGCTGCGCTTCGTTGACCGAATCGAGCCAGAGTACCCGTTGGCCCAAGCCATATGCGTCGATCCTTTCGCGCACCTGCTGCGAATACGCCTTCAAGCGGGGGTCGCACTTGCCGATGATGATCAATCGCGCTGGCTCGGCGGTTCGTTCGACGAACGCTGCAAATGCATCGACAAGCTCGACGTGGCCCTTGTTCGGTGCGACACGGCCAACCATCAGCACGTTGAATGCGCCATCGTCCAGCTCATCGAGCAAAGCCAAATCCGCCTCGGCTTCCAGCAGATGTTCGACGCGGTGCAGTGGTGCGAGAACGGCCGTGCGTTCAATTGGCACGTGCGCGCTGGACAAATCCTGGACGTTGTAAGCGGAGTCGCCCAGGTAGAGTTCGCAACCGAGCGCGACAATCACGGGAATCTCGGCGCGACCGCTGGCACACGCATGTTCATATTCAGCAGAATAGCCGGCGAAAAATTCCGGCGGTGTGATGTTGTGGTAGCGCACCACGCGAAACCCGCGCGCGCGCTCGAGGATGTGGAGCGCGGCCGGCCAGCCGACAGAAAAGTGGTAGATCAAAAGGTCTTTCGGCCCCCCTGCAAAATCAAGCAGCAACGTCGGCAGATAGGTCTTCTCGTCGACGCCGACCGCGATATTGCAGAAAATCCGCGTCTCGATGCCGCGTTCGCGCAATAGTCGCGCCATGGCCAGCGCATCGTTGCCGACCGCATCCGCACCGACCAGAACCGGAACGAGAATAGCGGCTTTCATGAACGTCGCATGGTCAAATACCAACGAATGCGCAAGTCCACACTTTCGTCGACGCTGCGAAGCTGTGCGCCGAGACATGTGCTGCCCACGCCCTTCGTGCGCTTGAGCAACAGCCTCACAGCGCAGGACTCTGCGCGAGGACAGCAGTGGCACCCGGTGCAGGCAAGAGTTGGGAATCGCTGAAGCCTGCTGCGGTGAGAACGGCCGCCCAGCGCGCCGGATCGATGTGCATCGTCGGTGCGCCGGTTGTCAAATCGAGGCGATAAGGTTCGTCCTCCACGCGCAGCAATACCCGGCCGCCAGGCGACAGCGCACGCATGATGTGCGCAAGCACACGCGCAACCGGCACATCGTCGCCCGCAAGAACTGCGGCACTCAGCGTTACGGCATCCAGACTTGCATCCGCGCAGCGACCTAGAGTTGCTTGGGCGTCCCCGAGCGCGACGGTGATACCGCGCGCTTGCGCACGCGCGACCAGTGCGTGATTGGCCTCGACGCCGCTTGCTGTCGCAGTGTGCGCGGCGAGCATCTCCAGCCACGCACCATCGCCGCTGCCGATGTCGAGTACGCGGGCGTCGGATGGAAGTTCCGCGCCCAGACGGGTCGCCCATTGCGTGTGGCGCATCACTTGTTCGGCTGTTTCTTCGGCGCCGAGGCCGACGGCCGCCGCCAGCGCGTCGACTTGTTTGCGTTCTGCGGCAGCGGTTTCATCGAGGTTGGCGAGACTCGATTGCATGGATGCAATCCAGTGATTGACGGCATGCACGTAATGGCGCAGTTCGATCATGTCGTTCGTGCGTGCTTCTGTAACAGAGGTGCGATCAGCCAGGGTCGAATGAAATCCTTCCAGAGCCGTCGAACGACTCTCCAGATCTGTGGAACGGCCTTCCAGATCTGCAGCGCGGCGTTGTAGCTCGGTGGCGCTCGACTCGACGGTCGATGCGCGCGCTTCCACGGCGGCCGTGCGCATTTCCAGCGGCGCCGCGCGACCTTCGAGCGCGGCCGCTCGGCCTTCAAGCGCGTCGCTGCGCTCGCGCAGCATGTCGATGTGACTTTGTGCCGCATCTGCACGGTTGTGCAAGGTCTCTGCGCGGTGTTGCAAATCATCCAGCCGCAGCAGCATCCGTCGAATCGCTTCCTGCAAGACCCGGCTGCGTCGATCGTGATCGGCGCCGAACTCGCCGACGCGTGCCGTCAGTTCATCCAGCCGCCGTCCATGTTCGCGTTGCGCCGCGGCGTCGGCGTTGCGACGATCGCGCTCGGCACCGAGTTCCATCAGACCGCTGTCGAGACTGTCCAGACGCTGGCCTTGATCGCGCTGTGCGCCGGCGGCGGCATCGAAGCGCGCCGCGACTTGCGTATCGGCTGCACGCTGGTGACGCAGCAACAAAGGCAGCGCGGCGAAGGCCATGGCCCACTCGATCACATAACCAAGAAGAGGCACGTGGGCGAGTTTGGCCAGCAGATAGCGCGGCAACAGGCCACGCACGCGCACGCGCAGACGGCGGCCTTCGGGCGACCAACGCAAGTTTCCGAGCACCTCGGCCTTGCTCGCGCCGGCGGCGAGCAAGTGCACCTGCCTAGCCCAGCCGGCTTCGTCCGGCTCGCGCTGGAGCACAGCACGGAATGCCTGTTCGACAAATGCGCTGTAGTGGGCACCGGTCAACTCGCCAATCGCGAAATCGCGCCGTTTGGGTTCAATATCGTCCTGCGCGGCGACCGGATCAGCCGCAGTCGTGGCAAGTCGCGGCGTGCTTGGCGAGCTTCCGCGCGCGGCGTCCGCTTCGGCGCGGATTTCCGCCTTGACCTGGTCGAGGTAATCGTCGTCGCTGCTTGAACTCACGGCTATCCCATGTGTAAACGATGCAACCTGGAGCTTGCGCCGATCTGCGCGTGACGCCGGCCCGAGGGTCGCCGGCAGGAAGCCCAAAACCTCACTCCGTGCGAACGCGCAGATCTCAGCGAACGGCCTTGCCGCGGGGCCGGGCATGGCCGCTCGCCTGCATGGGCGCATCGTCCCCCACGACGAGCGGAATAATGCCATACGCACGCGCAGTCACGATATCGATCAACGCGTAGTCCGGGCCGTGGCGGCCATCGAGTCGCGCCGCGACCTTGCGCCAGCGCACGCTACCGGCGGCGCGCGCGCGCGCAAAGTTGGCCCCCGCGCCGGTTGGCGCGAGGCCCAGCAGGGTCGTTTCAAGCGTCACCGGATCGCGCCGGTCGCCGCCGCGAAAATAGCCGACGAATGCATGCGTCGGGATCAGCACAATGAACGCATGCAAGCCCAGCCGTTCGAGCACGGCGGCAATCAGCACGCTCGAATCGAGGCAGTTGGCACGTCGGTCGCGCCATACATCGTCGAGCAGGCGCACCCGCTGGCTCCAGATTGCTGGGCCCTGGGCGAGCGCCGGACTGCCGTCGGCGTAACGCAGGCCGCGCTGCTCGAGGGCGGCCCACACGGCGCCAACCCGGCGCAGGTCGGCCTCATCGTCGTGCACGTCGGCGTCGAACTGAGGATCCAGATTGCGCGCGCTAGCGAGAATGTCGTCGACAACGGCAGCGTGTGGATCGACGTAGCCGGCGAACGCCCAGCCCAGATCGACGCGATCGGGACCTTCGCGCACGAAATACAGCGCGTCATCCAGCGGATGCAGGCGCACATCGATGCTGCGCGACTCGTCGGGGCGACCGGTACTTTCGAGCGTCACGTGCAGGATCTGGCGCCGCGGATTCGAGAGACGGCGCAATGCCTCCACATCCCAGTCGAGGCGCGGATGCAGTTCCAGCAGGTCGCTGCCTGATGTTTTCGTCGCATCGACGACAGCCGTCGCCCGCAGACCAGGCGTATCAATGCGCAGTCGCACCGCAGCGGGAATATCGGCACCGCGGATACGCACGCTGACCAATCCGTCGCCACCTCCCGCTGCGGACGCCGCCGTGCGCGCTATTTGCGACAATTGCAAAGCAGGAAACAGCTCGCCCGCCGGGGTGATCTCGACCTGCCAGTCGTACGCGACGGCAGGCATGCAAGCGCATGCGCCGGCCAGTGCGCACGCGATGGCGGCGACCCGGCGGACGAATGCGTGCGACGATGCGCAAGTTGCCAGCGACTGCATCGGGCGACTATCGTTGCCGCAACCTGCCGTTGTCCAGCCTTCCCGCCTCGGAGTCCACCATGCGCGTTATCGTCTTGAGCGTCCTGATCGTTGCGGCATTGTGCGCCTGCAATCCACAAACGCCCCCCTCAGCGGCGCCGCCTGTATCACATCCAGCGCCTGCCACGCCCGTAGCAGCACCGGCGCCCCTTGCGGTGGTGAAAGAAATTCCCGAAGGCACCTGCGGCGATCAAAGTCAGGTTGCGGCGGACGCACGCGTTGCCAACACCGCGCGCTGGACTACCGCGAGCGAACAGAACAACTTTGGTTTCGAGGTCTATCGCGGCGATACCGAGAAGGGCGAATTCAAGAAATTGACAAAGGAACCGATTCTCGGCGCCGGCACCTCGGACGAGACGCACAAGTACGAATTCCGCGACGACACGATCGATCCGTGTCACGAGTACTGGTACTACGTCGAAGGCATCAGCACCAGCGGCACACGCGAGAAGTTCACGCCGACGTTCCGCGCGCCGCCGAAACGCCGTGCGGTGGGCAGCGCACCTGTCGCACCTGTTGCTCCGGCACCGCAGGCAACCGTTCCCGCCAGCAATTGATGGCAGATCGCGCTGACGCTACGCGATGAACGTCGTCGCGTTGGCGCGGCGGCGGCGCGCCTTTGCGGCGCTGTTCATCGCGCTGTTCGCGCTTTCGCAGACGTTGTTGTGGGTGGCTTACTACGCTGGCGGCAGCAAGCTGCTGATTGGCGACGAGGCGGGTTATCAAGCTACCGCGCTGGCAATCATGGGCGGGGGCGCGTGGATGCCGAGCACGATCTGGCCGCCGCTGCAGCCGCTGCTGCTCGCAGCGATCTACGCGGTCGCAGGCGCGCATGTGCTGGCGGCGCAGTTGGTGCAGACCGCTCTGTTCATAGGCTGCGCCGCGCTGTTGCGTGATTTGTGGCGGCGGATTGGCGGCAGCGTCGCGGCGGCCAACACAGCGGCGGCCTTGTTCCTGCTCAATCCGGCGACAGCTGCGTATGCGCACTGGTTGTGGCCGGAAATTCCGCACCTGTTCCTGCTGCTGGCAACGCTATGTTTGCTGGCACGCTCGCCATCGCGTCCGGCAGCGTTCGTCGCCGGTGCCTGTGCGGGATTTGCGCTGCTAGCCAAAAGTCTGTTGAGTGGGTTCTGGCCGTTGTTCATGCTCGCATTCGTGCGC
>JBDUED010000044.1:0-14657 GCA_040002595.1 Dokdonella sp. | reverse complement strand
CGCGAACGGTCGCGGCCGAGCGACAATCGTGGTGCTGATCGCCGTGCTCGGCGCCTGCCCATGGGCGCGCGCCGCCGATATTTTTGCCACTGAAGCGGAGCCGGTGCTCGATGCCGCATCCGTGGTGCAGCCTGCCCTGCTGTCGGGTCCCGGATTCAGCGTCGACCCGCATGTCGAACTGCGTGGCTACATGGCGCATTTCAGCCTCACCACCACGGTCGGACCGTTAAGCGCAGACAGCGTCGAAATTCTTGCCGTGCGCGAAGCGGAGTTGCCCGCGCTCGATGTGCTCGACAAGGCCACCCGCTCCGATGCATTCCTGCATGCGGCGGGCAATCGGCTGGTCGATACCGGCAAGGCGCTCGGCCATGTCGTCATGCACCCGGTCGATACCGTGCTCGGCATACCGGCCGGCGTCGCCCGCTATTTCGGCAATCGCCTGAAGAAAATCGGCACTCAGGCGCAGGCGCTGTCCGACCGCACAGCACGCACCCTTGGCAACCGCGGCAACCCGTATCCCTCCGACGAGGGTCCGATGACCGACGCGCGCGCCAGCAATGTGGACAAGGAAGCAAAGCCACCAAAGCACTGGTACACACGCATCGGCGGCGAAGCCGAACGAGAGGTCAAGCGTCAACTCAAGTTCAACCAGGTGAAACGCGAACTCGCACAGCGCCTGGGGATCGATCCGTACAGTAGCAACCCGGCGGTGCAGGAAAGATTGTCGGCTCTGGCGTGGGTCGGCAGCGCCGGCAACTTCAGCGTCGGCAGCGCGCTCGGCGCCATCGGTGGCGTTGGCGCGGTTGTGCTTTCCAACGGACTCCGCATCAACGATGTGGTGTGGAAGCTTTCGCCAGAAGACTTGCGCGCACGCAATGGCGAGCGCCTGCGCACGTTCTGCCGCGACGATTTGTTGATCCGTCAGTTCCTGCGTCGTGGTGCATTTTCGCCGACCTTGCAGACCGCACTTGTCGATGCGCTGGAGGAACTTCGTCCCGCTGCCGGCTGCGACTCGCTGCTGGAACTGGGCATGACCGCAAACTCCGAACTTGAGGCGCGCTTCCTCGTCAACGCGTTGCGCGTCGTTGCCGCGCACCTGCATGCGCGCGCAACAGGCGGCAGTCTGCAGCCAATCGGTGCGGGGCTCGCTTATGCGACGACTGACGGCGAGCTGCTGCTGCCGCTGCCGGTCGATCGCTTGAGCTGGACTGGAGAAGCACGCGAGTTTCTCGATCGGCCCGAGTTTCGCGTTCGCAACAAGACCGTGCTGATCGGCGGTGATGCCAGCCCTACTGCGCGGCGTGGTCTGGTGGAACGTGGCTGGACCATTGTCACTCGCGCGCCGTGGCCGGGTGCACCGCCATACGCGAAAGGCGGCGAGCCAGCCGATGTGGATCTCGGCGGCTGACAGGCGCACCGACGATCGCGGACAATGCTCGCCTTCGCCCCGATCTGGAACCACCCGATGGACGACAGCGCCCGCAACCGACTCGAAGCCGAACTTGCCTCGATCCGCGAACAGGGTCTGTACAAGACCGAACGCGTGATCACCACGCCGCAGGCAGCCACCATCCGCACCAGCGACGGACGCGAAGTGCTGAACTTCTGCGCCAACAATTATCTCGGCCTTGCCGATCATCCCGACATCATTGCGGCGGCCAAGGATGCGCTCGACACGCACGGCTTTGGTCTCGCCTCGGTGCGTTTCATCTGCGGCACGCAAGACTTGCACAAGCAGCTCGAACGCGCGATCGCCGCATTCTTCGGCACCGACGATGCGATTCTCTACACCAGTTGCTTCGACGCCAACGGCGGACTGTTCGAGACGATCCTCAACGAGGATGACGTGGTCATCTCCGACGCGCTCAACCACGCCTCGATCATCGACGGCATTCGCCTGTGCAAGGCGGAACGGCGCCGCTACGCGAACAGCGACATGGCCGAACTGGAAAAGCATCTGGCCGAAACCCAAGACAAACGCACACGCCTGATCGCGACCGACGGCGTGTTCTCGATGGACGGCTATATTGCCAAGCTCGATGAAATCGTGGTGTTGAAGAAGAAGTACAACGCCTTGCTGATGGTCGATGATTCGCACGCAACCGGCTTCGTCGGTCCAAGCGGCCGCGGATCGGCGGAACTGCATGGGGTGATGGAGGAAGTGGATGTATTCACTTCCACGCTCGGCAAGGCGCTTGGCGGCGGCTCCGGCGGCTTCACCACCGGGCGCCAGCCGATCATCGATCTGCTGCGCCAGCGCTCACGCCCTTACCTGTTTTCAAACACCTTGCCGCCACCGCTGGTGGCCGCATCGATCAAGGTATTCGAGATGCTGTCGACCAGCCCCGCCTTGCGCGACAAGGTCAACGCCAACGCGCTGTATTTCCGCAAGCGCATGACCGATGCCGGCTTCGACATCCGCCCCGGCACCCATCCGATCGCACCCGTGATGCTGCACGATGCGAAGCTCGCGCAGCAATTCGCCAGCGATCTGCTCGGCGAAGGCATTTACGTGATCGGCTTTTTCTTCCCCGTCGTGGCGCAAGGCCAGGCGCGCATCCGCACGCAGATGAGTGCGGCGCATACGCGCGACCAGATCGATCAGGCAGTCGCGGCATTCGTGAAGGTTGGCAAGAAGCTGGGCGTGATTGGCTGAGTGGCTGAGTGTCAAGATAGCTGATCGACTTTGCGCCTTGACTATGCGCTACGTGACGATGGGTGGCAGCGCCTGCGCGTGGTCATTTGCGACCGTGTCCTTTGCCCGGTTTTCCTTTGCGGTCGTCGCCGTGGCCTTTGCCCTGTCCATGACCTTCATGGACATGCTTTTCGTGTTTACGCCCTCGTTCGCGGCCATCACTCTCGTGAGCACCTTTGTCGCGCTTGTAGTGTCCATACGCGTGCCCGTGCCCATTCGTTTCAACAGCACCGCCCAGGGCCGACCGATCATCCCAGCGCACGGGTTCTTCGGCGTCGAGCGCGACGGTTTGGCCCCATCGACCATAGGTCCCGACGAACCCTCGCTTGAACGAAAGAAATTGAGGCGAACCCGGTCGGATGCCATAGCTCTGCGCGACCATGCCCCATCCACCCGTTCGATTGCGTTCGTAGCGATCCACCACTTCACCGCACGGCCGTCCGATCGAATGCGCAAACGAGCAGGCGTAGTACACATCGCCCGGCGCCCAGCGCCGGGTCTCGAGCAGATCCACCATCAACGGGCGCGGCGCGCCATAGTAGGTCACCATCTCATTGACGAAGGGTTCCTGGTAACGGACACCGTAATCGTTGACTTCAACCATGCGATGGTCGACCCACGTGTCACCGGTGCGTACGGAATATCCACCGCTTGCGCCAGCAACGCGCTGGCTTTGCACGTCCACGGCGACCGGAAATGCGACGCGGCCAGCAGCAGGAGTGGTGCCAGCCCGATGCTGCCAGTTGATCTGTTCGTTGCGGTCGACGGAGACTGGGTGGCCCCAGCGGCCGTAAGTCGCGGCGAAGCCTTGCTTGAAGGCCACAAACTGGGGTGAGGCCGGCTCAATGCCGTAGGATTGCTCCACGGCAATCCATCCGTCCGCCCGATTGCGCTGGTAACGGTCGGCGACTTCCGCGCACGGCCGACCTATCGAATGTGCGAAAGCGCAGGCGTAGTAAACGTCGGCCGGAGCCCAGCGTCGTGTACCCAGCAGGTCGATCACCAACGGACGCGGCGCTGCGTAGTAGGTGACCACTTCGTTGACGAACGGTTCCCGGTAGCGAAGGCCGTAATCGTTGACTTCAGTCATCCGGGTGTTGATCCAGTCGTCGCCCGTCCGGGCAATGAAATGCGCGCTCGAATAGCCGCGCCGGACAACGCCTTCGCGGCCAGGTTCCACGTCCCGACCATGTTTGTAGTGTCCGTACGCGTGGCCATGCCCATGGCCATGGTCTGCGTGCTCATGACCGAGCTTGTGGCCATGGCCTTCATGGCCCGATTTTTTGTGGTTGGGATCGGCATTTGCATTGCCTGCATTGCCGACCAGACCGAGCGCAATGGCGATGCCGAGGGTGATGCAAAGACGCATGACGGTGACTCCCTTTTGCTGACCAGTGACCGCAGTGTGAATGGTGCCCATGAACCAGCGCACAATTGCATAGTGGCTGCCCCGTGTGCACGCATGGTCTTGGAAGACAAATCAAACGGACTCAGGATTTTTGCTCTTGGCGACGTCTCCGCCGATTCTTGGGCCACTGAACAATCGTGGCAGTGGCCCCTTCAGCAAGGCCACCCGCCGCGCCATCACCGAACCAGCAATGCGACTTCGTCGTCGTTGAGTTTCCGCCACCCGCCCTTCGCCAGAGTTCCAAGCGTCAATTCACCCAGCGCCACGCGCACCAGCCGCAGCACACCGATATCGAAGGCGGCAAGGATGCGGCGAATCTGCCGGTTGCGGCCTTCATCAAGCACGATTTCCAGCCACGCATGTTTGTCACCGCGGCGCAGTTCGCGCACCGTTTTCAGGGCCAACCACTTGCCCTCATCGTCGATGCCGTTGCGCAACGCGGCCAGCAACGCCGCATCCGGCAACAGATCGATGTGCACGTGATAGGTCTTGTCCAGATGCGATTCCGGCGCGGTGATGCGTGCGGCCCATTCGCTGTCGTTCGTCAGCAGCAACAAACCTTCACTGGCTTTGTCGAGGCGACCGACCGGCGCCAGCCATGGCAGGTCGGCGTCAGCGAGCAAGGTGTAGATCGTGTCGCGTCCGCGTTCGTCAGCGGTGGTGGTGACATAGCCGCGCGGTTTGTTGAGGATGAGGTAGATGCGTTCGCGTGCAGCGACTTCGACACCATCGATCACGATGCGCGCACGTGCGGCATCGACCGGCATTTCAGGATCATCCGCGATGCGACCATCCACGCTGACGCGCCCTTCCGCGATCCAGTGCGCGGCTTGCGTTCGCGAAGCAAGCCCAAGTTTGGAAATCACGCGCGCGAGACCGTGACGCGTTACGCGCGCCGACTTCGTCGATTCGAGTTTTGTTGGTCGTTGCCGCGGCATTTTCGTTCGCGGCGCCTTGGGCTTTTGTCTGTTCAAGCGGAGGCGTCAGCCGACCCACGCGAGTCTCGCGATAAAGGGAAAAGCAAGAGTATCGCGGCTTCCGCCGCTCCCACAAAAAAGGGAATTTCGTGCAGATGAGCGAGCGCGCGACTTCGCCCCTTTCGCCAACCGCTACTCGCACCTGATCGTCGATCCGACACGTCACTCATCGCGTGGTGAAAGCCGCGTGATCCTGCGCCGGCAGCTCCGCACGCTCAACCGCATCGACGCGCGCGGCCGGCGGTCCGTTGTGCAGCCATGCCTGGAGTTCTCGCAATGCATCGGGGGTGCCGCTGGCGACCACTTCGACAGCGCCATCCGCGCAATTCCTTGCGAACCCGGTCAGGCCGAGTTCGCGTGCACGTGTTTGCGTCGATGCACGAAAAAACACACCTTGCACGATCCCGGATACGAGAAATTTTGCGCTTGCCATGGTTGAAATCTATTTCGCCACCGCGCCGGCTGCGATCGCTTTGTCCAGATCGTTCGCGGTGATCGGTCCGGTAAATTTCTTCGCCACGCTGCCGTCAGGTGCAATCAGGTACGTAATTGGCAAAGCCCGCGGTGGATCAAAATCGGCGGGCGGTTTGTACGTATCGAGCAACGCCAGCGGATACTTGACCGGGTGCGCCTTCGCGAACGCTTCGACCTCAGCCTTGTCGGTGTCCTCGAAGGCGAGCCCAATGGCGGTGACTTTCGCCTTGCGCGACTCCACAAACGCGGAAATGTCCGGCATTTCCTTGATGCACGGCGAACACCAGGTAGCCCAGAAATTCACCACCACCCATTTTCCTCGCTGCGCAGCGAGATCGAAGACAGCACCGTCGAGCGTGGTAATTTTCAAGGTGGGTTGCATGGGCATCGCAGCCAGCGCCGTGCCGAAGTACATCAAACCGGCGATCGCGGCAACAACAAGGAATCGGATGGGGTTCATGCAGGCTCCGTGGAATCGGGCGTTGCCGACGGCCCACTCTTGTCGGCAGTCGTCGATGGGACATCGGGTGGAAACAGGTCAGCCAACGCGATACCAAGAACCTCGCGAACTTGTATGCCCAATCGATCCAGCAAGACAGCGGCCGGTTGCGCCCGTGCGTCGAGCGGCAGCGATGCGCCAACCGGCAGGCGATAGCCGCCCTCCTCGTAGATTTCCAGCAGATCGATGCTGGCCAGATCGCGCACCACCAGCCATTCATCCTGGTCGCCGCGCTGGATCAGGCCGACACGGTACAGATCGCCGAGGTAGCGCTGCAGCAGATCATCGTCGAGCAACGGTTCGGCTTCCAGCAAAGCTTCGCTGCACACACCCTTGCCTGCGCGCTGTGCAGCGGCGAACTGCGCGAGCACGCCGAGCAGGCCGGAAAATTCCTGCTCGCGCGACAAGCGCATGTCGGCTGTACGGTAATCGAACGCGCTCAGGGACGCGGTGATCGATGCGCCGAACAGCACAATCATCCACGACAGATAAATCCATAAGAAGAAGATCGGCGCCATAGCCAATGCGCCGTACACTTGTTCATAACTTGCGTACCGGACGACGTAAAAAGCGAACGCCCGCTTGGTCGCCTCAAACAGGATCGAGGCTAGCAACGCGCCGATCAGTGCGTGACGCAGGCGCACGTCACGGTTCGGAATCACCGTATAGGCTGAAAAGAGCGTCGCCAGAACAATCAGGAATGGCAGTCCGTTCAGCACCCGCGTCTTGAGCGAGAACTGCGCATCGGCCGCATCGATGAAAGGCAGCGCGAATGCGTACGAACTGATCGCGAGCGCCGCGACGACAAGCAGCGGACCGAGGGTCAAGGCAGTCCAGTAAATCACGAAACGCGCGCCGACGCCGCGGGTGATCTGCACGCGCCAGATGCGGTTGAACGCGTCTTCGATGCTCATCATCAACGACGTTGCACTGAACAGCAGCACGAGCGCGCCGACCGCTGTTGCCTTGCTCGCGTTGTCGGCAAATTGCGTGATGTACTGGAGCACCGAACTGCCGGTCGTCGGCACGAAGTTGTCGAACACCCATTGCGTGAGTTGGCCGCGCCAGCTCGCAAAGCCGGGAACCGCCGCGAGGATGCCGAGCACGGCGGCGGTCAGTGGCACCATGGCGAACAATGATGTGAAGGCGAGAGCGCCCGCGGTCTGCAGGCAACTGTCTTCGAGAAAGCGATGCCAGGTGAAAGCGAGGAACGCACCGACGCGCTCGCGGTCGCGGAGGATTCTGGCAAAATGTGCGATGCGCTGGAACATGGCGTGAGATTAACGTACGCGGCGGGTTTGACCCAACAACAGGGGTTCAGGCGCTATCCATCTGCAGCCAACCCTCGTGAGTGAAGGGACCTTGAGCAAGGCAGGCATGAGCGAGATTCTGGTTCTGTATTACAGCCGTACCGGCAAGGTCGCCCAGCTCGCGCGGCTGGTTGCGCGCGGCGTCGAGGAAGTCGAGGGCATGCGCGCGCGGCTGCGCTGCGTGCCGCCCGTCGCTGCCGTGACCGAGATCGCCCAGCCACCCGAACCCGACGAAGGCGCGCCGTACGTGACACGGGCAGACTTGCGCGAATGCACCGGCCTGATCCTCGGCAGTCCCACTCGATTTGGCAACATGGCTGCGCCACTGAAATATTTCATCGACGCGACCGCCGCCGAATGGGCGTCAGGCACACTGGTCGGCAAGCCGGCCGGCGTATTCACCGCGACCAACACGATGCATGGCGGCCAGGAAACAACGTTGCTGTCGATGATGCTGCCTCTGTTCCATCACGGTCTGCTGCTGGTCGGATTGCCGTACACGGAGGCGGCACTCACTCGTACGCTCGGCGGTGGATCGCCCTACGGCGCCAGCCATGTCGGCGGTGCCAGCGGCGCCAACCCGATCAGCGACGACGAACGCATCCTCGCGCGTGCGCTGGGGCGGCGCGTGGCCGACATTGCACGGCGACTCGAGGCAGAGGCATGAAGGCGTTGCGCATCGGCTACGTTGCCTGGGCCGCACTCGTTCTACTGCAGTTTGCGTGGTATCTGTGGTTGGCACCGCCGGCAAATGCGCAGCCCGGTATTGCCCTGGCCTTGACCCTGCCGCCGTTGCTGCTGCCCCTGCTCGCCCTGCGCACAAGTTCGCGACGCGCGTTGTTGTGGGTTGGCATCATCGCCTTGTTTTATTTTTGCCACGGCGTCGTCGCTGCGTGGGTCATTCCGGCGGCGCGCATGCCGGCCTTGCTGGAAGTCGTGTTGTGCCTGACCTTGATTGGCGCGCTCGGCTGGAATGCGCGCGGCTACAAGCGCGCACGTGCGGCTGCACGCTGAGCGAATGAGGGCGAGTCATTGCATGTTTGCCTGCGCGCTCGGCAGCGTGGTGGCTGTTGCCGGTTGCAGTACGCGGGCGCCGCAGAGCCACGACCTTGTGCCACTGTGGGAAACCGCCTCGAGCGAGGCCAGCGACACGTTTTACACAACCGATTTTGCGCAACGCAACGCCAGCATGGCGAACGGTCTGGCCGACCATGGCGTTGCCGCGTGGATTGCGTGCGCGGCAGGCGCGCTTGCCGGTCCCCATGGAGAAATACCCAGCGCGCCCGTGCATGATGATCTGGGATATTCGGTGCCGATGGCATTCGCGTGTGCGCCGCCGGCTCATTCCACGCCGCTGTACCGGCTGTACAAGAATGCGCCGCAGACCGATCACGTCTATGCCAATTCGGTGGCCGAGTTCGATGCGTGGCGCCGGCGCGGTTATGTCTTCGAACGGATCGAAGGCTATGTCTGGAAGTCACCGATCGCCGGTTCCGTCGCGCTATACCGCATCAGCCGCTGCGCCGACGACGCCGTTTCCTGCGCTGCCGAACATCGCTATTCAATCAGCGTGGACACGCGCGATACGCTGGCTGCGGCCGGCTGGCAGGTGCAAGGCATCGCCGGCTACGTGTTTGCCGGTTACGACAACGCCGATACGTTCGCAACCTTCACCGGCACGATCAATGGGGTCGTCGGAGATGGCACGACCCCCACCCGGATTGCACTGCGCAACGTGATCCCTCCGAAAACGGAAATGGCGCTCGGCGGCGGCAATCGCCATCGCGTTTTCGGGGAATTGTCGTCGAACTCGACCCAGCGTCCCGCCGGCGCCGATCGCCAACGCATCGTGTTCTCGCTCTACACCGGCGATCTGTTTGTGGCCGCCACGACACCGCTCGACCACATTCCAATCTGGCTGTATGGCCACACCCAGATCGCATCCGATGGCCAGGGTGGTGTTCCGTACGACGGGCTCGGCCTGTTCTTTTCGCTGCCGCAATGGGGCAACCGTCGCTGCGCCAGCGACTTGACGACCGGCGGCCAGATCTTCGTCGAGGAAATGGCCAAGGCCAAGGTCGATTGCGCCGCGAATCTTGCCCAGCCACTGCAACCTGATCGCTGGTACGACATCGCTCTGACAGTCACCGATCGCGCCGAACTGTCGTACACGATCAAGGACCGCGAAAGCGGACAACTCTTCACATTCTCGAAAAGCTATGCGGATGACTACGCGTGCCCGATCGGGCCTGCACCGGGCAGCCTCGATCTGACGAAACTCTATTGCAACAACCCGTTTTCATACGACCGCTTTCCCGCACAGCGAACCGGTTATTTCATCTGGCCGATTTTTCGCGGAACCGCTGCCACCAGCGGCCGCATCGCCAACGTCGATGTTCAGTGGCTCGATTCCAGAGAGCACGTGCTGTCCGGAAAGTGACGGGAGCGCCACTCCGCGCCTTCGTGACACCGCCGCGCGTATGGTGATCTCGAATCCTACGCGTTGGTGGTGATGCGCACGGTGCGGGCGTGACCCCTCGCGCGGCGATCCGGAGATGGACGCTGTGGCGGCACTCGTCGACAATCGCTCTTCTTGAGCGGCCGCGTGCCGCGCGCAGCGGGAAACCATCATGCAGCATCTCGTCATCGTCACCACCGGCGGCACCATCGACAAGATTTATTTCGACGACAAGTCGACCTTTCAGATTGGCGAACCGCAGATTGGCGACATCCTGCAGGCGCTGGGCGTCGCCTTCACCTTCGATGTCGTGCCGGTGCTGCGCATGGACAGCCTGCACATGGATGATCATGATCGCCAGTCGATCCGTGCAGCGATTGAGGGCGAGCCGCACCGGCACGTCCTCGTCACGCACGGCACCGACACGATGGTGGAGACCGCACAGGCGCTGGCGGGCATCGGCGGCAAGGTGATCGTGCTGACCGGCGCGCTCAATCCGGCGTTGTTCAAGGGTTCCGACGCGGTGTTCAACATCGGTTGCGCAGTCGGCGCGGTGCAAACTTTGCCCGATGGCGTCTACATCGCGATGAACGGGCGCATCTGGGATCCGTCGCGCGTGCGCAAGAATCGCGATGCGAACCGCTTTGAAGCGGCTATTTCATGACGACGGAGCGGTGATCGCAGCGCGCATTTCTGACCGAGTTTCCACACCCATCAAGTCAGCGCTTGCGTGCCGCTGGCTTGAACTGCGCGAGCAGCGGCGCGCAGCTTTTTTGCGCATCGTCGCGTGGCGCAATCAAAGCGGCCAGCGCAGCCAGTGGCGCCGCCACCAGACCCAGCCCGATCGCCCCGCCTATACGCGCCAGTAGCAACTTCTTGTCGACGCTGATCTGCACTTTCTTGAAATTTCCATCGACGTGCAACGGCGAGCGAAGCGAGAACACGCGCAAGCCCTTGGTGTGGGGATGCAAAACAAGTTCGATGCGTTCGTCATCGAGCCGGATGTTGCCCTCGATATCAATCAGCGCGTTGTCGGTATCGAAGACGAACAGATTTGCATGCA
Source organism: Dokdonella sp. (assembly GCA_040002595.1). Lineage (GTDB taxonomy): Bacteria > Pseudomonadota > Gammaproteobacteria > Xanthomonadales > Rhodanobacteraceae > Dokdonella_A. Next base: position 3,773 of record JBDUED010000044.1, on the reverse strand, counting down.
ACACGCCCTTCTTCGCCGTGAAATCGGCGGCTGCGCAGTCAATGCCAATCTGGTGATCGCCAGTTAGCTTGGCAGCAAGGATATTGGCGACGTTGAGACCCGCTTCCTCCATCAATTTTTCGCTGACCTTGCCGTCGATCATCAGCGCCTTCAACGAGCCATCTGACGATCCAAGCAGGGCGGCGATCGAGTTGCCGTTGCCGGCAAGCTTGAAGCTGCCTTCGACATTGCCGAGGCCGCTCGCCAGACCAGCGACGTTTTCGAACAGGCGGTGCAACTGCAGCTTGTGAGCATCGAGTGCAAGGGTGCCTCTGGGCGGCTTCGCATTCGCGTCGATACGCAGCGTAGCGGCGACGGTTCCGCCCGCCATCGCGAAATGCAGTGGATCGAGCGTCAGCACCGCGTCGCGCATCCGGATCCGCGCATCAACATCGCTGATCGGCGATTGCTTTTCGCGGATCACACGCTTGCCGGTGAAACGCACGTCTGCATCCATGGCATGCCAGCGCTCGACATCGAACGTCTCGCTCGGCAGCACGCGGTCTGACTTCGCCGATGCGTTGCGGTCGACGCCGACCAGCGCGCCCAGATCCTTGAACTGGAGCAGGGTCGACTTGACGTCGCCGGTCAGCAGCGCGCGCGGTTCTCCGGATTTGTAGATCAAGCTGCCATTGAGGTCGCTTGCGCCAACGCGCGCGGTGAAGTCCTCATAGCGCAACAACGAATGATGTGGATGGAAACGTCCGGCCAGCCGACCGACCATCGCGTAGGCCTCTGTATTGGGCAACGCGAGTCCGGCAATCGGGTACAACTCGGCGAGATTCGGCCCGCTGATCCACAAGCGCATGTCGATCGCGTCCGGACTAGCGGGATCTGTGATCGTTCCTGTCAACGCGATCTGGGTCGCTCCCACTTCCAAATCGGCGCGCACGGGAAACGGATGCCGATCATCCTTCAACGCCATCACTCCGCCCATGCGCCCGTCGCCCGTCACCTTCGCGCCGTGCAAAGTGCCGCTTGCGGTCCATCCAAATACATAAGGCAGCGGTCCTGCGCGGTTGCGCGCGGCGGCGTGTTCAGCACCCTCTTCGCCCGCCGCACGCAAGCGCTGCGCGGCAGCGCCACCGACACGCTGGATGACTCCACGACGAATGCTCGGATTGTCGCTCGGCATGCGTTGATCGAAAGCAACCGGCGCATCCAGCGCCGCGATCTGCACATGCAGTTTCAAGTCACGCACCGCATCTGCAATGGCCACCTCGCCGGCATCGAAATCGATCTGGTCCATATCCAGTGTCCATGTGGACGGCGCGGCGTTGGAAGACGGCGCGAAGGTCCAGTTGTTGCTGTCATCCTTGCGTCGTTCAATATTCAGCGACGGATGCATCAGATGCACGGAGGCGATCGAAATTCGATGCGACAGCAGTGGCCACAGACGAAGCTCGACGTCGATCCCGGCAAGCTCAGCGAATTGCGCCATTTTTGCCCATGGCGGATTGCCGATGCGGACGTTGCGCGCGTTGACGCCAAGACCTGGCGACCATGTATCAACGCCTTCCAAGCGATGTCGCCAGTGCCAGGATGCCGCCAGATCGCCAATCTCCACGCTGCGTCCGATCGCAGCGCCGACGCGGCTCTGCAGCCACGGGCGCGCGCGGTTCCAGTCGAACGTGGCGATGAATACAACCGCTGCCAGTGGCACCAGCACGATGATGGCAATGACCGTGAACAGGATTGGATGTCGCTTGAACAAGGTCGCTCATCCGCGCAGCAAGGGCTTGAGTCTAGCGCGTGCCACGCAATGGGCGGCCGATGGACGCGTCGGTCGTTCAGCAGGGGGAATGTCGCCAAGTGCAGCCACGTCGAGGATGCACCGCACTTGCGCGGGAGCGCTGACATTGACCAATCGATGGCGTGCGCCTTCACCCGATTGGGCTGGCACTGCGCAAGGCTGTGCGCAAGCGTCGCTGCATGCGCCAAAAAAAACGGCGGCGGATTTCTCCGCCGCCGCTTGGGCCATCCTGGCTTTGAGTTTCGCTAGATCATCACGGCGAATACGTCGCCTTGAGCGTAATGCCCGCGGCTGCTGAATAACCGTAGACGCGGATGTAGTACGTCCCGGCTGTCGGCGTGATCGAACACGACTCGTTGTTGCCGGTCAGGTAGGGACGGCAATCGTAAGTAGTCGTGGTCGGTGCCGAACCCAGACGCACGTACAGGTCGCCATCACCAGTACCACCGGAAGTGGTCACGGTCAGGTTCGTCTTGCCCGAGGGAACGACGATGGTGTACGTCGTCGACCATGAGTTCAACGCCGCCGAGACGCCAGTCACCGGCACGCCGCTGGTCAACACGCTGCCACCGCCACCGCCGGTCGAATAGCTGCCGGTCAGGCTCGCGCCGGAGAAGGTCGAGTACGCGTACATCATCACGTAGTACGTGCCTGCCTGTGCAGTAGCGATCGAGCACGTCTCGTTGTTGCCCGTGACCCACGAACGGCAGTCATAGGTGGACGTGGTCGGGGCTGAACCGAACTTCACGTACATGTCGCCATCGCCGGTACCGCCGGAGCTGACGAACTTGAGGCCGGTTGCGCCCGCCGGAACCACCATCGTGTAGGTAACGGAATTGCCGGTGCTTGCACCGAGGCCCGTCGCTGCCACCCCGTTCTGCAACACATTGCCACCGCCACTGCTCGTGACCGTCACCGAGGAGGTCTTGGTGTTGGTCAACCCGCCGTTGTCAGTCACCTTGAGCGCAACGCTGTAGGTGCCTGCTGCGGCGTAGGTGTGGCTTGGGTTGGTCGCGGTCGAGGTGCCGCCATCGCCGAAGGTCCACGCGCGCGATGCGATGCTGCCATCGCTGTCGGTGGAGCTGTCGGTGAAGGTTGCGACCAGGCTGCTGGTGGTAAAGCTGAAGTTCGCGACCGGGGCGACGTTGCCCGTGGTGCCGCCAACAATCGCGTGCGAGATCGCGCACGAATTGGTGTCGTTGGACCAGCTCGCCTGCTCGGTATAGGTGCCGTTGCCCATCACAACGTTGGCTGCACCACCGGTTGAACCGGCTGCAATCCATGCGCATTCGTCGGAATTTTCCTGGCCGTTGTAGGTGCTGCCGGTATGGTTGGTCCAGCCACCTGCCGGGTTCTGGTCGGACATCATTTCATGCCACTCGTGTCCAAGCGTCATGGTGTAGCCATCCAACTGACCGGCCGTGCCGGAATTAACGAAGTTCACGCCGCAACCGGCGCCCGAGTCCATGTTGTACGGCTGGTTGCTGTACGCCAGATCACCGTACGACGACGTCGTAAAGTCATGCCATGCGCAGTACTTACCCTGATAGGCATCGGGGTTCGTGCCTTTTGGCGACATGATGATGTAATAGGCGTAACGGTTGGATGCAGCGGTGGTATTGCCGAAATGAGCGGCTGCCTTGACGGCTTCGCTGGCAAGCTGCGCGGCCGTGGCGCTGGAGGGCGAGGCGACCGAATTGTCGTACCACACGCCGGACAGCACGCCGCCGGACTGGTAAGGAATGTAATTGACGCCCGCAGTACCCGGAGCAGGGCAGCTGGTTGCGCCGTTGGCGACGCCTGAACCATCGCACCATTGCGTCAACTCCGCCGACCACAACTCGTTGCCGGTGCCGATACCCTTGAACATCATCTGCGCTTTCGCCGCGCCGCCGTAGGCATCGTTGGAGAAGGTCAGGTTGCTATTCGCGTCGGTGCTCTGTGTGCCCCACTGGGTGCCATAGAAAATGATGTAAACCTT
>JBDUED010000043.1:0-14883 GCA_040002595.1 Dokdonella sp. | reverse complement strand
TTGGCTGCGCGCCGGACTCATTGCCGATTTTCGCGATGCCATGCGAGATGTAGTTCACTACATCAAGGCGCGAGACTTCCTGCTGGCCGAGAAAATACACTGCGTGCGAATCCTTCTCGCCGAAAATCGCGACCAGGACGTTGGCGCCGGTGACTTCCTTTCGGCCCGACGACTGCACGTGATAGACCGCGCGTTGCAACACGCGCTGAAAACCAAGTGTCGGCTGGGTATCGCGCTCGTCCTTGGGGGGCAGTACCGGCACCGTCTCGGTGATGATCGAACGCAGGTCGCGCCCGAGCTTGGCCGGGTCCGCGCCGCACGCGCGCAGGACGGCGGTGGCCGAGGTGTTGTCGAGCAATGCCAGCAGCAGATGTTCCACGGTCATGAACTCGTGGCGCTGCTCGCGGGCCTGCTTGTAGCACTGGCCGATGGTGACTTCTAGATCCTTGCTGAACATGCCCCAGACTCCGATTTTTCGCTCTCAGGTATATGTGGATGGGCGAGGATTTTTCCAGTGAAGGAAGTATCGGTCAGGCCTTCTCCATCGTGCACAAAAGTGGATGCTGATGCGTACGCGAGAACTCGTTGACCTGAGTCACCTTGGTTTCTGCCACTTCGCGGGTGAACACACCACAAACGCCCTTTCCACGCGTATGGACGTGGAGCATGACCTGAGTCGCCCGCTCGCGATCGAGAGTGAAGAATGTTTCCAGCACGACGATGACGAAATCCATCGGGGTGAAGTCGTCATTGAGCAGGATTACCTGATACAGCGGCGGCCGCATGATTTGCGGGCGCGCTTCCTCGACCGCAAGGCTATGGCCGGGTTCCGCGTGCTGGTCGGTTTTTCTGGTCATGAAGAAAAAGATCGCTGGATGCCGCGGCGAGTATACCCCTGCGCTGCGCAGGTCCTTGCCAGACATGCCGTCGGAATCAGGGCCTGCAAGGGCCTGCGGGCACGCCTGTTAAACTTCGTTGCATGAACCAGCTTCCTGCCACCGCAGATCTCGACGATGCCGACATCTGGCGACCGCATGTGACGGTCGCGACCGTGGTGCCGCGCGACGGTCGCTTCCTGCTGGTAGAGGAAAATGTGCGCGGGCGCACGGTTCTCAACCAGCCAGCCGGCCATCTGGATCCTGACGAAAGTCTGCTTGCGGCCGCGATTCGCGAAACGCGCGAGGAAACCGGTTGGGATGTCGCCTTGACCTGCCTGCTTGGCGTGCAGCAATGGCGTTCGCCCTCGCAGCGCCAATTCGTCCGTTTCACGTTCGCCGCCGACCCGCTGCAACACGATCCGACGCGTGCACTCGACGCGGGTATTGTGCGGGCGCTCTGGCTGAGCCGCGACGAAATCGCCGCAGCAGGCTCGCGCCTGCGCAGTCCGATGGTGCTTGCAAGCGTCGACGACTGGTTGACCGGCCGACGCCTCCCGCTCGACGCAATAAGAAATTTTTGCGTACTTGCATGAACGCCGGTGGCGACAAGCAGCCCTGCCTGGCCGCAATACTCATCGAGATCAGACAATCCCTTGAGTGAAGCAGACATCATTGTTGGCATGTCCGGCGGCGTCGATTCTTCGGTAGCCGCGTTGATGTTGCAGCGTGCCGGCGCCTCGATCGCCGGTATGTTCATGCGCAACTGGGAGGAAGACGAATCCCACGGCCCGTGCCGCGCCGATGCCGATCGCAGGGACGCGGTGGCCGTCTGCGCAAAGCTCGGCATTGCCTTGCATGCGCGAAATTTCGCAACCGAGTACTGGAATCAGGTATTCACGCATTTTCTTGACGAATACCGCCGTGGACGCACGCCCAATCCCGATGTGCTGTGCAATCGCGAAATAAAGTTCAAGACGTTTCTCGATCACGCCCGCATGCTCGGCGCGGAAAAGATCGCGACGGGTCACTATGCGCGAGTCGATTGCATCGATGGTCGCTGGCGCTTGCTGCGTGCGCGCGATGAGGGCAAGGACCAGACCTATTTCCTGCACGCGCTCGGACAGGATGCGCTGAGCGCCACCCTGTTCCCGCTCGGCGAACTGCAAAAATCCGCCGTGCGCGAACTCGCTCGCGAGGCCGGTTTCGCCACCCACGACAAAAAGGATTCAACTGGCATCTGCTTCATTGGCGAGCGCAATTTTCGCGCATTCCTGGGCCAATACATCCCCGCAAAACCCGGCTTGATGAAGACGCCGGAGGGTGTCACGGTTGGCGAGCATGCAGGCGTGTTCTACTTCACCCTGGGCCAGCGCAACGGTCTTGGCATTGGCGGTCTGCGCGATGCCGGCGAGCAACCCTGGTATGTGATCGGCAAGGACATCTCAAACAACGTGTTGACGGTCGCGCAAGGCAATGCCAACCAATGGCTGCAATCGGGTCGCCTTGCCGCAAGCGGGCTGACCTGGATCGACGGCGCTGCGCCAGGCAGCTCGTTTCGTTGCGCAGCGATGACGCGCTATCGACAACGCGCGCAAGCGTGCCAGGTTGAAATCGACGATGACGCATGCGTCGTCACCTTCGATGGACCGCAACGCGCCGTCACACCCGGGCAATCGGTGGTTTTCTACGCGGGCGAAGTGTGCCTTGGCGGGGGCGTCATCGATCGCAGCGACGCAGCTTACGGCGGCTGGAACGATGGTGTCCGCACAGGAGCCGGCGATGCGTGAGTCGCGCGTGATCGCGCTTGCTGGCGTCCTCCAGGCGTGCCGTCTTGTGCATGAACTGGCCACACGCGGACGCGCGGATGCGAACGCCGCGCAGGCAAGCCTCGATAGCGTTTTCCGCATCGATGCAGACAGCGCCGCCGACGTCTTCGGTGGCGTTGCGGGAACCCGTCTCGGCTTGGAAACCTTGCTGACACAATTTGAAAGCGCCGAGCGCACCTTGCCGCTGACCCGTCTCGTGCTCGGCGTGATGCGTCTTGAGCGGCGCCTGGCGCGCAATCCGCATATGCTCGGCGAATTGCGCAGCGGCATCGAAGCGATCCAGCGCCAAGTCAATCATTTTGGAACCGCACACGCAACCGTGCAGGCGCGCCTTGCCGATCTGTACGTGGCAACGCTGTCGCAACTGCGTCCGCGCGTGATCGTGCACGGCAACCCGGTCAATCTGTCCAACGCGCAACTGGTGGAACAGATTCGCGCGCTGCTGCTGGCCGCCGTGCGCGCCGCGGTGCTGTGGAGGCAAGTCGGCGGCAGTCAGATTCGTCTGCTGCTGCGGCGGCGCGAATACGCGATGCTCGCACGCGGATTGCTCACGCGCAGCACGCTGGATCGCGGCTGAGCCACCGAGCGCGGTCGCGCTGGAGCGGTCAAAAGTCGCGGCCGGTGGCGCATTCGGCGATAATGGTCGCAGCATTCTCGATTCCACGCTGGATAGCGCCAACGGCGCCGCAGTTACCGCGAACATCCCGGCCAGACAGGAGATTCACATGACAGACTCGTTTTCGACCCGGGATACCTTCGAGGTCAACGGCAAGCATTACCACTTCGTCAGCCTCGCCCGCCTCGGCCAGCGATTCGACCTGACACGCCTGCCCTATTCGATGAAGATCCTCCTCGAAAACCTGCTCCGCCACGAAGATGGCATTGACGTGACCGCAAAGGAAATCGAAGCGGTCGCGAATTGGAACGCGGCCAAGGAACCTGACACCGAAATTTCTTTCATGCCTGCGCGCGTGATCCTGCAGGATTTTACCGGCGTGCCCTGCGTGGTTGATCTGGCCGCGATGCGCGACGCGATGAAAAAGCTCGGCGGCGATCCTGGAAAGATCAATCCACTGGCGCCGGTGGAACTGGTCATCGACCACTCGGTGCAGGTCGACGTATTCGGGGAAAGCGATGCCCTGGAGCAGAACGTCGAGATAGAGTTCGAACGCAACCGCGAGCGTTACAGCTTCCTGCGCTGGGGCCAGAAGGCCTTTGACGACTTCAAGGTTGTGCCGCCGCGCACCGGAATCGTGCATCAGGTGAATCTTGAATATCTGGCGCGCGTTGTCATGACCGAACAACGCGACGGCGAGTGGTACGCATTTCCCGACACTGTGTTCGGCACCGATTCGCACACCACGATGGTCAACGGTCTCGGCGTGCTGGGCTGGGGCGTCGGCGGCATCGAGGCGGAAGCGGCGATGCTCGGCCAGCCATCCTCGATGCTGATCCCGCAGGTGGTTGGGTTCCGCCTGACCGGCAAGCTGCCCGAAGGCGCGACCGCGACCGACCTCGTGCTGACCGTCACCCAGATGCTGCGCAAGCATGGCGTGGTCGGCAAGTTCGTCGAGTTCTTCGGCGACGGCCTCAAGCACCTGCCGCTGGCCGATCGCGCGACGATCGGCAACATGTCGCCCGAATACGGCGCAACCTGCGCGATCTTCCCGATCGATGCCGAGTCGATCCGTTACCTGCACCTGTCCGGTCGCGATGAAGCGCAGATTGCGCTGGTCGAGGCGTATGCCAAGGCACAGGGCCTGTGGCACGACGACAGCACCCCACACGCGACGTTTTCGTCCATGCTTGAGCTGGACATGGCCAACGTCCAGCCCTCGCTCGCTGGCCCCAAGCGTCCGCAGGACCGTGTCCTGCTCGGCGATATGCGGCGCAGTTACCGCGAGTCGGTGAAGACGCTGACCGATGGGCGTACGTCACGCAACGGCGCCGAGGCGCGCTTCAGCAACGAAGGCGGCGGCACCGCGGTCGGCCGCGATGCCAGCGCATTCGCGCCCGGCCAGCACGTCAACCTCAATGGGGAGAGTTTCCATCTCGGCGATGGCGCGGTGGTCATCGCCGCGATCACCTCGTGCACGAATACCTCCAACCCGGCCGTGATGCTCGGCGCCGGCCTGCTCGCGCGCAACGCGGTGGCGAAGGGCCTCAAGCGCAAGCCGTGGGTCAAGACCTCGCTCGCGCCGGGATCTCTGGTCGTCACCGATTACCTGAAGAAGGCGGGCTTGATGGCCTGTCTCGAGAAGCTCGGTTTCTTCCTCGTCGGTTATGGCTGCACCACCTGCATCGGCAATTCCGGCCCGCTGGAAGGCAAGATCAGCACCGCCATCGATGCCGGCGACCTTGCCGTCGCCGCAGTCCTGTCGGGCAATCGCAACTTCGAGGGCCGCATCCATCCCGAAGTCAAGATGAACTTCCTCGCTTCGCCGCCCCTGGTCGTGGCGTTCGCTCTCGCCGGCACGATCGATATCGACCTGACCCGCGAACCGCTCGGCACCGGCAGCGACGGCCAGCCGGTCTTCCTCAAGGACATCTGGCCGAGCAACCAGGAAATCAGCGACTTCATCGCGCGCAATGTCGGTCCGGAAATGTTCAAGTCCAACTACGCGGACGTGTTCAAGGGCGACAGTCGCTGGAACCAGATCCCCTCGCCGGACGGCGAGCTGTACGCATGGGACGACGCATCGACTTACATCAAGAATCCGCCGTACTTCGACGGCATGACGATGGATGTGAGCCGGTTCGACGATATCCATGCCGCGCGTTGCCTGGGGCTGTTCGGCGACTCCATCACGACCGACCACATCTCGCCGGCCGGCAACATCAAGATCAACTCGCCGGCCGGAAAATACCTGGTCTCACGCGGCGTGACGCCGGAACGCTTCAATTCGTACGGTTCGCGTCGTGGCAACGACGACGTCATGGTGCGCGGCACATTTGCCAATATACGCATCCGCAACCTGATGCTCGATGGCGTCGAGGGTGGATTTACGCACCACGTTCCGAGTGGTGAACAGCTGTCGATCTACGACGCGGCCATGCGCTACAAGGCCGACAAAACACCCCTGGTCGTGATCGCCGGCAAGGAATACGGCAGCGGATCGTCGCGCGACTGGGCCGCGAAAGGCACTTTGCTGCTGGGAGTAAAGGCAGTGATTGCTGAAAGCTTCGAGCGCATCCACCGCTCAAATCTGGTCGGCATGGGCGTGCTGCCGTGCCAGTTCAAGGAGGGCCAGAATGCACACACGCTCGGGCTCAGCGGCCGCGAGATGTTCGACATCTCCGGTCTCGCTGGCGGCGAGTCGAAGGAAGCCGTGGTCACCGCCACTGCGGCCGATGGCAGCACGAAGCAGTTCAACGTGCATGTGATGCTGCTTACGCCGAAGGAGCGCCAGTTCTTTCGTCATGGCGGCATCCTGCAGTACGTGTTGCGACAACTGGCCACAACCAAGGCTGCGTAAGCGGCGATGCAGGGACACGATGCCGGCAGGCATCGTGACCGCATCAAGGCGTGACGCGCGACCAGTGCGCGTTGTAGCAGCGCCAGACGCTGCGTTCGCGACGCCAGCCAGTATCGAAATGCAGCGTCGAGCTGCGATCTTCCAGCCAGTGTCCACTTGCGTCGGTCAGGGTCGCGTCGAAATGCGCCGTGGCCCGATCAGCGTCGAGTTGCACGTCGATGTGTCCCAATCTGACATCGATGCCTCGCTTCGTCAGCATCTGTACGCGCAGCATGCTCGCAAGTTGCGTGCGAACGAGTTCACCGTCGTTGCCGATGAAATCGTCGCTCACATGCGCCAGCACATCGGAACTGCGTTGTGCCGCAGCGGCAGCGCCCGCATCAACGATTGCGTGGCGAATCACGTCCACGTCAGGCTGGCGCGCGCATGCAGCGACACAGGCCATGCAGACGACAATCAGCGCAAACTGACGCATACACCATTCTTTTCGGCTGGAAGTCACGTTGCAATGCGGCTTGCCGCTGGTTCCGGCCTTGTGCTGCAATCGAAGCGGCGCCGCCGCAATCGGGCGTAGCGTAACGGAACAATGTCGGTTCCGCAGGGATCGCGGTGATCGCATAGAGGGAAATACGCATGACTATCGCGCAACGACCGTGGCTGGCCAGCTATCCCGAAGGCGTTCCGGCCGAGATCGACCCGGATCAATACCGCTCCGTCGCCGCGCTGCTGGAGGAATGCTGCGATCGGTTTCGCCATAGGCCCGCCTTCACCAATATGGGCCGGACCATCAGCTACGGTGAACTGGATCAACTGAGCGCTGTCTTCGCCGCGTTTCTGGTCAATGATCTCGGACTCGCAAAAGGCGATCGCATTGCGATCATGCTGCCGAATTTGCTGCAATACCCGGTCGCAATCATGGCTGCACTGCGCGCGGGTCTGACCGTAGTCAACACCAATCCGCTGTACACGCCGCGCGAACTCAAGCATCAGCTGGAGGACTCCGGCGCATGCGCCATCGTCGTACTCGATAATTTCGCCGGCACCGTTGCCGAGGTTATCGGCGGCACCGCGTGCAAACACGTGATCTGCACCGGCATTGGCGACATGCTTGGTTTCCCGAAATCGGCAATCACCAATTTCGTCGTGCGCCACGTCAAGAAGATGGTGCCGCCGTATTCGATCCCCAACGCCATCCGCTTCAACGAGGCGCTTGGACGGGGCACACGCTCGAAGCTCGGCAAGATCGACCTGGGTCCTGATGATCTGGCGTTCCTGCAGTACACCGGCGGCACGACCGGGGTTGCCAAGGGTGCGATGCTGACCCACCGCAACATGGTTTCCAACATGTTGCAGGCGTATGCGTGGATCAGTCCGGTAATGCGCGAAGGCGAAGAGGTCGTCATCACCGCGCTGCCGCTCTATCACATCTTCGCATTGACCGCGAACTTCCTCACCTTCGCGCGCGTCGGCGGATTCAATCACCTGATCACCAATCCGCGCGACATGCCCGGCTTCGTGCGTGCCATTCGCGCGGCGCGTTTCACCGCGCTGACCGGGGTCAACACGCTGTTCGCCGGGCTCCTCAACACACCCGGTTTCGACAAGGTGGATTTCTCGCAATTGCGCATGACCCTCGGTGGCGGCATGGCCGTGCAACGCGCAGTCGCCGAGCGTTGGAAGAAAGCGACGGGCTGCACCATCGCCGAAGCCTACGGTCTGACAGAAACCTCACCCGCCGTCTGCATCAACCCGCTTGATATCGCCGAATACAATGGTTCGATTGGATTGCCCGTGCCCTCCACCGATGTCAGCATCCGCGACGACGACGGCCACGCCGTGCCTGTGGGCGAAACCGGCGAACTGTGTGTTCGCGGCCCGCAAGTGATGAAAGGTTACTGGAACTGTCCCGAAGAAACCGCCAACGTATTGTCCAGCGACGGCTGGCTGCGTACCGGCGACATTGCACGCATCAACGACATGGGATTCGTATACATCGTCGATCGCAAGAAAGACATGATCCTGGTGTCGGGCTTCAACGTGTACCCGAACGAGATCGAGGACGTGGTCGCGCAGATGCCGGGCGTGCTGGAAGTCGCCGCAGTCGGTGTGCCCGATGAAAAATCGGGTGAAGTAGTCAAGGTCGTGATCGTCAAGAAAGATCCCACTCTCACCGCTGAGGATGTCCTGACGCATTGCAAGGCGAACCTGACCGGATACAAACGTCCGCACCTCATCGAATTCCGCGATTCAATGCCGAAAACGAACGTCGGCAAGATCCTGCGTCGGGAACTTCGCGACAACGCCAAGCCTGTTGCGGCCGCTGATCACTGAGACGCACGCGGACGCCGCGCGTGGGTCCTCAACCCGAGTAAGGCTCGAGCCGATCCGCGAAACCGCCGAGCAGGTTCCACAGCGGAACCTCCTTGCTTTCGGGGATGCGCGCATAGGCGAAACCGAGGTGGTCCTCTGTCGTGCGCGCGAGCCTCGCCTCGACATGGATGTCGAGCGATTCGCAAATCAACATGTCGAGCAAAAAGACATCACCGACCTTGCCATGCCACTTGGCAGGCTTGAGGACCAGCACGCCGGTTGCGGATATATCCACTATCTCGCTGCTCCAGCCATTGTGCCCCTTGCTGATAAACACGGCCGAGCGGATCGCCATGCGCGCCGGTCGCATTCCTGGTCTTGTGGATTTGCTTATCATCCATCCGCCTCTTGATGCCGTTGTCGCGTTGGGATCTCCACTGCTTCCGAATTCCACCGGCGCGGGCGATTGATCAGCAGGTCATGCAAAAATGATGCCTGTCGCAGGGCGTCGCTTCCAGACATGCCACATCACGGGGAACGCGTCGGTACTCCAATATCACTGTATGTCATGCCTCTGGCCGCATGTAGGGAAACAGGAGCACGTCGCGGATCGAGGGCACATCGGCGAAAAACATGACCAAGCGATCGATGCCGACGCCAAGGCCGCCCGTCGGTGGCATGGCGTATTCCAGTGCGCGAATGTAATCGGCATCGAAATGCATCGCCTCGTCGTCACCGGCATCCTTCGCCTGCACCTGGGCGAGAAAGCGACGTGCCTGGTCCTCGGGGTCGTTGAGTTCGGAAAATCCATTCGCGAGTTCTTTCGCCCCGACAAACAGCTCGAACCGATCAGTTACGGCCGGATCAGCGTCGCTCGCGCGCGCCAGCGGTGAAACCTCAGTGGGGTAGCGCGTGATGAAGGTGGGCTGCAGCAGCGTGTGTTCTACCGTGCGCTCGAAAATTTCCAGTAGCAACTTGCCAGAGCCGTAATCGGGCTTGATCGCAATGCCAAGCCGCGCGCAATGGCGTGCCAGCGAATCACGGTCCGTCACATCCTGCGTGCTGATCTCAGGATTGTGAAAAAGCACCGCCTCGTCCATCGCCCAGCGCCGGAAAGGCAAGCCAAGGTCAATATCCCGCCCCTCCCACTGCAGCTTGGTCGTACCAAGCGTGGCCTGCGCAGTGGCTCGGATCATCGCCTCGGTCAGATCCATGACCTCGATGTAGGTCGCGTAGGCCTGATACAACTCCAGCATGGTGAACTCGGGGTTATGCCGCGTCGACACCCCTTCGTTGCGAAAGTTGCGGTTGATTTCATAGACACGTTCGAAGCCACCCACCACGAGGCGCTTGAGGTAAAGCTCCGGCGCCACACGCAAGTACATCTGCAGATCGAGGGCATTGTGATGGGTCACGAACGGCTTGGCAGTCGCGCCGCCCGGAATCGGATGCATCATGGGCGTTTCCACTTCCATGAAACGCCTTTCCGGCGCTTCCAGCCACTGCCGCATGAAACGGATCATGGCCGAGCGCAGCTCGAATACGCGGCGTGACTCGGGTGTGACGATGAGATCGACGTAACGCTGGCGATAGCGCTGTTCGACATCGGCCAGGCCATGCCACTTGTCCGGCAACGGACGCAGCGATTTGCTCAGCAAGCGAAGCGTTTCCACCCGCACAGACAATTCGCCGGTCTTGGTACGCATCAGCAGGCCACTGGCCCCGACGATATCGCCGACATCCCAACCCTTGAATGCGTCGTAGACGTTTTCACCCAGCGTGCCTTGATGGATGAAAAGCTGCACGCGCCCGCTCATGTCCTGCAACTGCACGAAGCTGACCTTGCCCTGCACGCGTTTCAGCACGATGCGTCCGGCGACCGCAATGCGCTGCGCGAGCACTTCGATCGCTTCGGCATTCCAGCGATCGCCGTCGGCAAACTCGGTCTGCACATCGCCGGCAAACGTATCGACCCTGAAATCGTTCGGATAAGCGATGCCGTGTTCGCGCAACGCGCACAGTTTCTCGCGGCGTTCTGCAATCAGCCTGTTCTCGTCGGCAGGTTGGGCGACTGCGGCGGTCGCGCCGACTGTCCCGATCGGATCGGTGTTTGCCGTCATCTTCTTGTCCGTCATGGTTGGCGGGCCTGATGCCCCGCGCACAGTCTGCAAAATTGGGTGCGACCGCGCGGCGACAAAAACGAAAAGTTTAATCCAATCCGGACCCGCGCGCGCGCGATGGCGTCGCATTTTTCAAGGCCTATACTGCCCGTCCCGCCGACGGGTCGGCGGGGACTTCGCGGTACCACATGAGGAGAAAGTGCCATGATTGCTCGCTGTCGCCACTCGGCGTTCATCGCGACGCTCACGCTGGTGTTTCTGCTGTTGCCGGGAATGGCGGCCATCGCCGCCGACAAGATGGTTGCAAAAACTGCCACAGGAAATATCGCCGACCGTTGGGTGCTATGGCCAAAGGCCGGCCAGACCGCGGAATTCGAGGCGGCGCTCAAACAACACGCCGCCTGGCGCAAGAAAGCCGGCGAGCCATTCACTTGGTTGACCTACCAGCCCGTTGTCGGAAGCGACCTCACCTATTACGTGATCCGCTCGGACGACCACCAGTGGAAGGATTTCGACGCCGATGACGCCTGGAGCAAAAAGGCCAAGGCAGACGAGGCCTACGAGCAGCAACTCGGACCTCACGTCGCGCGTGCCGAACACTACTTCGAGGAGACCGACGCCGCGCACAGCCATTGGACCGATAGCAAGGATTACATTTATTCCGGCGTCACCAGCATGCGCCTCAAGCCGGGTGCGCGTGGCGACATGATGATTGCGCTGGACAAGATTCAGAAAGCGGTCATGGACGAAAAATGGCCCTATCCCTATCGGTTTGCGTGGCTCATGGGCGGCGACAATCGCCTGCGCCTCATCATCCCGATGAAGAGCTACGCCGAGATGGCCGATCCGAACCCGTCCGTGCGCGCCATGCTGACAAAAGGACTGGGCTCGGCAGAAGCCGCTGACAGCGCATTGAAACAATTCAGCGGCTCTTTCGAGGACGAGCAGTACACGGTGTATGCCAGCCGGCCGGACCTGTCGACTCAGCCGTAGCACACGCCCGAAAAATCGATGCGCCCCGCCCGCTTTGTCGAGGGGCGCATCGTCGCGTCAGGCGTCGAGACGCTTGGAACCGGCTTCGAGACCGGCCTTGAGGCTCGCCTCGATGAATCCGTCTAGATCGCCATCAAGCACCTTCTGCGTATCGGTGCGCTCAATGCCGGTGCGCAAATCCTTGATGCGCGATTGATCGAGTACGTAATTGCGAATCTGGCTACCCCAGCCGATATCGGATTTGGTCGCTTCCAGCGCATCCTTTTCGGCATTGCGTTTTTGCACTTCCAGTTCATACAACTTTGCCTTCAACATCTTCATCGCGCGGTCGCGGTTGGCGTGCTGCGAACGCTCGGTCTGGCAGGCGACAACCGTATTGGTGGGCACGTGCGTGATGCGTACCGCCGATTCGGTCTTGTTGACGTGCTGACCGCCCGCGCCGGATGATCGATAGACATCAGTGCGCAGATCTGCCGGATTGATGTCGATCTCGATGTCATCGTCGACTTCAGGGGCGACGAATACGGAACTGAAACTGGTGTGGCGGCGGTTGTCCGAATCGAACGGCGACTTGCGCACCAGGCGATGTACGCCGATTTCGGTCTTCAGCCAGCCATACGCGTATTCGCCTTCGACGCGGAAGGTCGCACTCTTGATGCCGGCGACTTCGCCGGCGGAGGCTTCAAGCAATTCGGTTTTCCAGCCGCGCGTTTCGCACCAGCGCAGATACATGCGCAGCATCATTTCGGCCCAGTCCTGCGCTTCGGTACCGCCGGCGCCAGCCTGGATGTCCACGAACGCGTTGGCTGCGTCCATCTCGCCGGAAAACATGCGCCGGAACTCGAGCGCGTCCACCTGTGCACCCAGCGTCTCGACATCGTCGGCCACCGCGAGCGCAGTGCCTTCGTCACTCTCACCGATGGCAAGATCAAGCAGATCGCCGGCGTCGGCGAGGCTTTCGGTCAGGGTACGGATGCCGCCGACAATCCGTTCAAGGTTTGCCCGTTCCTTGCCCAGATCCTGCGCGCGTTGCGGGTTGTCCCATATATCCGGATTTTCAAGCTCGCGTGTGACTTCTTCGAGGCGCTCGGCCTTTGCATCGAAGTCAAAGATACCCCCTGAGCGACGCCACGCGTTGGGAAAGATCGTCGATGCGCGTACGAATTGGATTGGTTTCGATCATGTCTGAATCGGATGCCTGGAGGTTGCGCGGTTATGCGGAGCGCGTTAACTCGCAATCTTATCAAGCCAGCGCGTGGCTGTGCACGCCGCGTACAGCGCGTCCGGATGGATCGGCCGCCGCCGCAAACGCCGGGTCCCACGCCAGCGCGGCCGACGACGAGCATGCGATTGACTTGCCACCGGGTACGGTGGCCGCGCACGCGTCGCCGGGAAAAAACTTTTCAAACAGGCGTCGATAAAGAAATGCCTCCTTCGTCGCGGGCGTGTTGGTCGGATAGCGCGCGGCCGCCGCGGCAAATTCGCGCCCATCGATCACTTGCGCTGCGTGCGCCCTGAGGCCATCGATCCAGCCGTAGCCGACGCCGTCGCTGAATTGTTCCTTCTGCCGCCAAAGAATGGATGCAGGCAGCACACCGATAAACGCCTCGCGCAGGATCGCTTTCTCGATACGACCGGCGCCCGCCATCTTGTGCATGGCGTCGATGCTCATCGCCACATCGAGAAATTCCAGATCGAGAAACGGCACGCGCGCCTCGACGCCCCAGGCCATCATCGCCTTGTTCGCCCGCAGGCAATCAAAGCTGTGCAGCGCATCGAGCTTGCGCACGGTTTCCTCGTGGAACGCCTCGGCCGACGGCGCCTTGTGGAAATACAGGTAACCGCCGAAGATCTCGTCAGCGCCCTCGCCTGACAGCACCATCTTGACGCCCATCGCCTTGATCCGCCGCGCGAGCAGAAACATCGGGGTAGCCGCCCGGATCGTGGTTACATCGTAGGTTTCGATATGCCTGATCACCTCAGGCAACGCATCGAGTCCTTCACGCAACGTGTAGACGAAACCGTGGTGCACGGTGTCGAGCGCCTCGGCGGCGATCTGCGCGGCAGCAAGATCCGGCGAACCGTCCAGACCGATCGCAAACGAATGCAGGCGTGGCCACCACGCTTCGCTGTGGCCCTCATCTTCGACGCGCTCACGCGCGAAACGCGCGGCGCAAGCTGCGACCACGGACGAATCCAGTCCACCAGAAAGCAACACGCCATACGGCACGTCGGTCATCAATTGGCGACGCACAGCCTGCTCGAATGCGTGCCGCAGCACGCCCGGTTCCACGGCGCGTCCGAGTGTGGCGGCGTGATCGCGCCATCCACGCGTGTAGTAGCGCCGAAGTTGCCCATCGGTGCAGTCGAACACATGACCCGGCGGAAACGCACCTACGTCCGCACACACGCCTACCAGCGCCTTCATTTCCGACGCGACACACAAGCGCCCCGCGACGTCGTGACCCCAATACAACGGACACACGCCCAGCGGATCGCGCGCGATCAGGTATCGCTGCGTAGCGCCATCCCACAGCGCGAAAGCGAAAATGCCGTTGAGCCGCGGCAGGAAATCGACGTCGTGTTCGCGGTAGAGCGCGTTGATGACTTCGCAATCGGATGCGCCGGTGAAATCGTAGCGGCTTTGCGCGCGCAGCTCGCGATGGTTATAGATCTCTCCATTGACCGCGAGTGCAAGTGCGCCATCGCGCGAACGCAGCGGCTGCGCACCACTGGCAGGATCGACGATCGCGAGGCGCTCATGCACGAGAATTGCGCCGGCATCGACAAACACCCCGCTCCAGTCCGGCCCGCGGTGGCGCATGCGTTGGGACAGCTCCAGCGCCAGCAGACGCAGCCCGGCGATGTCATCACCCGGCTGCACATCGAACATTCCGAATATCGAACACATTGCAAGGTCCCTGTCGTGGTTGTTGTGATTTGCAGCAGCGATTTCGTGTTTTCAGCCATCCGTGGCCATCGCCGGGAATTGCTCCTGCATTCCCGCCCCGCGGGGATGCGGGAAGTGTCTGCTGGCGTCGGGAACGCCAGCAGCCCGGCATACCGGCCATCCATGGCCATCGCCGGGAATTGCGCCTGCATTCCCGCCCCTCAGGGATGTCGGAAGTGTCTGCTGGCGTCGGGAACGCCAGCAGACCGGCATACCGGCCATCCCGTGGCCATCGCCGGGAATTGCTCCTGCATTCCCGGCATACCGGCCATCCATGGCCATCGCCGGGAATTGCTCCTGCATTCCCGGCATACCGGCCATCCATGGCCA
>JBDUED010000042.1:0-15392 GCA_040002595.1 Dokdonella sp. | reverse complement strand
AGATCGATGCAGGGCTGCGCGACCGCAGAGGAGTACGCCGCGGGCAGGCGCAGGTTGAGGCCAATGCCGATTACCGCGTGGCACGGCCCCTGCGCTTCACCGCCAAGCTCCACCAGGATTCCGCCGAGCTTGGCGCCGCGCGCGACAAGATCATTTGGCCATTTGAGCCCTACCTCGCCAACGCCGCAGTCTTCCAGCGCCGCGACGAGCGCAATGCCGACCGCCAGACTCAAGCCCGCGAGCGCTGCCATGCCGCCATCGAAACGTTTCAACAACGACAGGGCGATGCCGCCGCCGAGCGGCGTCTGCCATGCGCGTCCGCGGCGGCCACGACCGTGGCTCTGCACCTCCGCCACGCACACGAGGCGATCGCGCGGATCGCTTGCTAGCTGACGCAGCAATTCACTGCTGGTGGAATCGAGCTGCCAATGCACCTGCAAATCGCCCAGGCGGGCGCGCGTCTGCGGCGTGAGCGCCGCGCGGATGGCCGTCGCATCGAGCAGATCGACCGGCGCCACGAGCTGATAACCGCGGCCGGTTTGCGCACGCACCTGCAGACCCAGCGCACGCAGCCCTTGGATCTGCTTCCACACTGCTGCGCGTGTAACGCCCATGCGCTCTGCCAGGACGCAACCGGAAACCGCGCTGCCATCGGCGAGGTCCGCAATCCATGCTGGCGCTGCGGACAGCGTGCTGGGGGTGTCGCTCAGGTCGCGGCGGCGATCGGCCATGGCAGGCGATGCTGGAGAAGATCGCCCAAGTGTAGCGGCGTCGGCAGGGTGCTGACTGCGCTTCGGCGCAACCATTGACGCTCCTTTGCATCAAAGTAAGTGGCCGGTCCGATGGGCGGTTGAATACGACTGTCCGTCGGCGTCCGCAACGTGTCCGCAGGCAGGCCGCAAAATCGCTATTCCGCGTCGTCATGCGGTTTAGCGCACCTGCGCCGACTGGCACGAAGAATGCTAATGATGTGTCGGGTCTTGCTATGGCGCTGGAGTCGGAAAGTGGATCATGCGAGCATTGCAACTTCCCTTGGCATCAGGTCCGGGAAACCGCCGATGAAATCGTCCCTTCTCGCCTGCGCGGCGCTGGTCGTCGCGTCTGGAGCGGCGTTCGCCCAAAGCGCGCCGTTGCGCGGGTTTGGCTTGCTTGCGCTTGAAAGCAGCTCTTCGCCGCGCAATTTCGGCGGCGCGGGTTCGGCTGGCCATGCGATGCTGGAAACGCCGGATGACAGCGGTGGCCCGACGCGTGCACACGCCGTGCGCGGCGGCGATATTGGACCCCCTTCGCAGCGTGACGCCGATGCGGGCATGAATCCTGATGCGATCCCGCCGCACGCGATGGTACCGATCGATCCGGCGTTGCCGGCGACGACGCCGAAACATCCCAGCTACCGCTGGCAAGCGCTGGTCCCCGGCGCCCTCAAGTGAGCGCACGATGCGCTCGTTTCGTGCTGGCCATTGACCGCGAATCGGGTTTGCAGAATTATCCGTCGATTTTGCGCGCCGACATTTGTGCATGCCGGATTCGTCCGCACGCATGAACTGGGTGGCGCGGCTGCAGGCGGCGTTTGCTTCAACGCCGCACATCGAAGATGGCGCGTGGGAGAATCTGATCGAGTCTTCTGCGCTGTTCCAGCGATTATCTGCTGCCGAGCGCGGGGACCTTCGCGCGTTCGCCGAACGCTTTATCGCCAGGAAGACCTTCAGCAGTGCCGGCGGACATGAACTCGACGCCGCGCAATGTCTGGCTATCGCCGCGCTGGCCTGTCTGCCGGTGCTCAAACTCGGCTTCGACGCGCTTGCCGGCTGGCGTGAGGTCATCGTCTATCCGGGCGAATTCCGCGTCACGCGCGAGCATCACGACGAACACACCGGGGTCGTCACCCTGCGTGAAGACGACCTGATCGGCGAAGCCTGGGAACGCGGCCCGCTGATCCTGTCGTGGGCCGATGTCGCGACCGATCTTGCGCATCCGTTCGACGGCTTCAACGTGGTCGTGCACGAGATCGCGCACAAGCTCGACCTCACCGATGGCGCGCTTAACGGCGTGCCGCAGTTGCCATCGCATATCTCGCGTCGCGAGTGGCTTGGCGCAATGCAGCCGGCCTACGACGCGCTGGTGAGCGCGGTCGAACGCGGTCGCGACACCTTGATCGATCCATACGCGGCAGAAAATGTCGATGAATTTTTTGCGGTGGTCAGCGAACTGCATTTCTCCAATCCGGCCACGTTGCGGCAAGCGGCGCCGGCAGTCGGCGCGCTGCTTGCGCGGTTCTATGCCACGCTCAAGAATGTTTCGGCATGACGCGCACGGTTGCGGTACTGGCGACGGGCCAGTAGCCTTGTGGGTCGATTCCTGATTTTGCTGCGCGGGCGCTGTTCCGCGATTGCTCCCGCCATGTACTTGAAATCGCTGATCCGCGCATTCGCGCTGGCCTGTCTCGTTGCGCCTTTGCCGCTATTGGCATGCAGCGGGCAGGTGCATATCGAACTCGAACAGGCGGGCGTGTACGCGCTCGATCAGGCCGCAATCGTGGCCGCGCAACCCGCTCTGGCCGATTGCGACGCGGCGGCTCTGCGCTTGACCCAAGCCGGCAACGAGGTGGCGATCCGCGTTGTCGCCAGGAACGCGCGCATTGCGGACGGCGACCATATCGAATGGATCGGCCAGCCACTGCATGGGCCCGAAAGTTGGTACGACGCGTTCAGCGTGAAGAATGTGTACGTGCTTGGTGTGGCGCCGGGTCCCCATATGCGCATGCGCGATGTGGAAGGGGCTGCGGACGCAGGCCTGCACGCTCAGGCCGCGCTCGAACGCCGCCTGCACGTGGAGCAGGAAAACCTGATGATCCGTCTCGACCAGGATCAACAGAAGCCGGGCGAGGAAGCGGATGTCTGGCAATGGGCAAAACTCACCCACGCCGACCCCAAACCATTTGAAACGAGTTTCGATCTGGCAGATCTCGATACGCTCGGGCTCGATTCACGCGCAGCCAATGCTCGATCGATTGCGTTGACCCTGGATTTTCGCGGCCTGTCCACCGTCGTGCAGCCGCTCGCGGAGAAAGAACCGAAACCCGACGATCACGTGGTCGAAGTGTCGCTCAACGGTCATGTGCTGGCGCCGCAGCACTGGAACGGCCGCGACGAGGTGCGCCGTGATCTGCAGGTCCCGATCGCATGGCTCAAGCCGCGCGCGAACACGCTCACCCTGGCTGTGCCAAAGCGCGCGTTGCCGTGGCAAAAGGACGTCAGCGCGGTCGACGTCGTGATGTTCAACTGGCTGGAGGCGCGCTATCCGATCGTCGGCAATCTCGATGCGAGCGCTGCACCCATCGTGGTTCGGGGGGACGCGACCGACGACGCCGATGTGGCCATGCCGCTGCAGATGAGCTGGCATGGCGCGGGTACCCCGATTTTGTACGCCAGCGATGGCGTGCGCCGAACCGGGCACGCGTTGGGCGCGGGACGTTACAGCTTCGCTGCCGCTGCGGCCGGTGTGCAACTGTTTCCCGCGTTTGACGGACAGCTCGTCAAACCGGACCTGGTGCGCGCGGTTGCGACCGAGGACTGGCGCCAATCACAGGAAGGCTACGACTATCTGATCGTCAGCCATTCGCGGTTGATCGATGCGATCCAGCCTCTGGCCGCCTTCCATCGCTCGCGCGGACTCAAGGTTGCCGTGCTCGATGTCGACGCCGTGTACGACGCGTTCAATCACGGCATCACGCATCCACAGGCGATCCGCAACCTGGTCGATTACGGCCTTCAGCACTGGTCGAGAAAACCGCGCTTCCTGCTGCTGGTTGGCGATGCGAGTTTCGACATTCGTCACGACACCTATAACGACCTCAACTATGCGAAGTGGACCGATCGCGAGTTGCTGTATCCAGGCCACTTCGGCGCCGTGCCTGGCTCGGAATACAAGGACAAGCCGAAAAAACTTGCCGATCGCAACCTGATTCCAACTTGGCAATATCCTTCGCCCGAAGGTCAGTCGGCCAGCGACAACCCGTATGGAACGCAAGGCGACGACTGGCATCCGGTCGTCGCGGTCGGGCGGTTCCCGGTGGTCGAGCCGGCCGAAGTCAGCGCGATTGTGGCCAAGACGATCGATTATCTGTCCAAGCCGCAGCTCGGTGCCTGGAGACGCGACGTGATGTTCATCACCGACGAGCTCGAAGCGTTCAAGCAAGCTTCAAACGAAATCGCGACCGCGCTCGGCAAGGATGGCTTTCTCGCCGACAAGGTCTACGCGAGCCCGAAGGAAACCGACAACGCCGCGCACCAGAACGCAATCCGCGAAGGCATCGACGACGGTCGCCTGCTGGTGCATTTCCTTGGTCATGGCGGCCGCTACATCTGGCGCACAGGCCCGCCGGACCTGCACAAGAATGCGGACCTGTTCACCCTCGACGACGTGTCATCGCTGACCAATAGCGCGCGTTTGCCAATGGTGCTGTCGATGACGTGCTACTCGGCGCCATTCGACAATCCGACCGAGGATTCGATTGGTGAACGTTTCCTGCGCGAGCCGGGCAAGGGCGCGATTGCGGTCTTCGCTGCTTCTTGGCGCAACTCGCCGTCGCCGGAATTCAGCAAGAGCTTGATCGGTCAATTGCTCAAGCCCGGCGCGACAATCGGTGAAGCGATCGTGCGCACCAAGAAAATGTCAAAGGACCGCACCCTGGTCGAGATGTACAACCTGCTCGGCGATCCGGCAGTCGTGCTGGAACGCCCACGCGACGAAGTTCGCATGGCGCTTGATGGCAGCCGTTGGCATCCGGACGTGCTGGTGGATCTTTCGCAGCCGCAATTTGCAGGCAACGTCGTTGTCGATTGGCTGGATGCGAAGGGTCAGAAACTTGCGACCGCCCATTACGTCACCGACGACGCGCGCTTCCATCTCGCGATACCCGTACTGGCGGCCGGCAAGGTTGCGCAAATGCGTTTGTATGCCGCTTCACCCACGACCGGGCGCGATGCGGTCGGAGGCATCGATATCGCGTCGGCAACGATCTCCCCGGCGGCCTACCCCTGGCTTGCAAAGCTGCACGCGTGGTGGGGCGATCTTGGAAAGCCCCTCGCAAAGCAGCCGCTGTGGCACGCGGACACGATTTCGATGCTCGGCTTCGAGGCGCCTGTGCCGATGCCGACGACGACACCAAAGCCCGTCGCAAAAATGGTAGACAAGACGGCAGAGGGTACGACCGGCAACGCGTCTCGATAACACTTCACCGCGCGCCACTCGTATCCGCTCGACCGTAGGTGCAAAGGCCCTCACGACATGACGTTCCCGCGCGGTCGGCGAAGCCCCCCGTCCTGTGCGTCAATGCACTCCCCTTCGCGGCTGCGAAATGAACGCAACAATATCTGCCAGCGTCGGTGCGAGCGAGGTATAGCGCAGGCCGGCAAGGATGCGGAAATGGCCGATGTCCGGATAGCGTTTGTAGGTGACCCCGACGCCCGCCTCGCGCAACTTCGCGGCCATCCTCTGGCTGTTGCCCGGGTTGACAACGCGATCGCCATCGCCTTGCAGCAGCAGGAACGGCGGCTCGTCGCCATCGACGAAATTGATGGGCTGTGATGCAGGCCATTGCGATTTGTCGCCAAAAACTTCGATGAGTTTCGGATCGGTCAGCGGCAGGAAGTCATACGGCCCGGCAATGCCGATAACGCCGGCGAAATCGCGTGGCTTGAGTCCTTCGGCAGAAAGGTAGTGCTCGTCGCTTCCAAGCAGCGCGGCAATCTGTGCGCCCGCCGAATGGCCGACGATAAACACGCGCCGGGGGTCGCCGCCCAAATCACTGACGTGGTCGATGGTCCATCGCGCGGCCTTCGCCGCGTCAACCTCGAAATCCGGAAAACGCACGGGTGGATATTTTCGGTAATCCGCGACAACTGTCAGGACGCCTTGCGCGGCCAGCGCCTGCCCGACGAACGCATATTCGCTACGGCTACCGTCACGCCAACTGCCGCCGTAGAAAAACAATGCGACCGGCGCTGGCACCGACACGGCGGATGGACGATAAATATCCAGCTCACGAACGGGGTCGGACGCATACGTACGCGTAATTGCCGCCACATTTCCGCTGCGGATGTTGACCACGCCAAAGAGCGCCGCCTGACAGGCGCCCACTAGCGGCAGGATCATCAAGCCAAGCCAACGCAATCGTCGCCCGTTCATGCAGTGGACCTCATTCGGCACAGCGCCGGGTTCGCTGAATGTCTTATACGATGGGTAACCCGTTTGGGTTGCGAGCGCACGCGCGCTTCTTCAGCATTCGTGCATCGGCGCTCGCAGATTTTGAGACGACGCCACGGATACTGCCTGCGCAATGATGAAATCAAATTCCTCCGCCAGCGATCCGCTTCGTCTCGATCGGCCGACCCGCATCAAGGGTCGAGGCGCCGCATCCAACGGCGAAGGCCGCTTCGAATCGCTCGGAAAGACTCGCGAGGATGACGGCTGGCACCGCGACGACGCAGCCGCGCCGCGACCGTCGACCGTGGTGACCGAGGAGCGTGCGCGCTCGATCATCAGCCGCAATGACTCGCCCGACATCCATTTCGAACAATCGATCAACCCGTATCGCGGCTGCGAACACGGGTGCGTGTATTGCTACGCACGTCCCTCGCACGCTTATCTCAATCTTTCCGCCGGCATCGATTTCGAGACCAGGCTGTTCGCGAAGACGAATGCGGCGGAGCTGCTGCGCGGCGAACTCGGCAAACGCGGTTATGTGTGCTCGCCGATCAACCTTGGCGCCAATACCGATCCGTACCAGCCGATCGAGCGGAAGTACAAGATCACCCGATCGGTCCTCGAAGTGCTCGCCGAATGCGGCCATCCGTGCACGATAATCACTAAAAATGCACTGATCGAGCGCGACCTTGATCTTCTGGTGCCGATGGCGCGCGCCAACCTCGTGCATGCGTTCGTGTCGGTGACTTCGCTCGACAACAAGCTCGCGAGCACGTTGGAGCCACGTGCGAGTGCGCCGCACCGGCGCCTTGAAACGGTTGCGAATCTCAACGCGGCCGGCGTGCCCTGCGGCGTGATGGTGGCCCCGATCATTCCGATGCTGACCGATCGCTATGTGGAGCAAATTCTCGACAAAGCCGCTGCCGCAGGCGCTACGAGCGCCGGCTACACCATCGTGCGCCTGCCGCATGAATTGAAGGACCTGTTTCGCGAATGGCTCGCGTTGAACGTGCCCGAACGCGCCGATCACGTGATGAGCCTGATCCGCCAGATGCGCGCTGGCCGCGACAATGACGCGAACTTCGGCTCACGCATGCGCGGCGAAGGCGAGTTCGCCGAACTGATCCGGCAGCGCTTCCGCCTTGCCTGCCGCAAACACTGCATCAACCAGACTCGCGATCTGGCGCTTGATTGTGCGCACTTCACGCCACCGTGCGCTGCATCGCCACAAGGCGAGTTGTTCCGGTGACTGCGTTGTTACGCCTCCCAAGCCGGTAACGACATCGTCTCTGCGCGGCCGATGCCGAGCCAACGCGCAAACCATGCGTCGAAACTGGCCTTGCCCGGTCCGGCCATCAACAGCCAGAAGAAAATCAGGATGTAGACGAACTCGTCAAGTTCAACGAACTCGTCGAACCCATGCACGTTCTTGATAACGACCAGCGCGATCGCGACAACCATGTTGATGATCATCGTGATCGAGGTCAGGCGCGTCAGCAGGCCGAGCATGATGAGGCCGCCACCGACGAACTCGACGCCTGCCGAAAGCCCCGCGTTGAACGCCGGGAAGGGAATTCCCCAGTCGACGAAGCGTGCGCTGAAGCCATCGAGATTGTGCAGTTTGGCCCAACCGGTTTCGAGCCAGAAATAGCCGAAAAACAGCCGCATGACCAAGGGTCCGAGCCAGTCGACTCGACGCATCGGGCGCAATACGGCTTGGCAGGCGCAGGCAATCACGTCACGCATCGAGCTTCTCCGGTGGGTAAGGGCTGCCAATCCAACGTTGGGCATGGGCGCCTTGAAGCTGCCGACCTAGCTGGCTGCATACGTTTGCGCGATTGGCGCGTATAAGACCGATGCCAACGTACGGTTCTTTCAGGCGCAAGGTCTTCGATAAATTTGGCTGCAGTGCAGCATCGATGGTTTGCAAGAAAATTCGGCTGCCGCCGTTCCTGTAGTCGCCGGGGCGGGAAGCACGATGCCTTCCAGACGCTGCGAGACTCGTACACGGCACTCTCCTTATCTCCTTCAACGCAATGGAGTACTACATGGAAACGAATGTTTCGAAATTGACCGGTATCGCCCTCGCCACCGCCGTCGCGGGTCTGTTCGCGCTGTCCGCCGCGGCGCCTGCGTTCGCCGCCAGCGGCGACGCCGCCAAGGTGAAGTGCGAGCAATCTTCGTCCTGCAAGGGCCAAGGTGCGTGCAAGCAGGCGAGCAATTCGTGCAAGGGCCAGAATGCCTGCAAGGGCGAGGGCTTCACCATGCAGGACAGCAAAGCGGCATGCACCGCCGCGCAAGAGGCTGCCAAAGCCAAGTAAGGTTGCAGATGTCCCCGTCCGCTGCCCGACCACACTTCGCGATCGGGCAGCGGATTCTTCCTTCGAGGTGACGATGTCAACTGCCGATCCGCGTTACCCATCGCTTGGTTACGGGCTGGGCCTGCGCGTCGATCATTACGAAGCGCTTCTGTCGGAAAGCCGTCCCATCGACTGGCTCGAAGCGCTGTCCGAAAACTACATGATTCCCGGCGGTCGCCCGCTGGAATTCCTGGCTCGCTTTCGCGAACGCTATCCGCTCGTGCTGCACGGCGTATCGCTGTCCATCGGCAGCGGTGATCCGCTTGATCGCGATTATCTTGCGCGACTGAAGGCACTCGCGGCCTTCGTCGAACCGGCGTGGATTTCCGATCATCTTTGCTGGACCGGCGTCGACGGCACCAACCTGCACGACCTGATGCCGTTGCCGTATACGGAAGAAGCGCTGGACCATGTGGCGTCCCGCGTGCGCGAAGTGCAAGACTTCCTTGGTCGCCGCATCCTGCTCGAAAATGTATCGAGCTACGCCGCGTTCCACGCGTCGCAGCTATCCGAGTCGCAATTCATCGCGGAGGTCGCGCGCCGCGCCGACTGCCTGATCCTGCTCGACATCAACAACGTGTATGTCAGCAGTTGCAACCATGGTTTTGATGCGCGCGCCTATCTCGCCGACATTCCGGTCGAGCGCGTGCAGCAATTCCATCTAGCTGGCCACGAGAACCAGGACGGTTTGACCATCGACACCCATGACGCGCCGATCATCGATCCGGTGTGGCGTTTGTATGCGGATGCGCTGCGACGCTTCGGCTTCGTTTCCACCATGATCGAGCGCGACGATCACATCCCGCCGCTCGTCGAGCTGTTGACCGAACTTGATCATGCACGCGCGATCGCGGCGCCGATCCTCGCCCTCGCCGCATGAGCAGACTGCTCGATCTGCAACGCCAGATGCAGGCCAGCGTGCTGCGCTCACGCACGGACGGCCCCATCGGCGATTCGATCATCAGCACGCCGGCTGCCGATGCCAGCCGGCGTCTGGGTGTTTACGTACATGCGTATCGAGCGCGCTTGCTCGAGGTACTGGGCAACGATTTTCCCGGTCTGCGCGCACTGGCGGGTGCCGCCACGTTTGAACAACTCGGCCTCGCCTACATCGAGGCGACACCGTCATCGCATGCGAATGTTCGCTGGTACGGCGGCGCATTGGCGGATTTCCTGCACGCCGCCTCGCCGTGGGCGGAGCAGCCGGAGCTATCCGTGATGGCCGCGCTTGAATGGGACATGGGTCTGGCATTCGATGCCGCGGTGGAGAAAGTCGTCGATGCGGCCGAGGTGGCTACCGTGGCGCCCTCGGACTGGCCCGCAATGGGCCTGCATCTGCATGGCTCGCTGCGGCCTCAATCTTTGCGGTGGAACGTCATCACGATTCGCCGCGCGGTCGATCGCGACGAATGTCTGCCGCCGCTGGTCGAATGGAATCCGCCGCAATCGTGGATCGTCTGGCGCAAGGACACGACCGTGCGATATCGCCACCTCGACGACGATGAGGCAGCGGCGCTGGAGGCGATCGCGCGCGGCGCATCATTCGCGCAGGTGTGCGAGCTGCTGTGCCGATTCCACCCGGTCGACGTCGTTGCTTCGCGCGCGGCCACTTTATTTCGCCGCTGGGTCGACGATCAATGGGTCATTGCGTTGTATACGACCGGGACGGCCTGACCAGGCCAGAAAGGCAGTTGTCCACCATATGGCCGATCGCCGAAATGCGGCAACCTCCACGCGAACGAGGAGCACCTCGCGCTGTTCAATCATGTAGAGATAGCCAGTCGTTCGCTACGGTAGATCTGCACGGTGACGAGATAGACGATCACTGCGGCGAGCGCGCTGCAGAAAAAGCACAGCAAAAGCTGAAATGATTCGACCAGGTCGCCGCGCAGCAGACGCATGATCGCGACCTGCTGGCCCATCAGCGGCACCGCATACATCCAGGTTTGCGCCTTGATCGGGAACAGCGACAGCATCAGCGTCGGTATCACCGGCACGAACATCAGCAGCGATAAATAAGTCTGCGCTTCGCGATAGCTTTTCGCGAACGCAGCGGCGAGCGTCTGCAAGGTTGCCAAAACGAACACCAGCGGCAGCATCACGAACAAGGTGAGCAACGCGAAACGCGGACCGATCTGCAAACTCATGCCGATCTTCTCGGTCGGCAGGAATTGCCCGGCGATCGAAAACGCAATGATGCTGAGCAGGAGGGTGGTGAATGCAAACGTGGAGGTCGCGCCAAGCTTTCCGATCAGGATCGTGCCGCGAGTGACCGGATTGATCAGCAGAGGTTCGAGCGACTGGCGCTCGCGTTCGCCCGCGGTGGTGTCGATTGCGAGCGCCATGCCGCCGACGAATACGCCGAGGATGAAAAAATACGGCAACATCGAGAACATCGTGCCGCTGCGTGCCTGCGCGGTGGATTGGTCGCGCGCGGCAACCACAACCGGTGCGGTTACGGAAGGCGAAATGCCGCGCGCTACCAGGCGCATCGCGCCGGTGCGGCGCGCGTAGCCTTCAAGCATGCCTTCCAGGCGCGCGACCGCGCCTTGGGCGTCGCGCTGCGACTGGTCGTAGATCAACTCCACCTGCGCCGATTCGCCTTTGCTCCATGCAGCGGCGTAATCGGCGCGGATGCGCAGCACCAGATCGACATCGCCTTGGCGCACCGCGCGTTCCGGGTCGGCGGGTGCCTGCTTGATCTGGACGCCGTGTTGTTTGAGGTCGGCGATCAGATTCGGCGCGTACGCTGCGCCGACGACGGGCACCGGCAGCGGTTTGTCGGCCTTTTCAATCTCGCGCGTGACGGCGGTGTTGATGATCAGTACGAACACCAGCGGCGCGAACAACGGGCCGGTCAGCAAGGTATTGATCACGGTGCGGCGGTCGCGCAGGTTTTCGCGGATTTCCTTGCAGAACACGATCAAGGCGGATTTCATGCGGCAAGGCCTTCTTCGGATCCTATGATCTTCACGAAAGCATCCTCCAGACTCGAGGCGCCGGTCTGCGCGCGCAACGCGTCGGGCGATTCGTCGGCCACGACGCGACCGTGCGCGATGACCACGATGCGATCACACAGCGCGCCGACCTCCTGCATGATATGGCTCGAAAACAATACGCATCGACCGTCATCTTTCAACTTGCGCATGAAACTGCGCATCGAGCGTGTCGCCATCACGTCGAGTCCATTGGTGGGCTCGTCGAGGATCACGTTGCGCGGATCGTGCACAAGTGCACGCGCAATCGCGGTCTTGACGCGCTGGCCTTGCGAGAACCCTTCGGTGCGCCGCTCGGCGATGTCGACCATGTCGAGTGCGCCGATCAATGCATCGATGCGCGCGCGCCGCGTCACTGCATCAAGGCCTTGCAGGCGCGCGAAATAATCGATGTTCTCGCGCGCCGTCAGCCGCTTGTACAAGCCACGTGCGTCCGGCAGCACGCCGAGGCGGCGACGCACGGCGATCGCATCGACCGCGGCATCGATGCCATCGACGAGTACCTGGCCGGCATCGGCTTTCATCAGCGTGTAGAGCATGCGCAGCGTGGTGGTCTTGCCGGCGCCGTTGGGACCGAGCAAGCCGGTTATCTCGCCGTCGCGCGCAACAAACGAGACGCCATCGACCGCCTTCACCGGACCAAACGCCTTGTGCAAATCCCTCACTTCAATCATGGCGCTGCTCCGTTGAAGCCGATGAACGCCGGCGTTGCGCCGAAGTCGGCAATACACCCGGCATCAAGTCTTTTCGCATCAAGCGTGTCGACAAAGGTTTTGACCAGTTTCGGGAAACAGCCGCGCGCCATCACGCTGTGGCCTTGGCCCTTGGCGACGAGCACACGGCCGTTCGGCAGGCCTTTGACAATCTGCTCTGCGTAGCGCGGCGGCGTGACCGGATCGAACTCGCCGGACAGGATCAGCACTGGCTTGTCGCTCACGATCGGCGTGTGAAAATCGGTTGGGCGCGATCCGCGCGGCCAGATCGCGCACTGCGCGCGCCAGACCTTCGCAAACGTATCGCCGAGGAGCAGATGCGCGTCCTGCGGGCGTTCGGTGAGCAGGTCCGCGTCCTCCGCGCAGATCACCGAAAGCTGCATGCCGCTGTCGCTGAGATCGCCGAGCTCGTCACTGAGCAAACTCGCCTGCCCGAGCAACGGCGCGTAATCGCCCTTGAGCGCGCGGTCGATCGCCAACGGCAGCAGGGCGCTGGTTTCCGACGAATACGCGAACATGCGCACGACACTCGCGAACGTCTGCGCGTCCAGCGGCTTGGTCTCCTCGGCGTTGCTGCGCGGATTGCGGAACGCCACGTTCGGCGCGTGCGCGGCGAGCGCGTCGCGCAGCCGGTACAGGCTCGCATACGGACCACCGAATGCCTCCGCGCAGGCCGGCGTGCGCGTGCACTCGGCGAACTGAGCCTTCAGTGCGGCATCGAGATCGATCGCGAATTGCGAACCGAGCACGAGTTCATTCGGCACCGCGCTGTCGAGCACGACGCTGCGTACTGCATCGGGATAGCGCCGCACATACTGTTGTGCGACGCGCGTACCGTAGGAAATGCCGACCAGGTCGAACTGCGGCGCGCCGAGCGCCTGGCGCAGAGCTTCGAGATCGCGCAGCGCGACGCTGGTCGTGTACTGCGCCGGATCGGCGTCGCGCGATACCGCGTCGAGACAGGCGCGGGTTCGCTCACGCACCTTCGCAAGGTCAATGTCATGGCCAGCCGATGCATCGTCGTCGCCCACGATGTCCTTGCACTTGAGCGGATGCGAGCCACCCGTGCCGCGCTGATCGAGCAGCAGCACGTTGCGGTGTTCGAGCAGCGGCGCGAACCCGGCGGCGACATTCGGATAGGCGGCGGTTGCAGCCTGGCCCGGTCCGCCGGCAAGCAGCACGACCGGATCGCGCAACGCCATCGGGTCCGCGCTGCGGACCAGCGCGAGCCTCAGTGCAATCGTGCGGCTATCGGGTTTGTCCCAGTTCTCGGGCACCTCGAACGGCGCGCAAAAAGCCGCTGTCGTCGCCGCCGAATTGGGCTGCTGCAGTTCACACGGCGCAAACGACAGGTGGCCAAGGGTGAAGCCGCGCTCGCCGGATATCTGCACGATCCGCGCGCCCTGCGTCGACACCATGGAATGGCTGCTGGCGGATTGCGCGGTCCACCACTGGCGCACACCAAGCAAGCTGAGGATCACCCCGATCGCCACCATTTTTACTAGTTTGCGCTTGGGCATTTTTCCAGCGTCCTGTGCGGGCGTACGACCAGACATTGCGTCGACCGATGGGTAAAACCGCGTCGCGGAAGCAGTCGCAAGCGGCGATCAAGCGCTGTTCGGGTGCCGCAGTCAGCGCGACGAAACGTATTTCTCGCGCCGGACATGCGGCACCGGCAAACCGGCTTCCTTGAGCATCGCGAACGCCTCATCGACCATATCCGGGTTGCCGCAAAGGTAGGCGATGTCGTGTTCGGCATTGGGGCCAAGTTCGCCGAGCGCCACTTGCGCGCGACCGTTGCGATCGTGCGGACGCGGCACCGGGCGCGGACGGCGGCTGAAACACGGGTGGTAGGTGAAAGCGGGGACTTCGCTCGCGAACGCCTCGAATTCGTCGCCGTAGAGCAATTCCGCTTCACTGCGCGCGCCATGAACCAGGGCGAACGTGCAGCCGCGCGTCGCAACGAGCTGGCGAATCTTCGGCAGCATGGCGCGATAAGGCGTGACACCGGTACCGGTACCAACCAGCAGGTAACGCCGATTCGTGTCGGCGTCCATCAGACAGAAGCGGCCGTACGGGCCGCTTGCGTCGATCGTGCCGCCTTCATCAAGCAGCGACAGCAGTTCGGTGGCGGCTCCGCCGTCGACATACGACACCGCAATCTCGATGTGCTGCACGGGCGCGCCACTGCCGTCGCCAACTGTCGCCACCGAGTAACTGCGCTTGGTCGGCTTTCCATCGGCGTAGGCGAAATGCATCTGGATGAACTGCCCGGGCACGAAGGCGAACGGCGCACCGTCGGCGCGCTCGAAGACGAGATGACGCACGGACGGCGCAAGCATGCGGCTGGCGACGAGGCGGAGCGGAAAATGATCCATCGGCGCGATTCGATCGGCAGCTTCGGCCCGTTATAATAACAGGCGGTCGCGATTCGCCCGCGCTCAATGCAGATCCCATGACGAATGTTCCTGCGCTCGATGTGGTCGAGCTTCGCAAGACCTACGCGAACGGTGTCGAGGCGCTCAAAGGCATTTCGCTGCGCGTGGCGCCAGGCGATTTCTTTGCCCTGCTCGGACCCAATGGTGCGGGCAAATCGACCTTGATAGGCATCCTTTCCTCGCTGGTCAATCCAACCGGCGGTGATGCGAAAGTGTTTGGCGTTTCGGTATGCGCCGACCGCCACGCGGCGATGCGCCTGATCGGCCTGGTGCCGCAGGAACTGAACTTCAACATGTTCGAAAAGCCCTTCGACATCTGCGTCAATCAAGCCGGTTTCTACGGCATCCCGCGCGCCGAGGCGCGTCATCGCGCGGAAAAATATCTCAAGCAACTGGTGCTGTGGGACAAGGCATTCCAGACTGCAAGGCAGATGTCCGGCGGCATGAAGCGGCGCCTGATGATTGCACGCGCAATGATGAGCGAGCCGAAACTGCTGATCCTCGACGAGCCGACCGCCGGCGTCGATATCGAGATTCGTCGTTCGATGTGGAAATTCGTCAGCGCGATCAATGCGGCGGGCACCACGGTGATCCTGACCACGCATTATCTGGAAGAAGCGGAGCAGTTGTGCCGCAACATCGCCATCATCGATCACGGCCGCATCATTGAAAACACCT
>JBDUED010000041.1:0-15428 GCA_040002595.1 Dokdonella sp. | reverse complement strand
CCGCTTCCGGCCGACCTTGATGGCTGTCACGCGTCGCGGCGATCAGCGGCGTGATGCCCCCGTGGATCCTGTTGACATCCGCGCGCTTGGCGATCAGCGCGCGCAGCAGGCGTTGGTCAGGCAACGTCACCGCAATCATCAGTGCGCTGCGTTGATCGCGCAGATCAGGCGTCGGCAGAGCATCCGGATCGGCGCCACGCTCCAGCGCGGCGAGGGCGAGATTGGTTTGCGCGGAACGCGCCGCGCAGAGCAGCGTCGCCGCAAGTTCAATCGAACCAATGCCATGCGGCAACAACGGGGTCTCGTCGATGGTCGGCTCCGTTTGCACAGTCACATCGCGCTGGCGACGTGCGCTACGTACATCGGCCAGCAGTGCCCGCAGGCTTCGATTGGCAATCAACAGGTGAACCAGCGGCGAGACGACAAGCGCATACAGCGCGGTCGCCGCGACGCGCAAATCGCCGGTGATAAAGCCGCCCAATCCAACCAGCGCCAGGGCACCGACGCTAAGCAACAGCAAACCGATGGTGGCGGGCAGGCCCAGCACGAAAAATTCGTGCTCGCGGGTCAAATGACGCGCAAAAGCCAGCGAACGAAGCAAGGCCGTCCAAAGCCAGGAGCCGCGTTCCTCGTCATGCGGATAGGCATCGTCCCACAACAATGGCAGGGCAAACGCCGGCCAGATTCGCCACAGCGCGAACAGGCCGACCATCAGCGCAGCGGATAGCGCGAGCGCAGCCGGCAATGAATCGTCGCGCGTCAACCACCAGGCAGGCGCGGCCAGCACCGCTGCAACAAAAGCGGTGTACGCGGTCAGCAAGACGAAATATGCGAGGCCCCGTCGCGCTACGCTGCGCGAGAAACTTCCCTCGATCCCGAAGCCGAGCGAATTGCACACGGCTGTCATCGCGATCGCATTGGCGATCAGTACAAGAATCAGGGAAAGCGGGTGATTGATGAAGGCTGCGAGCGCAAAACACATCCAC
The DNA here is from genome assembly GCA_040002595.1 of Dokdonella sp. Taxonomy (GTDB): domain Bacteria; phylum Pseudomonadota; class Gammaproteobacteria; order Xanthomonadales; family Rhodanobacteraceae; genus Dokdonella_A. The sequence goes on along the minus strand of JBDUED010000041.1, from coordinate 14,442 downwards.
GCAGGCACCAGCATGACGAGTGCCCGGGACAATGCATTAAGCCGATGGGCAGCGCGCTTGGGCATCCGCGTTCTCTCCTGTGCGGCGACGCCGCGCCGCGCGAAGTATATCGATGCCAGCGCCTGCTGCGGCTAATACGAAGTTAAACCCCACTGGCCAGTTCGCCGGCGATGGTGTCATCCAATATCAGGTTCAAGCCGATCGAACTGCGTCCAGCACGGGTGTGACTGGCAGCGCAGCATCAGTTGCTCGGGCGTGCGCAGCTGCGGCGGGCGCTGCAGACGTGAGTTCGAAGCGATGCATGTCAGTATGCGCGGTCGGCATGGGCCGGTAATTTTCATCGAATGCGACATCCCCCGGCTTCCAGCCAGCTGGCGTCCACAGTGCGCCCCAAAAACGTCGGAACGCGCCCCATTGCATGGCGATGAGGCCGCGTTCGTTGTCGATGTCCACCATCGGGTCGCCGACGCCAGTCGGCCGCGGTGGCTCACCGTGGAGCGCGGTACCGAACACGACGTCCCAGATCGCCAGTACCTGTCCGTAGTTGCAATCGTGAAGACGCGGACGTTCCGGGTCGACGCGCATGTGATGCAGGCGATGGAAACGTGGATCGACGAACACCTTTTCCAACACGCGCCCGAAGCCGAAGCGTACGTTGGTGTGCGAGAAATTCTGCGCCAGTTCACCGATGAACATCAGCAGTGCGAACTGCTCGGGCTCGACTCCGATGGCGAGGCCCACGGTGGCCAGCACCATCGATTGCAAGAATCCATCGACATAGCTGCCACGATCGTTGGTCCAGCAACTCATCTGGCGCTGGCTGTGATGCATGCTGTGCAGCGCCCACCACCACGGAATCGCGTGCTGGGTGCGGTGCATCCAGTAGTAAACGAAGTCGTAGATCAGGTAGTAGACGAAGAACAACGCGAGCGGATGCAGATCAAACCACGGCAGCCAGTGCGCAAGGCCGCTCGATGCGGTCTGTTCGCCGGCTTGTGTGACGCCACCGAATGCGTTTGCAAGCGGTGTCAGCACGAGGTACGCGAACAGCGGATTGAGTCCAAGCAACATCAGCAGCGTGTAGGTGCGGTCGATGCGCGTGTAACGGCGATCGCTCCATCGCTCAGCGGGCGCGAAGTGTTCCAGCGGACGCAAGATACCGCCGATCACCAGCACTTGTGCGAGCGCAATCAAAACGGCGCCGGCAATCTCGCGCGGGTCCCCGGCAAGAGCGTTCAGATGGATCAGAGTCAGCGCCGGTGTGACCGCATGGACGGTCAGCCAGTCGACTAGAAAAGACCACAGTGCGTGCATCGGCTCATTCTATCGCCGCGTGCCGGCGCACTTGTACCGCTGCGTCGTAACGGATCGTTCATCTTCAATAAAGTGCGTATGAACGATAGTAGGCGGTACGCCGCGTCGCGGCCTTTACTGGGGAAGTTGCAATGAATCGGACCTATTGGGTTGTCTGTCTGGGCGCTGCGCTGGCCTTGTCCGCGTGTGCGGAGAAATCGCCGTCCGATGCCACGCAGGATGTGGCCACGGCACAGCAAAAAGCGGCGCAGGATGTGGCCGAAGCGGGCAAGAAGGCCGCCGAACAAGTCGGCGAAGCGAAGCAGAACCTGGATGCCGCGCAAGCCAAGGCAGCAGCCGAAGTTGCCAAGGCGAATGCGACGGCCGGCGAGAAAATCAATGCGGCGAACGTCGATGCGACGGAGGCCGAACGCGATGCGAACAAGAAGCTTGCAGCGGAACAAGCGGACGCCTTCCAGCAAAATGCCAAGGCCCGCTACGATCTGGCGATTGCCAAAGCCGAAGCCGAGCACAAAGTGACGACCGAAAAGTGCGAGGCGTTGCCTTCGGCACAGCAGAGCGGCTGCAAGAAGGCGGCCGATGCAGATCTCGATGCGGCCAAGGCGCATGCCGCGAAGGATCGCGATGATGCCGAGACCGCTGCAAAAAACCTGCAGCCCTGAATGACGTTTGACTGCTCCGGTGTACCGGAGCGGCCAGGCGATTCATCGCCCGTGCAAACGCCCGAGGAACGATCGACTCAGCTCGGCAGACCTCCAATGAAGTCTGTCTTGCCGACGTCCACACCGAGGTGGCGCAGGATGGCGTACGCGATCGAGACGTGAAACCAGAAGTTCGGTAGTGCGAACCCAAGCAGGTAAGGCTGGCCCTGGAATGGGACGTCCTTGCCGCGGATCGGCACCGACACCGTGCGCGCTTCGCTGCCGTCGACGTGCGCGGGGGCAAGCGTTTCCAGATAGGCGATCGTCTTTGCAATGCGTGCCTGCAATTGGTCAAACGTGGCTTCGTCGTCGGCGTAGGAGGGCCGCTCCATGCCAGCCAGTCGCGCCGCTGCACCACGCGCATGATCGGTCGCGATCTGGATCTGGCGCGTCAGTGGCAGCATATCCGGCACCAGTCGGCCGTTGACGAAAATGGCGGGGTCGATCTTGCGAGCCTGCGCGTGGTCGGCAGCCTTGTGCAGGATCGCGGAAAGATTGCTCAAGGCGCGGATGAAGACCGGAACCGAAGCCTGATACATGGAAAGTGACATGGACATCTCCTGAAATGGCGGGCGCCGCGCCTCTGCCACGAGGCGGCTGCTCTCGACGTGGTGGCGACGCCGCAGGATGCAAGAACGGCCTACGCGCCTTTTGGCACATCGCACGAAGGGCGCAGGCGCGTTACGCTCGGTGATCCCTCCCGCCGGACGTATGCGATGTCCAACCGTTTGATCATTGCGATGCTGGTTGCCTTTCTCCTGCTCGGCGCCGCCGCCTTGCCAGTGGCCGCGGCCGACGCCGACGACGCAGCCGCCAAAGATTCGGCGAAAGACGCCAAGTCCGAAGAGTTCAAGCTGCCACCGTTTCCAGCCGACAAGAGCGTACGCGCGACGACGAGCGTCGACGGCCACAAACTCGACTACAGCGCGACTGTGGGTTCGCTGCCCGTGCTCGACGAAAAAGGCAAGACCATCGCCGACGTGATGTTCACCGCTTACACCATGCCGGGCAAGGATCGGGCGGTCACGTTTGCGCTCAACGGCGGCCCCGGGGCGTCGTCGGTTTACCTCAATCTCGGCGCGCTCGGACCAAAACGCGTGCAGTTCGGTGCCGAGGGCAACAGTCCATCCGATCCGGCCACGCCCATCGACAATCCCGGCTCCTGGCTCGACTTCACCGATCTGGTTTTCATCGACCCTGTCGGTACCGGCTTCAGCCGCTCGCGCGTCAATGCCGATGAGACAAAAAAGAAATTCTATACAACCGACGCCGACATCGACTATCTGTCGCGCGTCATCTACGACTGGTTGGTCAAGAACGAGCGCCTGACTGCGAAGAAATATCTGGTCGGTGAAAGTTACGGCGGTTTTCGCGGTCCGCGCATCACGCATTTCCTGCAGACCCGACTCGGTGTGGCAATGAACGGCATGGTGCTGGTATCGCCCTATCTCGATCCAGCCGCGTCGGGCAACGGCGACCTGTCGCCGCTGCCGTGGATGTTGACCCTGCCGAGCATTGCCGCAGCCACGCTTGAGCGTCACGACAAGCTCAGCGAGGCAGCAATGGCCGACGTCATCGCCTACACCCGCGGCGAATATGTGACCGATTTGCTCAAGGGACGCTCCGATCGAAAAGCGCTCGAGCGCATCGTCAAGCGCGTGACCGAGCTGACCGGTCTGGATCCCTTGTTCGTGCGCAACGCCGGCGGCCGTCTTGAAACGCAGGCTTACCTGCGTGAAGTGTTTCGCAGTGAAGGCAAGCTCGGCAGCCGTTACGATTCCAACGTGACCGCGTGGGACCCGTTCCCGTTCTCGCCCGAGCAACGCACCAACGACCCGATTCTCGACGCGATCATAGCGCCCACAACCACCGCGATGGTCGACTTCATCACGCACACCGTCGGCTGGAAATACGACGGCCGCTACAACGCACTCAGCTACGAAGTGAACAATGCCTGGGATCGCGGCAAGGATGAAAACCGCGGCTCGGTCCAGGAGCTACGCCAGTCGGTCGCGATCGACCCGAAACTTCAGGTGCTGATCGCGCACGGCTGGGCCGATTTGTCATGCCCGTTCATGGCCTCGTTGTTGATCGTGGATCAGATGCCGATCATGGGCGATCCGACGCGCGTGCAGGTGCACGAATATCCAGGCGGCCACATGTTCTACAGCCGCGGCAGCAGCCAAGCCGCGCTGCGCCACGACGTCATGCAGATGTACGCCAGACATTGACGCGGCGACCGGCAGCAAGCCTCCGGTAGACCATCTTGGGCATCAGGCCTGCCGGCGTTCCTGAAAGAACGCTCGCGGGTCTTGATCGGCTGCTTTATCGACAAGTGCGCGCAGCCTACTTCGAACCGCGCATGCCTTGATTGCCTCGACCGTGGGCTGCATTTGCGCCGTAGACCGCCTCCGGCTCCGGCGTGCCAGCTGATGGCGCTGCGTGAGTATCGCCGTTGTCGCGATGATCCGTCGCCGCCAGTACGTCGTGGCGACCGCTATATGGGTTGGCGGTTGGATAATTGGGACCTTGGCGCACACGCTCCTGTTTCGCCTGCAGCAATTTCTTGAAGTGTGCGATGGCCACTTCCGGCGTAACCGCGTGGCGCCCACGCGATGCCTGCGTCGATGGCACTGGCGTCTTGGGGGCGGCTGGCGGCGTGCGCGCGGTAGGCGCGGTCGTGCTGCGCGAATTGCTCGCCCCCTTGCGGGTCGGTGAAGCTGCTTTTTTTTGCGGCGTTTTTGTCTTATGCGACACTTTTTTTGCCGGCGCGTTGAGGGTTGCCCGTTGGCTGGCGTTCGGTGTCGCGGGTGCGGCTTTCTTTGCTGCCGGCTGCTTCTTCGCGATTGCCGCCGGGGCCTTCGCCGCGACGCGCTTGCGGCTGGTGGTGCTGGTCGCCGTTGCCTTCTTCGCTGGCGCGCGCGCTGTTGCGGCCTCGGCTTTCGCCGACGCCGCTTTTGTGCCGTGTCCGGCAGGTGTGGTGGACTTCTTGCTCGGCGCTGCCGCGGTCTTTCGCACGGCTGCTTGTTTCGATCCGGCTTTTTTCATGACAAACCTCATTGGCTGAAGGAAGCGCCGTCCGTCGTTGCGGCGTGAGTTATTCAATAACAAGGGCAACCTTTACCCGGTCTAAGTGGCGCGATGCGAAGGCGTGCGTCATACATCGCATTTGCCGACCACCCAAACCTGCTCCCGGCGGCGCGGCGGCATCAACCGCGATTTTTGCGCGGGCTCAAGTGCGGCCCAGAACGTCGCGATAAACCGCTACCGTGGCCTCGACACAACGTTCCCACGTAAATGTGCGCGCCTGCACCAAACCGCGAGCGACGGCGTGCTCGCGCCACGGCGCATCCTGCAACAGACGTTCGAGACCGTCGCGCAAGGCGTCTTCGTCGAACGGATCGACGATCGATGCGATCGCGCCGTGTGCATCGCAGACAATCTCCGGCAGCGACGAAACGTTCGAGGTCAGCACCGGTACGCCGCTCGCCATCGCTTCCAACACCGGCAGACCAAACCCTTCGTACAGCGACGGGAACGCGAACGCGTGCGCTCCGGCATACAGCAGCGGCAGCTCATGTTCGGCCACATATCCGAGCCGACGCACGCCGCCACATGCCTCCAGCGGTGCCAACACGCGATCGAGTTCGGCGTTGAGCCAACCACGCGCGCCGACAATCACGAGCGGGTGGCGCGCGCGCAGTGTCGGCGGCAATGCCGCGTATGCTCGCGCAAGGCGGGCAAGGTTTTTTCGCGGCTCCTGCGTCGCAACCACCAGCAGATAGGCGCTGTCCGCCAATCCACGTGCATGCAACATCGGCATGAGCTCGAAGCGCGCACGCGGCCGGAAAAGACCGTCGACGCCAAGCGGCACCACGCGCAACTTTGCGCGGGGCACCGCAAGTTTGTGCTCGATCTCGTCGGCGATAAAATGTGAATCGGTAAAGATGGCGGACGCTTTTTCCAGCGTCCGCGGCAGATGGCGCTCGAGAAAGCGCACGCGCTCGCGCGGATGCGCGTCTGGATAATTGAGCCACGATAAATCATGCACGGTGGTCAATGCTGGCCCATCGAAAGGCATCAGCACGTAGTTGGGGGTGTGCAACAGCCAGTCGCGCAGGTGCCGCGTGTGCAGGCGGAACATGACCGAGCGCAGATTCGTATAGGTTTCCAGCGCCGCACTCTTGAACGGAACTCGCCGGCGCACGGCGGCAAGTGTGCGGTTGGCCGCCAGCGCCTGTTCCGGGTCATCGATCCAGCGATAAGCCGAATACAGACGCAACGCCTCGACATCGCGATGCCGGCGCAGTCCGCGCGCAAGCTCCAGTGCGTAACGACCGATGCCGGTGAGCGGCGCGGTGATTGCATCGACATTGAGGATCACCCGCATCACGATGCGAGCGATGGGACGAGCGATTCGCGTTTGATATCAGCCGCGACCATGCGCTGCGCAAGGCCGGCCAGATTCAGGGTGGGTGCAAAACCCAGTTCTTTGCGCGCCTTGAGTGCGTTACCAACCAGCAAGGGCGCGTCGATTGGGCGCAATAGTGCCGGATCGATGCGCACGCGCACCCGGTCACTGCCGCGTTCGACGCCGATTTCATCGGCGCCTTCGCCAAACCAGTCCAGAGGGATGGCGGCGGCGGCAAACGCGGCGCTGGCGAAATCGCGGATGCTCGAGGCGACCCCTGTGGCGAGCACATAATCATCACCGCTGGCTCGCGCCGCCATCGCTGCCATCGCTGCGACATGATCAGGCGCGTAGCCAAAATCGCGCTGCGCATCGAGGTTGCCGAGAAACAGCATTTCCTCTCGGCCGCAGGCAATGCGCGCAACGCCCGCGCTGAGCTTGCGCGTGACAAACGCGGCGTCGCGCCATTCTGATTCGTGATTGAACAAGATTGCGCTGGATGCACGCAGGCCGAAACTCGCACGCCAACTGCCGACCGCCGTGTGGGCGATCAATTTTGACAGTCCATACGGCGAACGCGCGCCCAGCGGCGTGCCCTCGTCCTGCGGAGCCTGCGCTGGCGCACCGAAGATTTCCGCACTTGATGCGAGCACGAAATGCGCATTCGGCGCATGCCGGCGCTGCGCTTCCAGCAGGTTGATCGCGCTCAGCCCGTTTGCATCGATACTGGCGCGAGGGTCGCGAAACGAATCGGCCACGCGCGACTGGCCAGCGAGGTGAAACAAAGCATCGGGCACCACGGCGGCCACCAGTTCGGTGCAGGCCGCAGCGTCCACAGGATCGAGCCCGACCAGACGCAAATGCGGATGCGCGTCGATACCAAGTTCGATCAAACGCCACCGATCGGGCGCGCGCACCGGGCGGTGCGTGCCAACCACATCCGCGCCATTGCGCAACAGATGCGCGGCAAGCAGCGCGCCATCCTGGCCGCTGATGCCGGTGACCAGCGCGCGCATTGTCGAGACGCTCATGTGGACGGTTCCGGAAAACTGCGAAGCCCCGATTCTGCACGACACAGCGCATCGCGCGCTGAAGTGGCCAGCGGCATGTCAATTTGCGCGATCGGGATATCCAGCAAGCGGCATAGTATTTCCGCCGCCGACTGCTTCAGTTCGGTGACGATGAGACACTCGATGGCGTATATCTGCAGCCACACCCACAGCGCGTGGTACGACGGTTCCGGATCGCTGGCGACCCAGGTATTGGCTGCGACGACAACGCCTTCGAACACGAGTTCGTTTTGTGCGCCGTTCGCGCGCAGGACCCAGACTTCCGCATCGGGCCAGTCGGGCGCGCCCGCGCCAACCCACAGCAGGCGCATGCGGGGCCCATTGTCGTCGCGCGCGTCGACAAACAAGCGTCGCACACGCCAGTCGAGCACGCGCCGCTCAAACGAGAACAAGGCGGCGCCGACATCGCGTTCGTAATCGGGCCAGCGATCGCGCAACAGCGCCATGCCGGTGCGCCCGAGCGCGGCGCGGCGCTCGTCACCGAAACTCGCGCTGCGCGCGTGGCGAACCAGCACGTTGCCGGCAATCACGTGACGCAGGCCCTCTTGCGCAGCGCGCTGGCAGAAATCGTTTTCCTCGCCGTAGCCTTGCGCGAACGCGGTCTCATCGAGGACGCCGACTGCCTCGATTACGCTGCGTCGGATATACAGACAAAAACCATTGCCGGTCGGCAATTGGGGGTAGGCGAGACCGGCATGCTGCCACAACGCGCGCGCGGACTGCTCGAAGGTCCAGCACGCGGGCAAGCGCGTTACCTGTTCCAGCTCCGGCACCGAAAAAGCGCCGGCGTTGTCGGACACCGCGGTGGCAGTAGCGATGTCATCGCTCGAATAGGCGGCGCGGCGCAAGCCGCTGAGCCAGCCCGGACCGACCTCGGTGTCGGCGTTGAGCAGCACCACGTCCGCGCCGGCGGCAAGGTCGATACCGCGATTGGCCGTCGCAGTAAATCCACGGTTGGCCTCGTTACGCAGCACGCGCACGCGAGCCATGCCGACATAGCGAGCGAGCAGCGGCGCGATGGCCGGGTCGGGACTGGCGTCGTCAATCACGATCAGGCGCGCGCGGCCGTTGGTGTGCGCAAGAACCGACGACAGACAACGTTCGACCAGTTCAGGCGCGTTGTAGACAGGCACCACGATCGCCACCTCGTGTGTACCGCAATCGATGCCGAACGGCATCCCGCGCGCGCTCGTTTTCAACGGCACCAGCGCGGGAAACGCGTGCGGCGCAGATGCTGCCAAACCACGTTGACCGAACACGACCGGCAACGCGCGCGCGGCGAGCGCAGGGCCATCGCGACCCAACCGCGGCAGCACGTCGATCGCCGCATGACCCGACGGCGAAAACGCAAACTCGAAGCGCGCGCGACCCGCGGCATGCAGCGGCGCGGCGGAAAAAAAAGCACCGTCGACATCGAGCGCAATATCGCCCGCGACGCTCGCGTCGAAGACGAGACTTAACGTACGACCATCCCATTCGACCGCGTGCAACGGTGTGTGCAGGACCGGCATCGCGCGTTTGCGCAGGAATGCGAACATGACCTCAACGCGCGCTGCGCGCCGACGCCGTCGCGGACGACGTCATGACATCGGCAAGATCGAGGATGCTGCGATCAGCAATCGCGTCCTGCAGCGCGCGTTGCGTTGCGTCGAGTTCGACCTCGTCGGCGCGCGCGTGTGACGTGGCGGGTTTTGTCTCGATCCATTCACGCACCACCATGGGCTCCGGTTCGCTCAGACCCTCGATGCCAAGCGCACCCAATTGTTCGTGCAGGCGTCGCGCGATGGTGACTGGATCGGCCAGCAGGTCGGCATAGTCGACCAAGATGCGAGGCCAGCCGCGACTGGCCTCGAACGCCGCGCGTGTGTACTGCTCCCACAGCGCCAATGCATGGCGCGGATCGAGTCCGTCGCGCCTTACCAGCGACGCGATCACCTCGTGCGGATCGCGCACCACGTGCACGAAAACGGACCGCGTCAACAGCGGCAGCAGTTCGCGTGCGAGCAGGCATAGACGCGGTTCCTTGATCAGCCACGGACGCTGCGCATCGAACTCGTCAATCAGCGCGCCGACTTCGCGGCGGAAGCTATCGATCGCCGCCGCCGGCGCATCGGTGCCCGGCGTTTTCCAATCGCCGCCCGTTGCGGCAAGCCGGCGCACGCAAGCCATGTGCAGGCGACCCGATTCGTAGTGGCCTTTGGGATTGTCCGCGCCACGCAGAAGATCGTCTTCGGGTCCGACGCCCGCGCCCATGCGCGCGAGCAAACCCGCAACGCTTGACGTGCCGGAGCGATGCATGCCGAGCACGACGATCTGGCCGCTGGCCGATCGCGCAAACTGTGCTGGTAGATGCGGCACAGACCGGGCGCGCGCCGGTGCGAGCACAACATGCGGCGCAATCAGGGCAAACAGCGCATCGGCGGTGGCGTCGATATTGTGCTCGCACGCGAACGCGTCGGCTTGGCGCTGCGCGGCGGCAGCCAGATCGGCGCGGCGTTCGAACGCCTCGCGCAAGCGTGCGACCAGCGCATCGCCATCGGGTTCGGCCCAGCGCAAACCGCTCTGGTACGGCGCCTCGACCAGACGCGCGCTGGCGACCGCCAAACCGTGCGATCGCACGCGTTCGCTCTGGCTGCCAAAATCCGTCGCAATCAGGATTTTCCCGCAGGCGAGCGCTTCCGCCGCGGCCGGATCCCAACCGCCGCCTCGGCGTGCCGACACATACGCATCCGCAGCGGCGAGCAGTTGTGCACGTTGGTGCCACGGAAAACCCCAGCCGGCCAGCAGGCGCACGCGCGCATCCTCCGCGCAGGCCGTTTCCAATGCTTCGGTCACCGCCAACGCGTCGCATCCGGGACGCACATGGATCAGCAGTTCGACCGGTTCGTCATGCGCGAAAGCGCGACGGAAGGCTGCTACCAGCAGTTCCGGGGCGTCGCGCGCGAGATCCTCTGCAATCGCGAAGAACACAAAGTTACCAAGTGGATTTCGAGCGGCCGGCACGCGCGGGTGGCAATAGTCGCGATCGACGCCGAGCGGCAGAATCTCGATCGGCACACGCACGCCAGCGGCTTGAAATGCATCGCGCTGAAACGCGTCCGGCACGATAAGCAGATCGAGCGAACGAGTCGCCGCGGCCCACGCATCGGGCACCCGATCGCAGTCACCGAAGCCCAGACCAAGGCGCCGCTTTCCCTGTGCTTGCGCAAAGTATCGGCCAGGGGCGCACACGAGCGCGGCATCCAGCGGCGTCGGCCAGCGTCGACGCGCGGCCAGGTCCAGCCGAAAATCCTGGGTATCGGCGACTTCATGCACGACCGACTGAAAGGCCATGCGCATGCCACGGGCATCAAGGCGACGCACGAAGAGTCGCGCGAGTTGCGCATAAGCGTAAGGAAGCCGCGTTACGCCCTGCCATAGCAGATTGCCACGGTAGTTTTCCCGCAGGCGTTCCTGCCAGCGCCCGGCGAAGGTCGATCGACTCGAATCCCACAGGCGTCGTCGAAAGCCGCGATCGTCCAGGGTCGATCCGTGCTGGTGATGATGCAGAACAACGGCGCCGGCCACCGCCGTCGCAATGCCGACATCGGCGGCGCGCAGGCAATAGTCGGTATCTTCGAAGTAGCTGTGGTATGCGGTATCGAGCGCGCCAATGCGCTCAAGGCAATCGCGTCGGATGTACGCCAGCGCAAACGCAATGCCCTGCACGCGGCGCAGGGTGCTGAATTGCGCGACATCGCGTTCAACCACGCCCGATTCAGTCTGCTGACCCCACAGATCGTCCGCTTCAATGAAGCCTCCAGCATGGTAGAGCCGGCCTTCGGGTTCGGGTCCGAGCAGGCGGCAACCGACGATGCCAATATCCGGCGCGGCGTACGCCGCATCACGCAAGCGCCCGAGCCAATCGGCTTGGGTGAATACCAGATCGTTGTTGACGAGAACCACATCGTCGTCGGGCCGCGCTGCGGCAATACCGGCATTCATGCCGCGTACAAAACCGAAGTTTTCGGGCAGGGTAATGAGACGAACGCGCTGGGCATAGGCGGCAAGCGCTGCGGCCGTTTCATCCGTACTGCCGTTGTCGACGATGATGATTTCGGCCGCGTGCAGGTCGCTGGCGAGCAAGCTGTCAAGGCAGCGCTGGGTCAGTGGCCATTGATTCCATGCCAGCACGATGAGAGCGGCGCCGCGCATTTCAGGGTTTCGCCGACTCAATCGGTGGCCACAAGACGGTGAACGCGCGATCGGTTTCGTCCAGCGCAAAACTCGCGATTGGCGTGGTCAGCAAGGCGGCCGTCTGCTCGGCGCCCGCATCCGGCGCGCGCGCTGCAGCGACGGCTGCGCGCTGCAGCGGACCATCGACTGCATTTGTGCGCACCCGTTGCGCAAGCGCCACGAGCAAATGTCGCGGAGCAATGCCCAGCGAACGCGCAAGTGCAGCAAAACGATCGGCGTCAAAGGCCTTCACGCGGCAGCTCCCGCCAGATGCAAATCGCGATGATAGGCGGCAAACACTTCGTCGCGCGTCCCTTCCAGCACGCTCTTGCCGTGCTCGATCCAGATCAGTCTGTTGCACAAGGCGCTGATCTGACTTTCGTCGTGACTGACCAGTACGACGGTGTGTCCATCGCGCATGCGTTCGCGCAAGGCGGCACCCGATTTCTGCTGGAATTCCGCGTCGCCAACGCCAAGCACCTCGTCGATCAGCAAGATCTCCGGTTCGATCTGGATGGCGACCGAAAACGCCAGACGCAAGGTCATGCCGGACGAATACGTCGCGATGGGTTGTTCGAAGAAATCGCCCAGCTCGGAAAACTCGCGAATTGAAGGCAACCGTTGGATGATGTCGCGCCGGCGCAGGCCAAGCATCAAGCCCGACAGTACTGCGTTATCCCGACCGGAAAGATGCGGCGTGAAACCCAACGCCAGCGACAGCAACTGGCACGAGACCTGCGCACGCCGAACGCTGCCCCGATCCGGCGTCAGGATGCCGGCGATCAAGCGCAGCAAAGTGCTCTTGCCGGCGCCGTTGCGCCCGATCACGCCGAGGCGATCGCCGCGACGCAGGGTCAGACTTACATCTTCGAGCGCCCAGAAATGGTTTTCCGCCATCTGCCGTTGCGCGCTGAAGGCGACACCTGCGTTGCGGATGTCGATCAGTACGCCGGTGTCCAATGCCGGGTCCATTTCAGACCGCCAGTTTCGGATAACGCGGCGCAAGCCGCGCGACGACCGCCGCGCCAATCAGGCAGGCGCCCAGAGAAACCACGCTGACCTTGGCCAAGCCGATCCAGTTTGGCCACAGCCCGTGCATGAGTATCCCGCGCGCGGCGTCCATGATGACCGCGACCGGATTGAGCTCAAGTAGTTCGCGATACGGCGAAGGGACGCTGGAGATTGCAAATACGACGCCGGAAAGAAACATCACGACGGTGAGCACCTGCTCGATGACGAAACGCAGATCCGGCAGCAGCGGCACCACCGCTGCGATCAGGAAGCCGATGCCGGCACCAAACAGGAATACTGCGAGGAACAGCGGCGGCAGCGCAAGGTAGGCGATATTGGGCGAATAGCCCATGGTCCACAGGATCACCAGCAACAACGCGAAGATGAAGAAGAATTTCACGGTATCGGAGAGCATCGCCACCAACGGAAACACCAGCGGTGGCAGCTTCACCTGACGCACCAATCCCAGATTGCTCCAGATCGCGTAACCACCGTGCGTCATGCACGATTTCATCCACTGCCAGACGGTCAGGCCGATCAGCAGCCACGGCACATATTCAGGGCCGCCGCTGTGCAGGACCACATCGAAGACGAGCCAGAACGTCGCCATCATCAGTGCCGGATCGAGCACCCACCAGAGCAGCCCGAGGTAGCTGCGCGCGCGCTCCGCACGTAGTTCCGCGTAGGTGCTGAAGAGGACGAGTTCGATCAGGTGCTGGCGCATGCGGACAGGGGAAAAGGCGGCTGGCGAGGATACCGGATTCGTCCGCGATCAGCCCGCACACAGGTGATCAAGTGCGGGGCCGCCGAATGCCAGAAACAGAAGCGCGGCCGCCAGCAATGCGCCAACGACAAGGCGCGCCGGCGTCAGATGCATTGCTGTGGGAGCGGCATTGCCGGTGTCGTTACGCTCAGCCGACGGAAAAAGCATCGCTGCTGACGCAGCTCCCGCCCCCCCGAGCTGGGGCAGTGCCGTGATGAAGCTGCCCGCCAAGCCGCACAGGAACGGCAGCATCGGCAGCAGAAAACGCGCCTTGACGTGGATCAGCAGCAGCAAGGCGAGCTGATACGCGAACAATAGCGCAATCAACAGCGTCATCCGATCCGGTCGGCGGCGCCAGCACGCAACGCCGAATGCCGCCGCGATCAGGATGGACGCGTGAAACACGTCGTTCGCCATGGCAAGCGTGCGCGTCAGCCACGGCGACGTGTGGTAGACCGACAGATAGCCGGCGCAGGCAGGCCCCGGCAATTGCGAAACCAGCGGCGTCTTCGCATTGAACAGACGGAAATACTGTCGCCCAAGTTGATCGGCGAGTACGCGCACGACGCCGCGTTCGGTCACCAAGGCATGAATCTTTTCCAGATAGGCCGCATTACGCTGCTGCGGGGTCGCCCCGCTGGCGATAAAGGCGGGCAAGGTCGTGCCGCCCATATCGGCGACGTAGTCGCTGCGCCATTCATCAGTCAGTCCAATCCACAGGTTGTAGACCGAACTGTCGGCAATCATCGGCGTGCCCGTCGTACGCCACCCCTGCACGAGCGCGGGCGTGGTGACCAGCGCGAGCGCGAGGGTGAAAAGCGCTGCCGGACCGATCCGCACATACGGCCGCTGGCGGCGCACGAATGCGAGCATGAACAACGGCCAGAACCCACTCAACAGACTCTTGGTCAGCAGCGCCAAACCCACACAGGCCCCAGCAAAAAATGCCGTGGGGCG
>JBDUED010000040.1:0-16132 GCA_040002595.1 Dokdonella sp. | reverse complement strand
GCATGCCGGAAACCAGGTTGTACCAGCCAAACGCGGTGCCGCTGCGTTCGCGTGAAACCAAATCGGCGACCAGTGCTTTTTCGGTGCCTTCGAGTGCGGCGGTGACCACGCCGTATCCGGCGAACGCGACCCACAGTGCCCAGTCCGCGCTTGGCAGCAAGCCCATCAGCAGGTACGCAATCGCATAGGCTCCCCATGCCAGGCCCAACATGCGCGCGCGACCGAAGCGATCCGACAATGCCGATAGCGGCGTCGACAACATTGATGTCACGAACGAGAACAGCGCCCACATCAGGGTGACGCGTATCGCGCTCGCACCGAGTTCGTTTGCGCGCAGCAGCAGGAACATGTTCGACGAATTGCCGAGGGTGAACAACGCGAGCACACACAGGTAGCGGCGAAACGGCGCCGGCAGTCCGGCGAAGGTCCAGCGCAATGGTTCCTTCGACAGGACAATCGGCTGCTCGGGCTCGCGCACCGTCAGTGCCAATCCCATCACGATGACGGCGGGCACAACCGCGAGCAGAAATACGTGACGCAGTTCTACGCCGGCCGCGAGCAACGCCGCCGCCGCGAGCGGCCCGATCACCGCGCCGAAATTATCCATCGCGCGATGGAAGCCGAACGCGAGGCCGCGTTGGCCCGGTTCGACGCTCAGACTAATCAGCGCATCACGCGGCGCCGAGCGCAAACCCTTGCCCACGCGGTCCGCGAAGCGACAGGCGAGCACGCCGAGCCAGCTTGTCGTCAATCCGATCAGCGGGCGCGCGAGGCCCGCGATACCATAACCGGCAATGACCCACGCACGCACCTTGCCGCTGCGATCGGCGAGCACGCCGGCGAAAAGTTTAAGCGCACTCGACACCGCCTCGGCGATGCCTTCGATGAGTCCAAGCGCCTTGGGGCCTGCCATCAGCACCGAGGCAAGATAAATCGGCACCAGCGGATAGATCATGTCGCTGGCGGCATCGTTGAACAGGCTGATCAGGCCGAGCAGCCAGACTGTGCGCGGCAAGGCGCGAATGGCACGGATCACGCGCTGGTATCCCGTTTGGAAGACACGACCGATGGGCGTTCAGACTGTTCTTCCGCGCGTGGATGAAGGTCGTCTGCAGCAGTGAGTGACGGAGCACGTTTTGCGCGCCGCGCTATGCGCAGAGCTTCCATCTTGTCGCGATATTTGCCTTCGAGTCCGCGCGTCGTCGGGTTGTAGAACACGGCATCGACGAGTTCCTCGGGCAGGCACTGTTGGTCGATCGCAATGCCGCCTTCGGCGTCGTGGTCGTACTGGTAACCCTTGCCGTAACCAAGGTCTTTCATCATCCTGGTCGGCGCATTGCGTAAATGCATCGGCACATCGAGCGTGCCGGTTTGGCGAATGCTGCGCTTGACCTCGTTGAATGCCATGTACGCGGCATTGCTCTTCGGGGCGACCGCCAGATACAGCGCGAGTTCGGCCAGGCCCAGTTCCCCTTCCGGACTGCCGAGGCGGTCATGGGTTTCCCATGCATCGAGCGCCATCCGCCACGCCCGCGGATCGGCCAGACCGATATCTTCGACGGCCATGCGCAGCATGCGACGCGCGACATACCCGGGATCGCAACCACCATCGAGCATGCGCATCAACCAGTACAGAGCGGCGTCCGGATCGGACGAACGCACGGATTTGTGCAACGCCGAAACCTGGTCGTAGAACTGTTCGCCCCCTTTGTCGAAGCGGCGCGTTCGGTCGGCCAGTACTTGGGCAAGCGTTGTCTCATCGATGCGACCATCAATGGCCAGTTCGGCGGCGATTTCGAGAAACGTCAGCGCCCGGCGAGCGTCGCCGTCGGCAGCGTGCGCCATCAGGGCGAGCGCGGCCGCGTCCACTTTAAGGTTCATCGTGCCGAGGCCGCGTTCGGCATCGGCCAACGCACGTTTCAATGCCGCGATAATCGAATCTGCCGGCACAGCATCCATCACGTGCACCCGGCAGCGTGACAGTAGCGCGGAATTGAGTTCAAACGACGGATTCTCGGTCGTCGCCCCGATGAAGACGATGATGCCCTTCTCTATGTGCGGCAGAAACGCATCCTGCTGCACCTTGTTGAATCGGTGCACCTCATCGACGAACAAGACGGTGCGCGTGCCCTGGGCAAACCGCACTTCCGCTTCGGCCAGCGCAGCACGCACATCAGGCAAGCCAGAGAGCACAGCGGAAATCGCACGGAATTCCGCTTCCGCATAGCGCGCGAGCAGCAACGCCAGGGTGGTCTTGCCGCAGCCCGGCGGTCCCCACAGGATCATCGAATGCACGCGCCCCACTTCGATCGCGCGCCGCAACGCCGTGCCCGGTCCGAGCAGGCGTTGCTGACCGACGATATCGTCGAGCGCACGCGGTCGCATGCGCTCAGCCAGCGGCTTGAGGCTATCGGACTCGGCAAAGAGTTCGCTGGTGGGCGCAGGTGGAGGCTTGCGGCGTGGCATGATGTCAATCATAAGGTACGGCGGGATTGCGTTTGTCTGCCATTGCGCAGATCGATAGAAGGATGCCGAGTTGGTGAAGTACTGGCTTGCCCGCAGCGGCAGTTTGTGTCCGAGGCTAAAGACAGCCGCAGCAGCTACTCCCTAGACTGCGGGCATGAACTATCGCCACGCCTTCCATGCCGGCAACTTCGCCGACGTGTTCAAGCACACGATTCTGATCGCGCTGCTCGACGCTCTGAAAGCCAAACCCGCCGCGTTCTGCTATTTCGATACCCACGCCGGCCGCGGACGCTACGACCTGCGCAGCGACGAGGCCAGCCGTACGCTCGAATATGCCGATGGCGTGCAGCGCGTGCTCGCCGCGCAACAACTGCCGCTGGCTCTGCAGGCCTATGCCGATCTTCTGCGTGCGTTCGATGATCGGGCGAGCGTTCATTGCTCGCCAAATCCCCTCGATGGAACTCCTTCATTGGAGCCGGCTTCCGGGGGAAATTACCCGGGTTCACCGCTGATTGCAGCCCACTGCATGCGCGCACAGGATCGTGCGATCGTGTGCGAACTGCACGGTGAGGAAG
The DNA here is from genome assembly GCA_040002595.1 of Dokdonella sp. GTDB lineage: Bacteria > Pseudomonadota > Gammaproteobacteria > Xanthomonadales > Rhodanobacteraceae > Dokdonella_A. Next base: position 13,091 of record JBDUED010000040.1, on the reverse strand, counting down.
CCGCTGCGCTGAAGCTTGCATTACGCGACGATGCACGTTTTGCCGTGCACCGCCGCGACGGTTATGCGGCGCTGAAGGCTCTGTTGCCTCCGGCACAAAAGCGCGGCGTGGTGCTGATCGATCCTCCGTTCGAAGCGCAGGCCGCGGAGTACGTGCTGATCCAGAATGCCCTCGTCGATTCGATCGCGCGCTGGCCGCAGGCGATCCATGCGATCTGGTATCCGATCAAGCTGCGCGAGCCGATTCTGCCGTTCCACCGATGGTTGGCCAGACACGCGGGCAGCGCCGATGTACTCGTTGTCGAGTTGCTGCTGCACGCGGACAATTCGGGGTTGCGTCTGAACGGCTGCGGCTTGGCGATTCTCAATCCACCGTGGCGCTTCGATCGCCAGCTTGCCGCGTGGCTGCCGACGCTCGCAGCTCTGCTTGCCCAAGGTGATCCCGCCACCTGTCGCAGCGACTGGCTGAAAAAAAACTGATCACTCGGGCGCCCCAAAACTGCACTCGCGCGGCAAAACATTCACTGCATGTTCAATTTGCGAGACTATGTTGGCCACATGATTAAAGGAAAAGGAGCGTGTCATGCCGCGTGGTGACAAGTCGTCCTATACAGACAAGCAGAAGCGTGAAGCCGCACACATCGAAAAGGGTTACGAAGCGAAAGGCGTCTCAAAAAAAACAGCCGAAAGTCGTGCCTGGGCGACAGTGAACAAGCAAGATGGAGGCGGGAAGAAGAAATCGTCCTCGAAAAAATCCTGACCCACACTGCCTACAGGAGACTCTGATGATCGTCGAGCAACAGGAAAAATGCGCGCACAATCCCTGCCTATGCACGCCTGCCACTGGTCAGGCGTTCTGCAGCGATTATTGCCAGCATGCTGCAACCAGCGGTCCGCCGCGCGAGGAAATCGTGTGCAAGTGCGGACACGAATCGTGCAAGTCGCATTAGATTGAGGCGGCGGGTTCGCTGCGCGACGTCAACCGTCGCGCAGCGAACTGTCGCAGTTGGCGCAGGAGATAGTCCTGTCGCGCCATCGGATTGCCACAATCACGACGGTATACTGAAGTCGCCACTTCTCGGGGACTTCAACTATGGAATTGCGTTCGCCAACGGCGCGCGTGCGGCTCGCCGGTATAGTCGTGCTCGGCATTCTTTCCCTCGTCCTCTTTGGCTGCAAGCGCGAACACAACCCCCTGCCACAAGTGCAAGGCAAGCAGCCTGTCGCCGCCATCACGCCTGAAAAGGACGAGATTGCGCAGGGTTTTGCGTTGGTGTCGGCTTACCCGCAGCAAAATAGTGGCGGTGTCACGCTCGTGCTCGAGTTCTCGCGCGCGCTGGTCGGTACGCAGAGCTTCGACACTCTCATCGCCGTCAGTGGCGACAAAGGCGACTCCGTTGCCGGAAGTTGGGCGCTCGACGAGGATGGCAAGACGCTGCGTTTCCCGTACGTGCAGGCGGCCAAGAGCTATACGGTGCACATCAAAGGCGCGTTGACCGCCGTTGACGGAAAGATCCTTGGCAGCGAGGTCAGCAAGGACGTATTTACCGGGCCGATGTTGCCGGCCGCCGCCTTCGCATCACAGGGGAGCGTGTTGCCAGCCCGGCAGACGCGCGGTCTTCCGGTCGTCTCGGTCAATGTCAAGGAGGTCGACGTCGAATTCATGCGCGTGCATGACAAGAACGTCGCAAGTTTCTACGCGGCCTACCAGAAAAACGGCAAGCGCAGCACGTATGACCTCGATCCCCGCGGCGAGTGGTACAACCGTGGCGGACAGCCGATTGTCGATATCGCTGATTCTGTTTACTCGAACCGTTTCGTGCTTGCCGGAAAGGAAAACGAGCGCACGCTCAACTATCTGCCGATCCAGAATATAAGCGAGCTGGCGCAGCCTGGCTTGTATTTTGCTGTGCTAAAACGCGCCGGTACGTTCAACGATGAATTCGAGACCAGCTTTTTCTTCGTCAGCGATATCGGCCTGCACACGCGCGCGTACAAAGACGCGCTGTTCGTGCACGCCGCATCGTTGAACAGTGGCGAGCCGAAGAGCGGCGTAACCCTTTCAGTACTCGATGCGAAAGGCGAATCGGTTGCTGCCGGCGAGACAGACGCGAGCGGCAACGCCCGACTTGCCTACGCGCTCAAGGCCGACCAGGTGCTGGTCGCCAGCAGCGGCAAGGACGTCTCACTGCTGCCGTTCAACCAGCCTGCACTCGATCTTTCCGACTTCGCGGTTGCCGGGCGCAAGCAAACCTGGTTCGACGTGTTCGGCTGGTCCGATCGCGATTTGTATCGTCCCGGCGAGACGCTGCGCCTGTCGGCACTGCTGCGCGACTACGACGGCAATGCAATCAAGCCGCAGCCGTTGTTCCTGACCTTGAAGCAACCCGACGGACGCACCTATGCGGAATCCAGACTCGATCCGGAAAATCTCAACTATTTCGAATGGTCACGGGAAATCCCGGTCGATGCGCCAACTGGCCGCTGGCAGGTCGAGTTCCGCACCGATCCAAAATCCAAAGATGCAGCGCAAGGGCTGACCTTCCGCATCGAGGAATTCCTGCCCGAACGCCTGAAGCTGGAGTTGTCGACTTCGCAGACCCAGCTCAAACCCGGCGAGCCGCTCAAGCTTGCCGTCGAAGGTGACTATCTCTACGGTGCACCGGCCGCCGGCAACCGATTTACTGCGCGACTGACCTTGACTGCCGATCAGCATCCAGTCGATTCGCACAAGGACTTTTATTTTGGCGATCCAACGATCAATCTGCCCAAGGAAGCCAAGGATGTCGTCGATGACAAGCTCGATGAGAACGGCAAACTTGAACACGATATCGAGATCGCGGACGCAACAAAACCCGCGACGCCAATCGCGGCGATGCTGTCCGGCAGTGTTTATGAGACTGGGGGGCGCACCGTCACGCGCACCCTGAAACGCACCGTGTGGCCGGCCGATGTGCTGGTCGGCGTGCGTCCGCTGTTCGACCTGAAAGAGGGCTCCGATGCGCGCGGCCGCGCCGGTTTCGAACTTATTCGCAGCAACTCAAACGGTGATCTGCTCGCCGGCAAAAATCTGAAGCTGACGTTGGTGCGCGAACGCCGCGACTATCACTGGACCTGGGACAACGAAAGCGGTTGGCATTTCGATTACAACGAACGTTACGAGGACGCCGAGACCCGCGATCTCGATGCGCAAGCGGGAAAGGTGGTGAAGTTTGATGTGCCGGTAGACTGGGGCAACTACCGCATCGAGATTCTCGATCCGGCAACGGGTCTGACCTCGCGTCTGCCGTTCTTCGCAGGCTGGAGCTGGAACGACGAAAACCGGGGCAAGGAAGCGCGCCCGGACAAGGTCAAGCTCGCGCTCGACCGCCCAAGCTATCACGCTGGCGATACGCTCAAAGTCACGGTGACACCGCCGCAGGCAGGTCCGGGCCTGTTGATCGTCGAGTCCGATCACCTGCTTTATGCGAAGAACATCGACGCCAGACCTGGCGCGGTATTCGAGATACCGGTGACCCGGGATTGGGAACGGCACGATGTCTACGTCACGGCGCTGGTGTTTCGCGGCGGCTCGGCGGTCGACAAGATCACCCCCAACCGCGCCGTCGGCGAGGCATTCGTGCCGATGGATCGCGCAACGCGCACAATCGAAGTGGCGCTCGACGCGCCGAAGATGATGAAGCCGGAAACCAACCTGCCGGTCACGGTCAAGGCGCCTGCGCTGGCCGGCAAGGTCGCGTATGTGACCGTGTCTGCGGTCGACGTCGGCATCCTCAACATCACGCGCTTTGCTCGTCCCGATGCAAGCGCCTGGTTCTTCGCACAACGCGCACTGGGCATCGACGCCTATGATCTTTACGGCCGTGTCATCGAAAGTTTCGACGGCACAACGGCGAAACTGCGCTACGGCGGCGACATGGCGCTGGCCGCGTTGCCGCAGGCGCGCCGCCCTACCGCCAAAGTACTGACCGTCGACGTGTTCTCCGGAGCCGTCGCGCTTGATGCCAAGGGCGAAGCGAACGTTGCGCTGAAGATACCGGACTTCAATGGCACGGTGCGCGTAACCGCGATGGTGTTCGGTGAAAACCAGTACGGTGGCAGCGACACCGAAACCATCGTGCGCGCACCGCTGGTGGCGGAAATTTCAACCCCGCGTGTGCTTGCGCCAGGCGACAAGGCCGCATTGACGCTCGACCTGCAGAATTTTTCCGGCAGCGATCGCGAATTCCAGGTGAAAGTCAGTGCGGCCAAGCCACTCGCGATCGACAACGGCGTGCGCAAGGTCGAGCTTGCCGACGGCACAAAGACGACGCTGAATTTTCCGCTTACCGCACTGGAAGGTTACGGCGTCGGCAAGATCAATGTCGTTGCCTCTTCGGCATCGTCAACTTCCGGCGATATCAAGATCGATCGCCACTTCGAAATGACGGTGCGCGCGGCGTGGCCAAGCGTGATGCGCTCGACGCCACGAACCCTCGACAAGCTCGAAGCGATCACGCTCGGCGCGAGTGCAATGGACGGCCTGCTCGCCGATTCGGTCCATGCACGCCTGACCGTTTCGAGTCTGCCGCCGCTGCCGTTCGCGATGGCGCTCAAAAACCTGCTGCAATATCCATACGGGTGCATCGAGCAGACGACCAGCAAGGGTTTCGGCGCACTGTTGCTCGACGAGAAGACAGCCCAGAACCTGCATGTCGACGGGCTTGCCGCGGATGCGCGCAAGCAGCGTGTCGATGGTGCGATCGGGCGCATCGCCTCGATGCAGATTCCGTCCGGCTTGTTTTCGATGTGGGGCGGCGACAGCTATGTAAACGAGTTCATCACGCCGTATGTCGTCGAGTTCCTGGAGGAAGCGCGCGACGAAGGCTTCCTCGTACCGGATGAAGTATTGCAAAAATCGCTCAAGCGGCTCAACGATGATCTGCTTTCCGGCGGCCATCCGTACTATGGCCACGAGCACAGCGACCATTTGCGTTTTGCCGATGAGGCGTATTCGGGCTACGTGCTCGCCCGCGTCAATCGCGCGCCGCTCGGCACCCTGCGCGCGTTGTATGACAACTCACGCGACAAGTCGGTAACGGCGCTCCCGCTGGTGCATCTGGGCATTGCGCTGAAACTGATGGGCGACCAGCCACGCGCCGAAAAAGCGATTGCCGAGGCGTTCGCAAAAAAGGTCGATCGGCCGTGGAATCTCGGAGACTATGGGTCTGACTTGCGCGACACCGCATTGATGATTGCATTGACGCATCGGTACGGCTTGTCCAAACCCGAATACGACGGCCGCGTATTCGACATCGCGCGTTCGCTGACGACTGAAGAACACGCGGCCGACGCACGCGAGCGCAAGGGCGGCTGGCGCTGGACATATCTCAGCACGCAGGAACAGATCGCGATCGCGCGGCTGGGGAAAATCCTGATTGCGGACGGCGACAAAGTCGTTGCCGGCACATTGAGCGTCGGCGCCGCGTCGAATCCGATCAGCCCGGATCGTCTGTGGAGCCACGAGTTCGGCGCAACCGAACTCGCTGCCGGAGTGCGCTTCATACCCGAGGGCGATTTGCCGCTGTACGCCAGCACCGACATTGCCGGCGTCCCGAAAACCGTGCCGCCGTTCGATGATCATTACGTGTGGATCCAGCGCCAGTTCTACACGCTCGATGGCAAGCCGTGGGAACCGGCGGCGCTGAAAGAAGGTGACAGTCTGATTGTCGGCCTCAAACTCGAAGCGCGTCAGGCGATGCCCGATGCATTGCTGGTAGACCTCCTGCCAGGTGGGCTGGAGATCGAGAACTTCAACCTGACTGACGCCAAGCAATGGGCTGGCGTCGTCATCGACGGCATCACGATCACCGACCGCGCGCAGGCAGCCGAGGTGCGCCACGAGGAGTTCCGCGACGATCGCTATGTTGCTGCGCTCAAACTCGACAAAGGCCAGATCGCGCACGTGTTCTACATGGTCCGCGCCGTCTCGCCGGGCACCTTCCAGGTGCCGCCACCGCTGGTCGAGGACATGTACAAACCCGAAGTGCGTGGCATCGGCAAGAGCGAACCGGCATCGATCAAAGTGATTGAGCCGTGATATACCCACCGCGTCCTGTTTGAAATGGAGGCGTGCGTGGAAAGCACGACAGCCATGATCCAGACAGTTCCCATGATTGGAAAGCGCTGAGCGAAAATGAGGGGGCGGGCAATGTGGCACGGGCCATCCCGGCGTTGGTGGAAACGTGCTGTGGCTTTGGCGCTTGCCCTTGTCGCCACGACCCTCCTCCTCGACCGCCTTTTCCCTCCGCCGTTGCCGGATGCCGGTCATGGCAGCACGGTGGTGCTCGCGCGTGACGGCACGCCTTTGCGGGCCTTTCCCGACAGCGACGGCGTATGGCGCTATCCCGTGCAGCCCGACGATGTTTCGCCACTCTACATCGAGGCGTTGCTGACCTATGAGGACCGCTGGTTCTATCGACATCCCGGCATCAACCCGTTCGCTATGGCGCGTGCATTTGGACAGTGGATCGTGCAGCGAAGACTCGTCTCCGGCGGCTCGACCTTGACCATGCAGGTCGCGCGGATTCTCGATGGCACGCCGCACAATTTCGCGGGCAAATTGCGCCAGATGTTGCGTGCACTTCAGCTCGAAGCACATCTGTCGAAGAAGCAGATCTTGACCCTGTATCTCGATCGCGCGCCGTTTGGCGGCACCATTGAAGGCGTCGAAGCCGCATCGTGGGCTTACCTGGGAAAACCGGCATCACGCCTTTCGCACGCGGAAGCTGCACTTCTCGCGGTCCTGCCGCAGGCGCCCAGCCGTCTGCGACCAGACCGTAATGCGGACGCCGCGCGCGCAGCACGCGACAAGGTGCTCGAACGCATGGCCGACCTGCACGTGTGGACCCGCGCCGAAGTCCACGACGCGCAAATCGAAGCGGTCGCCGCACGCACCTTGCAGCCACCGCTCAGCGCGGCGCTGCTGGCCGAGCGTCTGCATGAGGAACGCCCGCAAGCGCGGCGCATTGCAACGACCATCAATGCGGAACTTCAGCGTGCGCTCGAGGCCCGCGTCAGCGATTATCTCGGGCACCTGCCCGATCGCACCTCCGCCGCGTTGCTGGTCGTCGACAACGCCAATCTGGAAGCACTTGCCTACGTGGGATCAGGCGCGTTTGGCGACGAAGCGCGGCTGGGACATGTCGACATGGTGAGAGCATGGCGCTCGCCAGGCTCGACCTTGAAGCCGTTTTTATACGGACTCGCGCTCGACGACGGACTGATCGATTCGGAAAGCCTGCTGATCGATGCACCGCAATCTTTCGGCAGCTATCGACCGGGTAATTTCGGGCTCACCTACAATGGACCGGTCGGCGCCGCCGAGGCGCTGCGCCTGTCGCTCAACGTGCCCGCGGTCGACCTGTTCGATCGCATCGGGCCTGCACGCTTTGCAGGACGCCTGGCCAATGCGGGGCTGGACCTGCGCCTGCCCTACGGCGCCGCGCCCAATCTTTCGGTGATCCTCGGTGGGGTCGGTGTGCGCATGCAGGATCTGGTCGGCGCATTCAGCGCACTCAACCGTGGTGGCGTCGCCGGACGCGTGCGCTACAGTCCCGACGACGCACGCATTGACCGGCGCCTCCTTTCCGAGGGTGCAGCATGGATCGTGCGCGATGTCCTCGAAGCCAATCCACGACCTGGTTATTCTCCGGGCACGTTCGATCCAGGTTCGCGCCCGAGAGTGGCTTGGAAAACTGGCACCAGTTACGGCTTTCGCGACGCGTGGGCGCTCGGCGCGACGCGGCGTTTTACGTTTGCAGTATGGGTTGGGCGTCCCGATGGCACACCGTTGCCGGGGCAGTACGGCGCAGTGACGGCGTTGCCGCTGTTGTTCCAGGTCGTCGATTCATTGCCGCGCAGTGCGATGTCCGCGACGCCGGAACCGCCGCCTGCAAGCGTGACGCAAGCCGATATCTGCTGGCCGCTAGGCGCTGTCTTCGATTCGAGGCATGCTGAGCTGTGCCACGAAAAACACGCGGCATGGGTCTTGAATCGCGTGGTGCCGCCGACGTTTTCCGAACGCGATGCGAAGGTGTGGAGCGCCGGCCTCGTGCATGCGCGCGTGGACGCGAGCGGTGCGCGAGTCAGCGCCAATTGCGCGGTCAAGCCCGCTCGCGAAATCGACATCGCGCGCTGGCCCGCGCTGGCATATCCATGGCTCACGCGCGACGTGCGCCATCGTGCCAGTTTGCCGCCGCTCGCGCGCGGCTGTGACACCGACGGCCTCGAAGCGAGCGAGCCGATTCGAATCGAAGGCGTCGCCGACAATGCGGCAATCGCGCGCGCACCCAACAGCGACAAACCCGCCGCAATTCGCCTGCGCGTACTTGGCGCCGGCACCGATATTCTCTGGCTCGTCAACGGCAAGCTTGAAGGTGAGACGCACGCCGCGCAGGCGTTCGAACATGCGTTTGCGCGCCCGGGCGATCAAACGATCACCGCGCTGGCCAAGAGCGGCGCTTATGCGCAATTGTCGATACGCGTTTTACGCTAGAGCTCGCATGCGCACGGGTAATCACGAAGCGGGTACGCGCGTGGCAGCGCAGGATGCGGCGGACCCGACCCGACGTTGGATGTCATCGCAGTTGGCCGCGCTGCGCCGTGACCGGATGTTCATGGTGCTGCTGTGCGCGCTCACCCTGTTCAGCGCTTTTGCGCCAGGGAAAATCGCCAGCTATCCAAGACTTGTGGATTGGTCGACGATTGCCGCGCTTACCGGGCTTCTCCTGCTCACGAAGGCGGTCGAAATGAGCGGCGTGCTGTATCGAATTGCGCATTGGCTGCTCGATCGCATGGTGAGCAAACGCACGATCGCGCTCGCGCTGGTCTCGTTGACATCCGTCCTGTCGATGCTGCTGACCAATGATGTTGCGCTCTTCGCGGTGGTGCCCTTGACCTTGGGCATCTGCAAGCTTGCACAAATTCCCTCGACCCGCTTGATCGTGTTCGAGGCACTCGCAGTCAATGCAGCTTCGGCACTGACACCGATCGGAAATCCGCAAAACTTGTTCCTGTGGCAACAATCTGGCGTTGCGTTTTGGCAGTTCGTGCTGCAGATGCTGCCGCTGGTTGTGCCGATGCTGGCATTTTTGTTCGCACTCACCTGGTTCGCATTTCCGGCGGACGCGGTGCATCGCGAAACGGAGCCGCTTCAGGCAATGCCGATCGATCGGCGTCTTCTTGGCATGGCGCTCATTGTGTATGTCCCCTTTCTCGTGATCGCGGATCTGCATCGCGCAGGCTGGGCGCTGGCTGCAGTCGTGGCTGTGTTCTCCGTGTTTCGTCGCCGTGTGCTGGCGGCAATCGACTGGGGCCTGCTGATCGTGTTCGTGCTGATGTTCATCGACTTGCGCCTGCTTGCGTCGATGGACTTTGTGCGCGCATGGATGCCCGCACTTGGCCTCGAGCAAGCGGCGCATGCGTACTGGACAGCCATAGCGGCGTCGCAACTCATCAGCAACGTGCCGGCGGCGATTGCCGTGGTCGAATATTCACACCACTGGCGTGCCATTGCGTTTGGAGTCAACGTCGGTGGGTTCGGCGTTCTTATCGGCTCGCTCGCAAACCTGATTGCCCTGCGCATGGCGCCCGAACCTGGCAAATATCTCGCATTCCACGCGTGGTCAGTGCCGTTTCTGATTGTCGCCGCGCTGATCGGCTACGCGTTGCTGCACGCATAGTGGCGCGGCGCATGCGGGTTAATCGTCATCCCACAGTGTGTTTTTTGCAGCCGGGTTCAACCTCGGCTTCACGCTGTTGCCGACCGCCTGCCACACCGCCAACGCATCACGCGTGATCGCGACGTCGTGTACGCGCACGATCATCGCGCCACGTTGCACCGCGATCAGTGCCGCTGCCGCCGAACCGGCCGCGCGGTCGGCGGGACGCTCGCGGCCGGTCAGGGTGCCGATGGTGGCCTTGCGCGAGAGGCCGACCATGACCGGCGCGAGTTCCGCAAAACGCTCGAGCCCCCGCAGCAAGGCAAGGTTGTGTTCGAGCGTCTTGCCGAAGCCGAAGCCGGGATCGATCAGGATCCTCTTCTTGTCGATGCCAGCCATCTGACAGGCGAAGAGACGCTCGGCCAGAAAGCGGTGCACATCGGCAACGACATCATCGTAATGCGGCGCGTCCTGCATCGTGCGCGGCTCGCCCTGCATGTGCATCAGGCAGACGGGCACGCCAAGTTCCGCGGCTGCATCGAGCGCGCCGTCGCGGCGCAGCGCGTACACGTCGTTGATCATTCCCGCACCGGCGGCGATCGCGGCGCGCATCACGTCCGGTTTCGAGGTGTCGATGCTGATCGGCACCTCGACCGCGCGCACCAGCGCTTCGATTACAGGCACCACGCGCGCGATTTGATCGGCGCAGAGGACTTCTTGCGCGCCGGGCCGCGTGGATTCGCCGCCGACATCGAGCAGGTCTGCACCCTGCTCCACCATCGCCACGCCACGCGCGACGGCCGCTTGCATGTCGTCGCGCAAGCCGTCGCCGGAAAACGAATCGCTAGTGAGATTCAGCACGCCGCAGATGCGTGGGCGATCCAGTTTCAGCGAACGGCCCGCGCAGTCAAGAGTTGGCGTGGTGTCGAACATTGCCTAGTGTCCCGCTGTTGTCGTCGGCGTGGACAATGCCGTGGGTGAGGTCTGCCTCGTCGCAAGTCCAGCAGGCGTCGGTAACCCGACCTTGCCGCAGAACGCGGAAAACCGCGGGTCATCCTTGTAGCGCAGGAGGAAAGGATCGAATAGGAGGGAACTGATGCCGGGATCTTTATTGGTCCAGGCGCGATCCAGCCATAGGAAGGTATTGTCCGAATCCTTGGGTCGCAAGGCATACACCTCCGCGATTTGAAACGGCCCGTTGTCGGCCTGCTTGTCGATCAGAGTCTTCAGCGCAGCATCGGCGGCGGCACCATCGGGGCCGATCTGCAGTGCCATAGCGAACGCAACGTCTCGCCAGATTCCCGGCGGCTCCTGCTGTGCGGCGTGCAGCGCGGCCTTGGCATCGCCACGCTTGATCTCGATGGTCGTCAATGTCTGGTACTGCCCCACTGCCTGCGGTTGCAGCGCTATCGCCCGTCGGATCGCCACGTCCGCCTCATCGAATCGACCAAGCGGCAACAAATACTGGGCCAGCCAACCATACCAACTGGCGTGCAGAGGATCGAGCGCAAGCGCCTCCTGGGTCAGACGAACCGCGGGCGCAGGTTTGCCCAACGTCGCCAGCAATACGCCCCACATGAATTTGGCGCCGCCGTTTTCCGGCGCGATTTGCAACGCGCGTCGAAACTCGGCGTCCGCTGCGGTCCAGTCAAAATCTGCGCTTTGCAGCAGATAGGCCCGCGCGAGATGTGCCGAAGCCGAGTTTGGGTCCAGCGTCAACGCAGATTCGGCCGCCGTGCGCGCCTTCGCATAGGCCTCCTTCATGTCCGCGCCGCTCAGAAATTGTGCTGCATGGGCGGTCCACGCATGCGACAGCCCGGCAAAGGCATCCGCATAATGCGGATCAAGACGAATCGCTTCGTTGTAGAAACCGATCGCTTTGCGGTCATCGTCCTCGGTGTTGTTCGCATCGTAAAACTTGCCCTGCAAATAGGCAGTGTAGGCATCGAGATTGCCACCGGGCGGACGGTCGCTCTGCATCACGGCACCATCGCTGGGCAGCAGTTTCGCCTTCAGCGCGGTGGAAACGGCCTTGGTGATCTCGTCCTGCAGTCCGAACAGATCCTGATACGGTCTGTCGTAATGCTGCGACCACAGCGTACTGCTGTCCCCCGCATTGATCAGCGCGGCGCTGATGCGTACGGTATCTCCGGCATGCCGCACGCTGCCTTCCAGAAGATGCGCTACTCCGAGTTTCACGCCGATGCTGGAGCTGTCCTCCTTGGTGTCGCGAAACTGGAACGCGGAGTTGCGGCCGATCACTTTGAGTCCTGCGATCTGGGACAACGCGGTGATCAGATCCTCCGACAAGCCATCGGAGAAATACTGCTGAGTCGGATCGCCGCTTTCATTGGTCAGCGGGAGCACGGCGATGGATTTGGCGGGGATCTTTGCCATGGCTGCAGCGACATCGTTCGCGGTTGCACTCGCGCCCGCGTCTTTACGCCCCACAACAGTATTGGTCAGCAGCAACACTACTGCGATGGCGAGAACGCCGATGATCAAGAAGTCCAGCTTGCGTCCGGTCAGATGCGCGATCGAATCGTCCGGCGCTATCTCGCTTTCGCGTTTCAGCCCTTGCGGCGTGAATTCGAAGAACCACGCAAATGCAAGCCAGAACGGAAAGCCGATGATCGCGGCAATGACGAACCAGCGCGTCACCCAATCCGGTGCGCCGAAGACCGGCCCCAGCTGCGCGATGCCCTGTGCCAGCGCCCACGCCGCCGCCGCGTAAAACGCACCGGCGCGCAGCACGTTGCGGCGCTTGAGTTCCCCGAATAGCGATCCTGCACGCACGATTGCCCGTTGCCCCCGCCGCCGCCAATGTGCCATTCCACAGCGGAGTGTCCGCAACGCAACCCTGATGCGCAAGCGACCTCGATCTCACCGCTCGCATGGACGGGTGCCGGAGTGACGCGGACTCCAACGAAAAGGCCGCCCGAAGGCGGCCGCTAGGAACGAACTATGAGCGACCTTCAGTCGCTGCGCACACGCGGCTGCACGGCCGGGCCACCGATCGGACTTTCACCACGCGGTTTTGCGCCACCCGAACCGGAACCCGGTTTGGAATCGTTGGTCCAGTCCTTGGGTGGGTTGGGTTCACGGCCATCCATGATCGCGGCAATCTGCTCACGGTCGATCGTTTCGTACTGCAACAGCGCGCCGGCCATTTTTTCCAGCTTGTCCATGTTCGTGGTCAGGATCTCGCGCGCACGCTGGTAGGCGCGGTCGATCACGCCACGCACAACGGCGTCAATCTTGCGCGCAGTTTCCTCGGACACATGCTTGTGCTGGGTGACCGAGCGGCCGAGGAACACCTCGTCTTCCTCCTCCGCATAGGTCATCGGTCCGAGTTCTTCGGAAAGACCATATTTCGTGACCATGTCGCGCG
>JBDUED010000039.1:0-16475 GCA_040002595.1 Dokdonella sp. | reverse complement strand
TCGCACGCGACACCGCACGCCGGCTCGCGGCCGAGGAAGGCATTTTCGCCGGCATCTCCTCCGGCGCCACTGTCGCCGCCGCACTGCACGTCGCCGCGACTGCGCCACAGGGCTCAGTGCTGCTCGCGATGCTGCCCGACACCGGCGAGCGTTATCTGTCGACGTTCCTGATGGAAGGCGTCAACGAAGGCTCGGATGACGAGTGGCTGGCGTCGCTGGATGTGCCGGCGTAACCCGGTGGGAGCGCCGCAAGGCGCGATGCTTTCGATGGCGCGTGGTATCAGGAAGAGTGCAGCTAACGCCGCTCCGACCGAAATCAGAAGAAACGGGCACCTCGGTGCCCATTTCTTTTTGGGCGTCGTATTGGAACGTTAGCCGCCCTTCTTCCATTGCCCCAGCGCAGCCAGGCCGTTCTGCTTCGCGCGCTTGTGCACCATCGCCTGCGCGGCGGCAAAGTTCGCCTGCATGTCCTTGCCCCACAATTGCAGCGCTGCGCTTTGCATCGCACGGCCGTATGAAAAAGACAGCGGCCACGGATGCGGGCCCATCTGGTTGATCGCATTGAGGTGTGCGGTGGCGTCCTCGTCGGACTGGCCGCCGGAAAGAAACACGATGCCCGGCAGCGACGCCGGCACGGCGGCTTTCAAGCAACGCACGGTTGCTTCGGCGACTTCATCGACATCGGCTTGATCGGGACAATCCTTGCCCGACACCACCATGCTGGGTTTGAGAATGGTGCCTTCGAGCATCACATTTTGCTCATACAGGGCGCCAAACAAGGAACGCAGGGTGGCTTCGGTCACTTCGTAGCAGATATCCAGGTCGTGGTCCCCATCCATCAGTACTTCGGGTTCGACAATTGGCACGATGCCCGCCTCCTGGCACAACGCGGCATAGCGAGCGAGCGCATGCGAATTGGCTTCGATGCAGGTGCCACTGGGGATGTCGTCGCCGATCGAGATGACCGCGCGCCACTTGGCGAACTTCGCCCCCAGCTTCGCGTATTCGGCGAGACGTTCGCGCAGACCGTCGAGACCTTCGGTGACGCGTTCGCCGGGAAACCCGGCCAGCGGCTTTGCGCCAAGGTCGACCTTGATGCCGGGCAGGATGCCTGCGTCCATCATTACCTTGGTGAACGGCACACCGGCCTTGGTCGCCTGGCGGATGGTTTCGTCGTAGAGGATCGCGCCAGAAATATGCTCACCGAGTTTTGGCGCGGTCAGCAGCATCTCGCGATACGCGCGACGGTTTTCCTCGGTGTTGGGGACGCCGACCGAATCGAAGCGCTTCTTGATCGTCGCGGTGGATTCGTCAATTGCGATGATGCCCTTGCCCGGCGCCACCATTGCCTGGGCGATGTTCTCAAGCTCTTCGATACTCATTGATGCCGCTCCGTGAACGAATGAGGCCGCGGCCGCACACAGCGACCGAACGGGATTTTCAAGGGGCTGGCATTATAGGCGAGTTGGCCGCCATCGTCCGCTTGGCGGCTCGCGCCGATCAGGGTAGCTCGACGGGCATCAGCACGCCCCGATAAACCGGTTGTCCGAACAATTGGGCTTGATCGAACGCGAACAACCGCCCGTTCGAGTCGGCAGCCCACAATCGATGTCGCTTGGCATCGAAATCGGCCGCAGTAAGAACGCCCAATTCACTGCGACTGCGTTCATTGATTGCGACGTGGAGAGTGCCGTCCGCAGCGCGATCGAACACGTAATGCGCGACGACCCCGAAGCCCGCGGCCAGCACGCCCCCGGCGCTGCCGTCTGCGTTCAACGACTCATAGAGGTTGTCGAGGTCCGGCACTGCAAACAAGCGCTGCGTTTGCACATCCCAGGCATACAAGCGAGTGGGCTGGGTCCCCTGCACGATGACGAGATTTGGTTGCGCCAGCTCCACGAGATGGTAGCCGCCCGCGCTCTCGATCGGCATGGAGCGCACGGTCCATTTGGTTCCGCGCCGCTCCATTGCGACCAGTCGATGATTCCAGGTGCCAACCAGCGCGTGCGATTGCGCGGAATCAATCCAGAACGCATGCAACCTCAGACCCTTGTCGCCGCCAAGTGTGCGCAAATCCAGGCTCTGGTCTTCTTCCAGACTGGGCCAGCGCCAGGATTTGAGAGTGCCATCCGACGAACTGGACCAGAGCATGGCGCCCACTATCGCAATCTGGTTGATCAGGTAATCATGGCTGCGCGAGCGCCATTGGACGGTCATGTCCGGCAGATGCCAGATCGCCAGCGTGCGATCGTCGGATGCGCTGGCAAGATGCGCAGCATCCCCGGCGAGCGCGGTTACGCCATCCGAATGCAGCGGGTGCGCCGTAACGCGATCACCATCGAGGGCATACACGCTTCCGTCGCGCGCGCCGACATAGACGCTGCCCCGCTCTGCATCGACATGCACGGCCCATACTTCCGATGTGCCGGTCTGGTGCATCGACTGAATCGGCAGCGTTCCGATATCGAACCACGCGAGTCGGTGCGTTTCGCCATCGAGCAAGAGCACGCCACCGCCGTCCACGTACAAGGCGCCAGGTGTTAGCGCCACGTTCGCGTAATGCTCGGGTAGAAATGCCTGATTGCGCCAAGCCGACAGACCGGCATCGCCCGCCAGCAGCAGAGTCGGGCCATCCGCGCTCCAAGCCACGGCGCTGGCGCCGCGCGGCACGCCAATCGTTTGTGCCGGGGCGCTGCCGTCCAGACTCAGAAGGCGAACTTCCGGCTCTCGCCCGGCCAGCGCAAGCCGCGGTGGCGTATCGAGCAAGGCAAGGTCAAGCACGTCACCCAGATCCAAAGTCTCGTCGAGCACCGGCGCACCGTCGCTGCTGCGATAAACCCGCACGCGCGCGCCGGTCGCAATCGCAAGAAAGTGGCGGCTCAACTCTAGCGCGAGCGCACTGCCGGTCAGCGCCGGCACCGCAATGCGCAGAGGCGGCGCCTTCGAACCAGGATGAAAAAGCACCAGTACATCGCCCTGCCACGCAACTGCGGCGGACGCATCCGAGGCAATCCGCACGCTCACATGCGAATCGACGCCGGTGGGCAATCGCGCCAACGTCTTGGCCTCGCGCGTCAACGGATCTACCGCCTGCAACGTATCGCCAGCCAGTACCGCCAGCCGCCCGTCCTGCAGCGCGCCAAGCAGGCGCTGATCGGCCGGCAGCACAACGCGGCTCGCCTCGACGCCGGTGGCCAGCGGACGCAGATACCAGCCGTCGGCTGATTCGAGCACGACGACATCCGCGCTGCGGATGAGGATGCCACGCGCATCGACCGGCACGCTGAAATCCATACGCGGACGCAACCACGCTTGCGGATTCGGGATGGGTGCAGCCTCTGCTGCGACACCGATCGCAGGGGACGTGGGGTGTGCGAACTTTTCGCGGTGCGTCCAGCCGATCGCTGCGAGCACCACGACGCTGACGAGCGCCAACAGCGGCCACACCTTTGCGCGAAACGTGCGCGCGCTCGGCATCGATCCCTGGCCCGGCACCACGTCCGGATCCGGCGTCGGCAGGGTCTCCGCCATCGCGCCGACAGCGACGCGCGGCGGGACCGCGCTCGATGAACGCATGAGGCCAAGCGCTTGCACAAACGCCGACACATCGGCAAAACGTGCGGCTGGATCTGCGCTGAGCGCGCGCGCCAGCGCCGTCGTTGCCGCGATGGGCAGGCCTTCGGGCAAAAGCGTCGCCATGTCTGCCGCTGAACGCGCAAGCCCTTCGCGTGAAATCTCGCTGATGCTGCGTCCGCTGCGCAGCGGTTTCCCGCGCAGCATTTCGGCCACGATCAAGGCCAATGCAAACTGGTCGGTGGCGAGGGTGACGGGATAGCCGTAGAACTGCTCGGGTGCAAAGTACAGCGGTGTGCCGACGACAAACCCGATCTGGGTCAAACGCGGGTTGTCTCCTTCACTTTCGCCAAGGTAACGCGCGATTCCGAAATCGAGCAGCTTGATCTGTTCCCCGTCATCGCCGCGCGCGATGAAAATATTGTCCGGCTTCAGATCACGATGCACGATGCCGCGCGCATGCGCGAAGGCAAGCGCCTCGACCGCGCCATGCAGAATCGTGCGCATGCGACCCCAACTCAAGCCATCCGGGTGTCGGGTAATCTCGTCGGCAAGACTGTGCCCTTCGAGATGTTCCATCACGTAATACGGCACACCCCAATCGGACACGTCGAAATCGTGAATCAAGACGATATTGGGATGACGCAGACCGGCAAGGAAGCGTGCTTCGCGCAGGAACCGCTCGCGCAATGCGACGTCGCCCAGACCCGGTCGCAGCAGTTTCACCGCGACACTGCGCGCGAGCGCGCGATGGTGTGCCTTGAACACCACACCCATGCCGCCGCTGCCGATCACGCTGTGCAATTCGTATTTGCCGAACAGCTCGCCGACAAACACGCTCGCATCGGACAAGGTCAGTGCGCCGCCGCACCGTATGCAGCGTGTCTCGCCCGCCTCTATCGCGAGCCGGCAGACGGTGCAGACATTGAACGTCATCATCGCCGTGCAGGTCTCAAGGGACCAACGAGACGCATAGCATCCGCCGCACCTGGCAGACGCGGCCGCACGCCGGCGTCGGGCTCACATGTCCTTCGGGTCGAGTTTCTCGATTTCGCATGGGCGCATGACTGCCGTGCGCGCCGCCTGATCGGCCGGCAGGTTGAACGGGAAAATCAGCCAGCTGAAAACGCGCGCGCGCCCCTTGTTGGAAGGTGTCGGATCAAACCGAAGGCCCGCCGCAACGCTCGCCGCAACCTTGCCCAGATCACCCGCTGGTACCACGCGCTGGACCTTGAACGTGCTGGTGCTGCCGTCGGGTTCCACCACGAACGACACCGTCGCGCAGCCAGGCTGATGAATGTTCTTGCCAAAATTGGGCACTTCCGCGTCGACCGAGGATTGCGCACGCGTCCAGTAGGATGCGAGTTTGTCCGGCGCGACCACGCGTGGCGGGGTCTGGTCCATTGATTGGGCGGCTGCGTGGGCACAGCAGATGAGGGCAAGCAGGGCGGTCATTCGGCTCAACATGATGATGAACTCCTCGCAGGCGATCGATCGATCGCAGCCTCATTCTACGATCGACACGGCCCGACGTAGGGGGCCGCGCCCACCATCAGTTCATCCGCACGTCGGTTTGGACGAACGACCTGAACCGATCAGGCCACGCGGTGAGCTCGGCGCAAGCGCGCAAGAGCCTTACAAATCCCCCAGCCCATCCGCCACGCCGCATTCGCCCACCTTGAGCAGTTTCAGCGTATTGGTGCCACCCAGCTTGCCGGTGTGGTCTCCATTGGTGACGATCACGCGATCGTCGACACTGAGATGGCCAAGCGCGAAGAGATGCTGGATCGCGTCGCGCGCAGCCTGCGTCGGACCGACACCGCGCGCGTTGAAATCAATTGGATACACGTCGCGATACAGCAGCATGCGGCGACGCGCGGCTGCATTGCGCGAAAGTGCATAGATCGGCACCGCTGATCGGTAGCGCGACAGCCACAATGCAGTGCCGCCGCTTTCGGTCAGCGCGACCAGTGCGCGTACGCCCACCTGATCGGCCATGAACATCGCAGCAAGCGCAATCGCCTGATCGGTTCGATCGAGTCGGTGCGTACCCGGTTGCAGATCCTGGGTCGGCTCGAACTGGCGCTCGGCGCCGAGGCACACACGACGCATCGCGGCGACCGCCTTGTCCGGATGTTTGCCCGCCGCCGTTTCCTGCGACAGCATCACCGCATCGGTGCCATCGATGACTGCATTGGCGACATCGAGCACCTCGGCGCGGGTTGGAATCGGCGATTCGACCATCGATTGCATCATCTGCGTCGCGGTGATCACAACGCGACTGCGCAACAGGGTTTCGCGGATGATTTTTTTCTGCAGGCCAGGCAGCTCCGCATCGCCGATCTCGACCCCCAGATCGCCGCGCGCCACCATTACCACGTCCGACGCTTCGATGATTTCGCTCAGGTTGTCGATCGCTTCGGCGCGTTCTATCTTGGCCACCAGCGCCGCATCGCCGCCCGCTTCGCGCAGCAGCCGACGTGCCGTCTCGATGTCGTCAGCCGTCTTGACGAAGGACACCGCAAGAAAATCCGCATCGAGTTCGGCGGCAAGCTCGATGTCGGCGCGATCCTTGTCCGACAACGCGGCCACGGTCAATCCGCCGCCGAGCCGGTTGATGCCTTTGCGATCGGAAAGCTTGCCGCCATTGAGCACGCTGCACTGAACAATCTGGTCGCCGGTGTCGATCACTTCGAGCGAGATCAACCCGTCGTCGAGCAGCAGCACGTCGGCGGGTTTCACATCGCGCCACAGATCGTGATAGCTGACGCCGACGCGTGTCGCGTCACCTGCAGGCGCATCGTCGTGGCAATCGAGCGTGAACAGCTGGCCCGGTTCGAGATGGATCGGACCGTCGGCGAAGCGCTCGATGCGAATTTTTGGCCCCTGCAAATCGGCCAGAATCGCGACCTCGCGTTTGAGTTCCAGCGCAGCGGCGCGCACAGCGGCCGCGCGTTGGCGGTGATCATCGGGTGTGCCGTGCGAAAGATTGAGACGCACGACATCGACGCCCTCGGAAATTAGTTGCTTCAGCGCCCCGGGCGCATCCGTGGCCGGGCCCAGCGTGGCGATGATCTTGGTGCGGCGCAGTTGTGCATCCATCCGTGTTCGGTCCTCTACGGGGATGGCAAAGTTAGCACAGCGCACCGAAGGTGAAGTTGCGCCGTGGGGAATCCGCGAACGCCCCTGTAGTCGAACTCTGCAGTGAAAGCCGAAGGTTTTTCGCTCGAAAGCGAGGCGTCAGCTCAGCATTGCAGCGAGTGCAGCTGGCGTCGCGGCAATCGCTTCCGCGCCGGCGCGTGCAAGTTCCTCGACACTGCCGAAACCCCAGCCGACCCCAAGCGCACGCACGCCATTCGCACGCGCGCCTTGAATGTCGAAATGTCGATCGCCGACCATCGTCGCATCGTCCGCATGCATGGAAAAATCCTTGAGTGCCTGTGCAATCATTTCCGCCTTGGCGCAATGGCGACCGCTGATGTCCGGTCCGTAGACGCGCTTGAATGCGGCGCCAAACGGAAAATGATCCACGATCTTCTGCGCCTGCGACTGCGGTTTTGTGGTCACGATCGCGAGCGTGTGCCCTCCATCGATGAGGTCGCCGACAAGATCCGCCATGCCGGGATAAACCTGATGATCGGCCCAGCCGACCTGCTCGAAGCGGACGCGGTAATGGCCAATCGCCGCTTCGATCCGCACGAGGTCATCGCCAAGCACGCTCGGGAAGGTCTCCCAGAACGGCGGTCCTATCCATGTGCGCAGCACCGCCCGATCCGGCAACACGGCGCCGACCTGTGCAAATGCGTAGGCAAGCGTGGCGCAAATGCCCGGTTCCGAATCGATCAGGGTTCCATCGAGATCAAACAGGATGAGTTTGCGCACCGCCTGCTCCATCACGCACGCGCCCGCAGTGCGGCAACCGCAGGCAGTTCCTTGCCCTCGAGAAATTCGAGGAACGCGCCGCCACCGGTGGAGATGTAGGAAATCCTGTCGGCAACACCGTACTTTTCAATGGCTGCCAAGGTGTCGCCACCGCCGGCAATCGAGTACGCGGCGGTATCTGCAATCGCGTGCGCGAGGGTGCGGGTGCCGTAGCTGAACGCATCAAATTCAAACACGCCAACGGGCCCGTTCCAGACCACCGTGCCCGCCTTGGCAATCAACGCGGCATACGCCTGCGCGGTCTGCGGGCCGATGTCGAGAATCATGTCGCCCGCAGCAACGGCGTCGACGGATTTCACCGTAGCCGCGGCATCGGCGGCGAACGCCGGTGCGACCACGACATCGCTTGGAATCGGCACCTCGGCGCCGCGTGCTTTTGCATCGGCGATTATTTTCCTCGCTACGCCAAGCAGATCCTTTTCCACCAGCGACTTGCCGACGCCGTAGCCGGCAGCCGCAATGAAGGTGTTGGCGATGCCGCCGCCGACGATCAATTGATCGACCTTCGCCGTCAACGTTTCAAGCAAGGCCAGCTTGGTCGACACTTTCGAACCGGCCACGATCGCCAGCAGCGGGCGCGCCGGGTGCTCCAGCGCATGGGCCAACGCATCCAGCTCGGCCATCAACAACGGACCACCCGCGGCAATCTTCGCAAACCGGATCACGCCGTGCGTCGAGGCTTGCGCGCGGTGCGCGGTGCCGAACGCATCCATCACGAACACGTCGCACAACGCGGCGTATTTTCTGGCCAGCGTTTCGTCGTCGCTCGCCTCGCCGATATTCATTCGGCAGTTTTCCAGCAAGACGATCTGGCCGGCGCGCACATCGACACCGTCGACCCAGTCGCGGATCAATGGCACATCACGGCCGAGCAACTCACCAAGGCGGGTTGCTACCGGCGCAAGCGAATCGACAGCCGACCACTTCCCTTCCTGCGGCCGGCCCAGATGCGACGTGACCATCACGGCCGCGCCTTTTTGCAAGGCGAGTTGCAAGGTTGGCAGCGCGGCGACAAGACGAGTCTCGGAAGTGATGCGCGCTGAACGCATATCGGCATGCTCTATCGGCACATTCAAGTCTTCGCGAATCAGCACGCGCCGGCCGGTCAGATCAAGATCGCTCATGCGCACAATCGACATCGTGTCTTCAGTTCCTGTGACCGCGGCACGTGCCGCGCGGATCGCCATTACAACGGCAGCCGCGCCGCGGCGCAATCCATGCGGTTCCGCCCGCACGTGTGCGAGTGGCTCCGACAACGGGTCCCACGCGGCGCTAGCATGTGCGCACCACCATTCGAGATGGCCATCCCATGAGTGCACACACGGCAACGATCCGCTGGAAGCGCGGCGATGCGGATTTCGCGAGTGGTCGCTATTCGCGCCAGCACGAATGGCATTTCGATGGCGGCGCGGTCGTCGCCGCGTCCGCCTCGCCTGAGGCCGTCGCGGCGCCGTGGTCCGATCCGGCCGCAGTCGATCCGGAGGAAGCCTTCGTCGCAGCGCTATCGAGCTGCCACATGCTGTGGTTTCTTGCCCTCGCAGCCGAGCGCGGATTCGTCGTCGAACACTACGTCGACGATGCGGTCGGCAACCTGACGCGCACTGCGCCACAGCGCCAGGCAATCACCGAGGTCGTGCTGCACCCACGCGTCCGGTTCGCGCCAGATCACGCGCCGACGGTGGCGCAACTGGACGCGCTGCACGAAGCCGCCCACCATCGCTGCTTCATCGCCAACTCGGTCAAGGCGATGATCCGCATCGAGGCGACGTCGTAAATCCGCATTGATTCGACGGCCGAAAGTGTCACGCTTGGGCCATTGCGCGCTCCCTGGAGCGCAGCGGACGGCCTCAGCTGGCGTGCACTAAGTGGCATGAAGCTTGCTTCAAAGAAGGCTGGCACCCTTGGAAGTTCGCTTGCCGGCGCTTGATGAGAATCCTCGCTTCACCTTCCGTCATCCCGGTCAATCCGGCAATCGTCGGCAACGAGCTGGAATGGCGTTCGCGCTATGACGGCCTGGTGATGATTGCGCAGATCGGCGGCAAGGCCGTTGCCGGCATTTCTGGTCCCTGGTCGGGCAAGTTCGCCCTGACCTGGTGGGATCGTCCGCTGCCGGCACGCCAGCTTGAACTGTACGATTCGATGGATGCGGCCCAGCAGGAGGTTCAGGTGTGGGCCAAGCGCATGCGCACCGGAGGTTTCTCCATTGCCGCAGCACCGCCGCTACGGGCCAGTGCTTCCTTGCGCAGCGTACCGTGCGAGACAACGCCAGCTCGTCCTGACAAGCGTTTCCTTGATCGCGTGCGCGCCTTGATGCCGCGCTTCGTACACGCGCGAACGCCGCGGCCCAACAGCGAAACCATCGAACGCCTGCGCCGTCAGCAAGCGTGCAGCGAAGCGGATATCAGCGATCTGCATTTTGGCGCCATCGAGTAACCCGCTCACGGTCCGCGCGACGCGTCCTCAGCGGCCGCCGCTTTTTTCCTTCGCCCGGCGCCCCGCGTGGCGCAGACTGCGCAACATGGTCGCGGTACTGTTGCCATCAGCCGCCTTGCGTTTTTCGATCTCGAACAAGCCGCTCGCGGCGACCAGTTCGCCGAGTTTGCGATAGCCGTAATTTCGTGGGTCAAACTCCGGCGCCTGCTTGGCGATGTTGCTGCCAACCGGCGCTAGATTCGACCAACCCAAATCATCCGACGACGCCTCGACCGCATTGCGCAACAGCGCGACCAGGCGCGTGTCCTGCTTGAGTTGCGCGGCCGAACGCGGCGCGCTGGCGGCATCCTCGTCGCCCTTGTCGAGCAGGATCTCGGTGTAGATGAACTTGTCGCAGGCGGACACGAACGGCGCCGGCGTCTTCTTCTCGCCAAAGCCGTAGACGACCAGACCCGCCTCGCGCACGCGCGCGGCCAGGCGGGTGAAATCGCTGTCGCTGGAAACGATGCAGAAACCACCGAGTTTGGTCGCGTAGAGCAGGTCCATCGCGTCGATGATCAGCGCCGAATCGGTCGCATTCTTGCCGGTGGTGTAGCGGAACTGCTGGATCGGCTGGATGGCATGTTTCAGCAGCGCATCCTTCCAGCCCTTGAGCTGCGGCCCGGTCCAGTCGCCGTAGGCGCGCTTGACCGTCGCGGTACCGTACTTGGCAATCTCGGCAAGCAGGCCTTCAACGACCGCAGGCTGCGCGTTGTCCGCGTCGATCAAGACCGCGAGGTGGGGCGATGTCGACGCCATGTGCTGCCTCCGTCGAAGTATGGGGATGCTGCGAGTGCACGCCGCGCATCATGCGCTCAGCCTGAATCGTGCGTGCGCTGTGCAAACGAGTTGCAGATGCGCTGGATTTCCGCCAGGTCGGCGGGCTTGACCAGATGATGATCGAAACCATTCTCGGCGGTGCGACGACGATCCTCCGGTTGACCCCAGCCGGTCACGGCAACCAGGATCAAGGAATCGCCGCCAGAATGTGCACGCAGGTTGCGCGCGACATCGTAGCCGCTCAAACCCGGCATGCCGATATCGAGGAAGACGATATCCGGCACGAATGCATCGACGGCATCGACCACCGCGCGTGGATCGTAGATGCAATGGGCTTGGTGACCCAGCAGTTGCAGCATCATCGCCAAGGTGTCGGCGGCGTCCTGATTGTCATCGACGACCAGCACACGGCACTGCCCGCCGCTCTGCGCATTGGCAGGCGCGGGTATGGACGACGGCATGGGTATCTCGCACAAATCCGTGCGCGGCAAACGCACGACAAAACAGCTGCCGCGGCCAAGGCCCGGGCTTTCCACTGACAATTGGCCTTCGTGCATCTCGACGATGCGCCGGGCCAGCGCCAGGCCAATGCCGAGCCCGCCACGCGCGCGTTCGACGGCGGTGTCAACCTGGGTGAACAATTCGAAAATGCGTTCCTGCTGATCGTCGCCGAGACCGATGCCATGATCGATGAATGAAATTTCGACGCTGTCGTCGGTCGCGCGCGCCGCTATTTCGATCGGCGAGCCGATGTCGGAATATTTCACCGCGTTGCTGAGCAAGTTCGAGAACACCTGCGACAGACGCTCGGCGTCCGCATCCAGGCCGATATCTTCGGCTGGCTGCTGCACGTCGAGCGGATGAGTACCCGCGTCGAGCAGAGGAGTCACCGTCTCGACCGCAGATTCGATGATCGCGCGGAGCGTGGTTGGCGCCTTCCTGAGGGTCAGCTTGCCGCTACTGATCCGCGCAGCATCAATCAGATCGTCGATCAAGCGCACCAGCAGCCCGAGCTGGCGCTGCATCGCCTCATGCAGCGGGTCGATGCGCACCGCGCCCAGCTTGAACACGTTGATCGCATTGGCGAGCGAGGCGATCGGATTGCGCAGTTCGTGCGCGAGCATGGCGAGGAATTCATCCTTGCGCCGATCCTGCTCGATCAGGCGCTGTTGCGCACGTTCGCGTTCGGCGCCTTCCCTTTGCAGTTGCAGATTGCGGTGCTCAAGCTGGATGTTCGCCAGGCGCAGCGATTCGTTGAGCACCTCCAGCTCGCGCGATTTTTCAATGCGCAACGACTCGTTCGCTGCCGCAAGATGTGCGTTGGCCAGTTCCAGATCACGCCGCTTGCGGTACAGCTCGGCGAGCACCGTGACCTTGCTGCGCAGGATCTCCGGAATGATCGGCACCATCACGTAATCGACCGCACCGAGCGTGTAGCCGCGAATGCGATCCATGTCGGAGACATTGATCGCGGTGACGAAGATGATCGGCGTCTTCTCGAAACGCGGGTGCTGGTGGATCAGGCTGGCCGCTTCGAAGCCGTCCATGTCCGGCATGTTCACGTCGAGCAGGATCAGCGCGAATTCGCGCGTCATCAGCAGCGCCAACGCTTCGGTGCCGGAACTGGCTTCGACCAGATTCTCGTTGAGGCTGCCGAGAATGACGCGATACGCAAGCAGGCGCGCCGGCTGGTCGTCGACCAACAGGATGTTGACCGGATCGAGCGTCGATTCGGCCGCTGCCAGGTCCATCGATGTCAGCGATGCAGCCATTGCCGCAGAACTCCGAGCAACTGATCGGTAACTACCGGTTTGGCCAGATAATCGGAGGCCCCCGCCTCCAGACATTTCTCGCGATCACCCTTCATCGCTTTGGCCGTCAACGCCACGATTGGCAACGCGCGCAATTGCGGATTTGCGCGGATCGCACGGATCGTGTCGTAGCCGTCCATGCCGGGCATCATGATATCCATCAGCACCAGATGGATGTTCTCGCTGGCGGCCACTTTTTCGATCGCCTCGTGGCCGGTGCCGGCGCTGATAACCTCCATGCCGTGACGCTCGAGCACGCTCGAGAGCGCGAAGATGTTGCGCACGTCGTCGTCGACAACCAGCACGCGTTTGTGATGAAGGGCGTCGTCCGATTCATGCAGGCGGCGCACGATCTTCTGCTTGGTCGGCGACAGATCGGCAATGACCCGATGCAGGAATAGTGCGGTTTCATCAAGCAGGCGCTCGGGAGATTCGACGCCTTTCACGATCACACTCTTGGCCGCACTGCGCAGCTGGCGATCTTCCTCGACGCTGAGCTCGCGCCCGGTGAACACAATGATCGGCACCTGCGCCAGACGCGGCTGTGCCTGGATACATTCGAGCAGCTCGAAACCGGTCATGTCGGGCAGACGCAAGTCCAGCACGATGCAGTCATAGACGGTGTCGCCAAGCTTTGCGAGCGCTTCGGCGCCGGTAGCAGCGCTGTCGATCTGCACATCGTCATCCCCGACCAACACCTCGATGCTGGCACGTTCGCGCGCATCGTCCTCGACCACCAGCAGGCGTTTGATGCGTGGCAACGTGTAATTGCGGATGCGTTCGAGCGCCGCGCTGATTGACTCGGCGTTGCCTGGTTTGGCGAGGCAGGCGAATGCGCCGCGATCCAGGCCGCGATGACGCTCCTCGTCGATGGTCAGAATCTGCACCGGAATATGCCGCGTTTCCGGATCGTGCTTGAGCCGTGCGAGCACCGCCCAGCCGAGCATGTCCGGCAGGAACACGTCGAGGGATATCGCAGTCGGCCGGTATTCGCGCGCAAGCCGCAGGCCATCGGTACCGTGGTGGGCGATCAATACGTTGAAGCCGCGCGAGCGCGCCAGATCGCGCAGCACCGTCGCGTAACGCGTATCGTCTTCAATCACGAGCAGGGTCGGCTGATCGGCGCCGAGCGCATCGCGATCGTCGCTCACGCGTTCAACGCGCAGAGCCGTCTCCTGCCGTTTCGGCGAGCCGAGCGCTTGCGTCGTCACTGCCTCGTGGTCGCTTCCTTCATAGGTCAGCGGCAAATACAAGGTGAAGGTGCTGCCTTTGCCAAGCGCACTGAGCAGGTGCAACTCGCCGCCCAGGAGACCCGCGATCTCGCGGCTGATCGCAAGCCCCAGGCCAGTGCCACCGTACTTGCGCGAAGTGCCGGCATCCGCCTGCTGAAAGGCCTCAAACACCATCTTCTGCTTTTCCGGTGAAATGCCGATGCCGGTGTCGCTGACCTCGAATGCGATCACGGTCGGCGCGCGTTCAAGCACCGGGTGGCCCACCGTCCAACCGTTTTTCGCGATGCGTGCGGAAAGGCTCACGCGACCGTTCGCGGTGAACTTCAACGCGTTGGACAACAGGTTCTTGAGAATCTGCTGCAGACGTTTGGGATCGGTGCTGAGCGAGCCGCCGATACCGGGCGGGAAATCGACGCTGAAATCGAGCTTGCGCCGCTCCGCCTCGTGACGAAAGCCCCGTTCGAGATTCTCGCGCAGATGCGCAAAGGTGATGTCTTCGCTTTCGACCGTGACGGTACCCGATTCGATTTTCGACAAATCGAGAATGTCGCTGATCAGATGCAGCAGATCGGTGCCGGCGGCATGGATGGTCTTGGCGAATTCCACCTGGCGCAGACTGAGATTTTCATCGGGATTCTCCGCCAGCTGCTGGCCGAGAATCAGGATGCTGTTGAGCGGCGTGCGCAACTCGTGCGACATGTTTGCGAGGAACTCGGACTTGTAACGCGAGGTCATTGCCAACGCCGCGGCCTTGTCCTCCAGTTCACGGCGCGCGTGCTCGATCTGCTGATTCTTCTCCTCGACCTCGGCCTTCTGCTCGACCAGCAGCGCGGCCTTCAACGCGATGTCCTCGTTGGTCTGCTGCAATTCCTTTTGCTGTGAAGTCAGTTCCACCGCCAGCTCCTGCGATTGCACCAGCAGGTTCTCGGTCCTCATCGAGGCCTCAATCGTGTTCAGCACGATGCCGATGCTGCGCGAGAGCTGCTCCAGGAACGTGCGTTCGGCCGGCGAGAATTCCGATAACGACGCCAGTTCAAACACGGCCTTGACCTGGTCCTCGAACAACACCGGCAACACGATCACGCTGCGCGGCACGAGATCGAGCATGCCGGCGCGAATCAGCACGGTGCCAGGCGCGACGTCACCGATGAGAATCGCCTTTGCCTGTACCGCGCACTGGCCGATGAGTCCCTCCCCGAACTCGATGATTTGCTTGGCTTCAGCCTTGTCACTGGCGGCATACCCGGCGAGGCGGCGCAGTTGACGCATACCGCCCGTGTCGTCGTCGACCAGGTACATCAGACCCTTGTGCGCGTTGACCAACGGCGCCAGTTCCGACAACAACATGTTGCCCAGGGTGACCAGATCGCGCTGACCCTGCATCATGTCGCTGAACCTGGCCAGATTGGTTTTCAGCCAGTACTGCTCGCGGTTGCTTTCGGTAGTCGCACGCAGCGTCCCAATCATCGCGTTGATGTTGTTCTTGAGATCGGCCACTTCGCCGCGCACATCGACCTGGATCGTGCGCGTCAGATCGCCCTGGGTCACTGCCGTGGCGACTTCGGCAATCGCGCGTACCTGGGTGGTGAGATTCGCCGCCAGCTGGTTCACGTTGGCGGTCAGGTTTTCCCAGATGCCGGCCGTTCCCGGCACGTTTGCCTGCCCGCCCAGGCGCCCTTCGACGCCGACTTCGCGTGCGACCGTGGTCACCTGATCGGCGAAAATCGCCAGTGTCTCTGTCATCGAGTTGATGGTGTCGGCGAGCGCGGCGATTTCGCCCTGCGCATCGACCGTGAGTTTCTTCTGCAAGTCGCCGTTGGCCACCGCCGTCACCACCCTGGCGATGCCACGCACCTGCGTGGTGAGGTTGGTCGCCATCGAGTTGACGTTGTCGGTCAGATCCTTCCAGGTGCCGGCGACGCCCGGCACCAGCGCCTGGCCGCCGAGCTTTCCCTCGGTACCGACCTCGCGCGCGACGCGGGTGACTTCGGCGGCGAACCCGTTCAGCTGATCGACCATCGTGTTGAGGGTGTTCTTGAGTTCGAGGATTTCGCCCTGCGCATCGACCGCGATCTTGCGCGAGAGGTCGCCTTTGGCCACCGAGGTGGCGACCTCGGCGATGTTGCGCACCTGGGTGGTCAGGTTCGACGCCATCAAGTTGACGTTGTCGGTCAAATCTTTCCATGTGCCAGCGACGCCCTTAACTTCCGCTTGTCCGCCCAGCTTACCTTCGGTTCCTACTTCACGGGCAACCCGTGTAACTTCTGCTGCAAATGAACCAAGTTGGTCCACCATGGTGTTGATGGTGATCTTGAGTTCGAGGATTTCCCCTTTCACATCGACGCCGATCTTGCGCGATAGATCGCCCTTGGCCACCGCGGTGGTCACTTCGGCGATGTTGCGCATCTGCGAGGTCAGGTTCGACGCCATCGCATTGACCGAATCGGTCAGATCCTTCCACGTGCCGGCGACGCCGGGCACGATCGCTTGACCGCCCAGTTTTCCGTCGGTGCCGACTTCGCGCGCGACGCGCGTCACCTCCGAAGCGAACCCGTTGAGCTGATCCATCATCGTGTTGATGGTTTCCTTCAACTGCAGGATTTCTCCGCGAACGTCCACCGTGATCTTGCGCGACAGGTCGCCCTTGGCCACCGCGGTAGTCACC
>JBDUED010000038.1:0-16666 GCA_040002595.1 Dokdonella sp. | reverse complement strand
TGGACTTCTTGCCTTCGCGGATCACGTTGCGCGAATAGCTGTGCGCAAAGCTGGGTTCGATGCCGTTGCTGGCGTTGTTGGCCAGCGACAGCGAAATGGTGCCGGTCGGTGCAATCGAGGAATGATGGGTGAAGCGCGCGCCGATCCGGGACAGCTCGGCGACCAGTTCGGGCGCGACCTCGGCGACGCGTTGCATGTAGCGCGAATACTTCGCGTGCAACACGCGCCCGGGGACCATGTCGCCGATCGCATAGCCGTCGCTGGCCATCTCCGGACGCCGGCGCAGCATCTCGCCGGTGACCTCGAAGTCGCGCGCGAGAACGGGCGCGGGACCTTTCTCCTTGGCCAGCGAGAGCGCGACTTCCCACCCGGCCAACGCCATCTCGCGGCTCACATCCTCGGTGAAATCGCACGCCTCGCCGGTACCGTAACGCATCTTCAACATGGTCAAGGTCGAGCCCAGCCCAAGGAAACCCATGCCGTGGCGACGCTTGCTGGTGATTTCGTCGCGTTGCTGCGCCAGCGGCAGGCCGTTGATCTCGACCACGTTATCGAGCATGCGCGTGAACACGCGCACGACTTCGCGGTATTCCTCCCAGTCGAAGCGAGCCTTTGGCCCAAACGGATCGCGCACGAACGTGGTGAGATTGACCGAACCGAGCAGGCACGAGCCATACGGCGGAAGCGGCTGCTCGCCGCAGGGATTGGTCGCGCGGATATGCTCGCACCACCAGTTGTTGTTCATCTCGTTGACGCGATCGATGAGGATGAAACCGGGCTCGGCGTAGTCGTACGTCGACACCATGATCATGTCCCACAGATGCCGCGCGCGAATGTGGTCGTAAATCTTGCACGCGGTGAGGCCGTCTTCGCGCACGACGTAGTTCTTGTGCGTCGGCCAGTCGCGCCAGACGACTTTTTCGGAATCGACCAGATCGATCTCGTGCTGTTCCTTGACGTGCACCGGGAACACCAGCGGCCATTCGGCATCGGCCTGGACCGCGGCCATGAAATCATCGGTAATGAGCAGACTCAAATTGAATTGACGCAGGCGCCCGTCCTCGCGCTTGGCACGGATGAATTCCTTCACGTCCGGATGGCTGACATCGAACGTGCCCATCTGGGCACCGCGGCGCCCGCCCGCCGACGACACCGTGAAACACATCTTGTCGTAGATATCCATGAACGACAGTGGCCCGGACGTGTACGCGCCCGCACCGGACACATACGCGCCACGCGGGCGCAAGGTCGAAAATTCATAGCCGATGCCGCAACCCGCCTTCAAGGTGAGTCCGGCCTCGTGCACCTTGTCGAGGATGTTGTCCATCGAGTCGTCGATGGTGCCCGACACCGTGCAGTTAATCGTCGAGGTCTTGGGCTTGTGTTCCTGTGCGCCGGCGTTGGAGGTGATGCGCCCGGCCGGAATCGCGCCGCGGCGCAGCGCCCACAGGAAACGCTCGCTCCAGTAGGTTTTCTTCTCGGGCGTCGCTTCCACCTCGGACAGCGCCTTGGCGATACGCTGGTAGGTGTGGTCGATGGTTGCATCGACCGGTTCGCCGTTTTTCGCCTTCAGGCGGTATTTCTTGTCCCAGATGTCGTACGACGTCGGCTGCAGCGGAATTTCCACCGCGCCACGCGCGAGCTGTTCAAGGCGCACCGTGCTCATTGATTTTTGTTCTCCAGAAAATTTCGCCGCATGCGACCCCAGCTTGATTGCATGTCCCTTTCGGCACCGCAAATACGCCCCGCTATAGCCTTCCCCATGACATGACCAAGCGCCAATCTCCTGCCGCTCGCAGCTCATTCTGCGCGGCCGTCAGCCCTTGCAGCCTTGCTCAGCTTGCCACTGCGAATCGCCATCTGACCCAATGTATGGGCTTTGTCAACCAAGTCGAACACAAGATATTGTGGGCCGCCCGATAACGTACGCCGGCCAAGGGGGGAAGGCAAGCAGTGTTTTCAGGTTCGCGCCGATGCCGTCGGCGGCGCCGACGGCGGGCTCGCGGGAGGTCCATCCAAGCGCGAAAATACGGAAACCCACGCCGCTGGTTGCGGTCTCAGGCGAGACTGCGCCACTGCCCACTTCTTCGACAAGGAAGAATCCCGTGACCGATTTTCTGCATGCCTTGCGTCTTGCCGCGCGCCTCGCCGCGCCATCGCGGTTGCTGTTGCTGGCGGCGCTGCTCGCCTCGCCGCTCCTACGCACGCCCACCGCACACGCGGCGTTGCCGCCCATCGTCGATGGCCAGGCGCTGCCTTCGCTGGCACCGATGCTTGAACGCGTTACGCCGGCAGTCGTCAACATTGCATCCAAGACCCACGTCGCGGTGCGCAATCCGTACTTCGACGACCCGGTGTTCCAGCGCTTCTTCGGTATTCCAAACACGCCGCGCGAACGCGTGCAGCAATCGCTTGGATCCGGCGTCATCGTCGATGCGGACAAGGGTTACGTGATGACCAATAATCACGTGGTCGAAGGTGCCGACGACATCGAGGTAACCGTTGCCGATGGCCACACCGTCAAGGCCAAAGTGCTCGGCACCGATCCGGAAACGGATATCGCCGTGCTGCAGATTCCGCCCGGCCATCTGACGGCATTGGCACTGGCTGATTCGGCCAAGTTGCGCGTCGGCGATTTCGTGGTCGCGATCGGCGAGCCGTTCGGACTCGGCCAGACGGTGACTTCGGGCATCGTCTCCGCTCTCGGCCGCTCGGGCCTGCGAGGGTCGGGCTACCAGAACTTCATCCAGACCGATGCGTCGATCAATCCGGGCAATTCCGGTGGCCCGCTGGTCAACTTGCGCGGCGAATTGGTGGGCATCAACTCGATGATCTACACGCCCTCAGGCGGCAACGTCGGCATCGGCTTTGCCATCCCCTCCAATCTCGCGGTCGGCGTGATGCGCCAGTTGCTCGCGACTGGCGAGGTCAAGCGCGGCGTGCTCGGCGTGGAGGCGCAGGACGTGAGCGCGCAAATCGCCAGGCTGCTATCGCTCGGCGACGTAAAAGGCGCGGTCGTCACACGCGTGCGTGCGAACTCGCCGGCGGCAGCGGCGGGCCTGCGCACCGGCGACGTGATCATCTCCCTTGACGGCAAGAGCGTGAACAGCGCGCAGGACCTGCACAATATCGAAGGCCTGACCGCAACCGGCGCCGCCATCGATGTCGGCTTGTTGCGCGACGGCAAGCCGATAACAGTGAACACCTCGCTCAAGGCCAGTGACGTGCAATCGCTCAAGGGCGACACGCTCGATCCGCGTCTGGCTGGCATCCAGTTTGCCGACGCCGCCGACAGCTTGCAGCGCCTGGGTATCGGCGGGGTCAGCGTGACGCGTATCGCCGCCAGCAGCCGCGCGTTTGCAAACGGCTTGCGCAACGGTGACATCATCGTCGCGGTGAATCGGCGCGACCTTGCTGGCGCTGCGGATTTCCGCCAGCTTGTCGCTGCCCATCCACGTCAGTTGATGCTGACGTTGTTGCGCGGCAACGAAGCGTATTACCTGTTGCTGCAGTGAAGGGTCCGGCGCGGCAGTGACGTGCCGCGCCGCGCGGCCGCGGCAACTGCCGCGCACGCCTGCAACGTAGGTATCTCGGGATCGCAGCAACAGCGACATTCACGTCTCGCGTGCTAAGGTTGCCTCCTTGTTTTTCCCTCTCCTGCGGGTTTTCGATCCATGTCGTCACATCATTTTTCCACCTCGCTCGCACTGACGCTTTTTCTTGCTTGCCTCGCGACACCCGCCCTCGCCGCAGCACCGGATGAACTCATCTGGCGCGGCGACCAGGCCACCGGTCGCGCGATCATGGATGACCTCGCCAAGGAATATGAGAAAGAGAAAAAAGGCAAGATTGTGTTGCAGCCGTTCAGCACCTTGTCTGGTCTCGATGCGGTTGCGCAAGGCAGTGCCGATATCGCCGGCACCGCGCGCGGCAAGTACGCGCGACGCGCCGAGGAAGCAGGCATCAATTTCGTGCCAGTTGCGCTGGATGCGGCGGTGCCGATCACCTATCCGAAAAATCCGGTTTCGAGCTTGACGCTGACGCAAATCCACGACATCTATTACGGTCGCATCACCAACTGGAAAGAGCTCGGCGGCAACGACGTGGCAATCAATTTGTATGCGATTGCCGCGCCATTAGACGGAGTCGAGTTCAGTTTGCGCGAACTGGTGTTTCGCAACGGCGATCAGCGCGTAGCTGCGCCGCGTCTGTATCTCAACACAACCAAGTTGGAGGAAGCCGTCGCGCTCGATCCGGCGGGTCTTGGGCTGTCGACCCTGGCCAGCGTACACGCGAACAAGGCGGTCAAGATGCTCAGCGTGGAAGGCATCGGCGCATCCACCGCGACGGTTGCCGATGCAAGCTACCCGCTGTACATCACGCTGTTTCTGGCCGAGCGCGAAGACTCGCCCAAGCATGAAGCGGTCAACCGCTTTATCGCGTTCCTCGATACGCAGATCGCACAAGACATCTTGCGCCGCCACGCGCTGGTGCCCTATGCAGATGCCAAGGACGTGATCGCGCACAACGCTGCGCGTATGGCGTTCATCGACGCACACCTGGGGCGCGAGGCGGCAACCGGCGTCGCAATCGCTGCAGCACTACCGGCACCCACTCCCGTTTCGGCACCGCGCGCGACCTTGGCAGCCAAGACGCGTATCGCGCCAACCGCCGCATCGACCGAAGCGGCGCGCGGAAACCTCGCACGCGCCGAGGAGAAGGCGGCGCTCAAGAAAGCGGCCGTCGCAAAAGCGGAAACGCCGGGCAAGACGGTCGCGGCAAAGCCTGTGGCGTCCGGCAAGACGGTGGTCGCGAGCGTCCCAAAGAAGGCCGGCACACCGCCAGCCACGACGAAGATCGCCAAGAGCACGCCGCCCAAGCCTGTCGCGAAGAAGAAACCGGCGGCGACGGCAAAAGCCGCTGCACATGCCAAACCGGCGGTTTCGTTCGGCAATGTCAGTGGCGGCACCACCGGCGGCTGAACGTCGCCGGACAATGCGCATACTCGCCATTTCACTTGATCTGGACGATACGTTGTGGCCGGTCACGCCGGCGATCCTCGCCGCCGAGGAACACCTTGATGCGTGGTTGCGGCAGCACCACGCTGCTGTGGCCGACGCGTGGCCGATCCCCGCGTTTCGCGACCTGCGCGAGGTGGTTTCCATCGAGCGTCCGGATCTCGCCCACGATTTCACAGCGCAACGTCTGCTCACGCTCGAGCGCGCGTTCGCCGCATGCGGCATGGACAACCAGTATGTCGAGGCCGCGTTCGAGATCTACTTTGCTGCGCGCAATCGCGTCGAATGTTACCCCGACACCGTTCCGGCCTTGCTTGCCCTGGACGAACGCTTGCCTTTGGTCAGCATCTCGAACGGCAACGCCGACCTCGACCGGATCGGCCTGCGCCAACATTTCAAGCACTGTATTTCGGCGCGCGATTTCGGTGCGGCCAAGCCGGCAGCGGCGATTTTCCATGCGGCCTGTGCGCGCCTGGGGCTGGCCCCTGAAAACGTGTTGCATGTCGGCGATGATCCGCTGCTCGACGTGATTGGCGCGCGCGAGGCAGGCCTGCGCACCGCGTGGCTCAATCGCAGCGGCGCCGAGTGGGAGGCCCACTTCGCTGCCAACGCATGCGACCCACGCGCGGCTCCGCCCGATCTGCAACTTAACGATCTGGGCGAACTGGTGCAGTGGATCGCACAGCAATCCCCGCAAAACGCGGGATAATCCGCACTGCACAGGACGTCGGGCGATTCGGCTTCGCGCCTGGCGTCTGGCAACGAGGACTTTCGATGCATGCTTGGATCACCGCGGCCGAGGTCACCGATGCGACACCGCTGATTGCGGTCGATCGCGAAAATTTCAGCGCGGTCGTGGCGCCATTCGGTGACGATGCGAAGCGCTGGTGCACGGCAAACGCCTTCGCCGGCGAAGGCGGACGCTTCCTCGCCCTGCCCGGTCCGCACGGCAGCGTGCTCGCCGTGCTTGTCGGCTGCGATCCGCGTGATGCACTGTTCAGCCTGGCCAGCCTGCCGGTGCGTCTGCCCGAAGGCCGCTATGCGCTGGACGCGCGCGGCCTCGCCATGGATGCGTCCGATGTCGCGCTCGGCTGGGCGCTCGGCGCATATCAGTTCACCCGCTACCGCAAGCCGCTGCGCGAGCCGGCGCAGCTGGTGGTCGACGCCGCAACCGCACGCCACGCGGCGCCGATGGCCGCTGCGATCGACCATGTGCGCAATCTGATCAATACGCCCACCGAAGATATGGGTCCGGCAGAACTTGCCGCCGACGTGCGCGCGCTGGCCGAGCGCCACGGCGCGACCTATCGCGAATGGGTCGGCGATGAATTGCTTGGCCAGAATTTCCCGACCATCCATGCAGTCGGACGTGCCAGTCACCGCGCGCCACGTCTGGTGCAACTGACTTACGGGCCGGTCGATGCGCCACACGTGGTCCTGGTCGGCAAGGGCGTGTGCTACGACACCGGCGGCCTCAACATCAAGACCGGCGACGGCATGCGCTGGATGAAGAAGGACATGGGCGGCGCCGCGCATGCGATCGGACTGGCGAGCCTCGTGCTCGATTCGCAGTTGCCGCTGCGCCTGACCTTGCTGATTCCAGCGGTGGAGAATGCGATCGGCGCGAATGCGTACCGGCCAGGCGAAGTCATCACGACGCGCGCCGGCTTGAGCGTCGAAGTGGACAACACCGATGCCGAAGGACGTCTGGTGCTTTGCGATGCGCTGGCCTATGCCGCCGAGCAGAACCCCGACCTGATTCTGGACTTCGCAACCCTGACGGGCGCCGCCCGTGTCGCCCTCGGTCCCGATCTGCCTGCACTGTTCAGCAATCGTGATGACGTCGCGACTGGGCTGCTCGATGGCGCGCACGCAACGCGCGATCCGCTCTGGCGCCTGCCGTTGTGGCGGCCGTATCTGAGCATGCTCGAATCGCCGATTGCAGATCTCGCCAATGCCGGCGCATCGCGGCATGCCGGCGCGATCACCGCGGCGTTGTTTCTCGAGCGATTCGTGCCACCAACCCAGGCTTGGGCGCATCTGGATGTGTATTCGTGGAACGACAACGATCGGCCCGGCCACCCGCGCGGCGGCGAAGCGCAGGGATTGCGCGCGTATTTCGCGTTTCTGCAGCAGCGCTATCGCTGAGCATCATTGCGCGTGTGGGAGCGCCGGCGCTGCTCGCTCCCCAGGTTCGGTCGCGCCTGCCGCGAATCAGTTGACTTCGGTCGGCGCGATGACGCCATGCGGCAGTACCTGCGCTGCAAGTTTGGTGTCGGTGCGGATCAAGCCGATCTCGTCTGCGAGGATATGCGCCGCTTCGTCGAGGATCACATCGCGCTTGTCTTTGGCCGCCTTTTCGCGTTTGAGGTCAACGGAGATGCTGCGCTCATCGGGCTGCAAACCATCGTCCTGCACAGGCGTATCCTTGGCCGCTGACGGCGCGGGATGGTCGGTGTCCTTGCGAATCTGCGCCATGCTGGTCTGATCGTTCTTGCCGCTGGCACGGTCCTTTGCGTCATCGGCGATCTTCTGCGTGGTCTTGGCTGCGGGATCGGACTGCGGCGTCGCCGACGCACTGGCCAGATCGCGCGCCTTGCGCTTCGCTTCCTGCTCATCGCGTTCCTTGCGCCGCACCTGTTCGTTGAGAGACACGGTTTTCTCGTCCCGCAACTTGCGCAGGTCGGTGAGATCGGCTTCGAAATTCTGCCATTCGGCGTTCTTTGCGACACGCGCCTGGTGGCGCTCGACGAGCATCGGCAGGATCGGTTTCAGGTCCGCCACCGCGGCATATTTTGCCGGAGCGATCGAGGTCCACGGCAGCGCGTTGTCGTAGCTCGATTCGCCAAAATCCTTCGCATCCACGGTCAACGGGAAGCTGATGTCGGGCGTCACGCCGCGCAACTGGGTTGAACCGCCATTGATGCGGAAGAATTGCGCGATCGTCATCTTGACCTCGCCAAAGGTCGGCTTTTCGTTGTGTGCGACATCATCCAGATCAACCAGGTTTTGCACGGTGCCCTTGCCGAACGTCGGTTCGCCGATGATCACGCCACGACCGTAGTCCTGGATGGCCGCGGCAAAAATCTCCGACGCCGACGCCGACGCGCGATTGACCAGCACCGCGAGCGGGCCGTTCCACGCCATGCCGGCCTGGGTATCGTTCTCCGCTTCGATCTGGCCGCCGGCATTCTTGACCTGCACGACCGGACCCTTGTCGATGAACAGACCGGTCAGATCGGTTGCTTCAGCCAGCGAGCCGCCGCCGTTGTTGCGCAGGTCGACGATCACGCCGTCCGCTTTCTCGTTTTTCAATTCGCCAAGCAGCTTCTCGACGTCGCGCGTCGCGCTCTTGTAGTTTTTGTCACCGCGGCGGCGTGCGTCGAAGTCCTGATAGAACGTCGGCAGCGAGATCACGCCGATATGCCGCACATGCGTGCCGTCCTTGACCTCGATGACGGATTTTTTCGCCGCCTGCTCTTCGATGCTGACCTTCTTGCGCACCAGGTCGAGGGTGGCGTGCTTGCCATCGGGACCCGCGTCCGCGGGCAGCACTTCGAGCCGCACGACGGTGTCCTTGGCCCCGCGGATCTTTTCCACCACATCGTCCAGACGCCATCCAACCACGTCGACAATGACGCCGTTGGCGCCTTGGCCGACACCGACGATGCGATCGCCAACCTTGATCTTGCCCGACAGCGCCGCGGGACCGCCCGGCACGATTTCGCGGATTGCGGTGTAATCGTCGTCGCGCTGCAGCACGGCGCCGATGCCCTCGAGCGAGAGCTTCATCGCGATATCGAAATTCTCCGCCGAACGCGGGCCGAGATAATTGGTATGTGGCTCGATCGACATCGCATACGCGTTCATGAAGGTCTGAAACACGTCTTCGCTGTTGAGCTGATGCACGCGGTCGAGATAGCTGGCGTAGCGCTTGTCGAGCGTTTCGCGGATGTCCTTGTCCGCCTTGCCGGCCAGTTTCAGGCGCAACCAGTCGTTCTTGATGCGCTTGCGCCACAAGTCGTTGGCGGCAGCATCGTCGCTTGCCCATGGAGCCTTTTCGCGGTCGTAGCGGTAGCTTTCCTCGACGCTGAAATCAAAACCCTTCGCAAGCTCAGCGCGAGCAAACGCGACGCGCTCACCGACGCGCTGTTCGTACACGTTGAAGATCGCGAAGGGCGCGGCCAGGTTCTGGTCGTATATCGCGTCGTCGAGGGTGTCCTTGTAGGCGGCGAACTTGTCGACGTCGACCTGGGTGAAGAACAGCTTGTCGCTATCGAGCGAGTCCAGATAGCGCTTGAAGATCTTCTCGCTCATGGCGTCGTCGAGCGGCGTGGGCTTGTAGTGGAAACGGGTCAGGAAGCGCGTCGCCCAGATGCCTGCTTCGCCCTCCGCCGAGGTCGCCTTGAGCAGCGGCGCAGACGCCTCCTGCACCGGCTTGGCACACACTGGCCCGGTCAGTCCCATGAGGGTCACGAGGGCCGCAATGAACAGCAAGTTACGCATGTACCTTGTCTCTCCGCAAATTTTCAAACGGGGGTAAGCCCACCTGTTTAGCCTATGCAACCTGTACATAACCCGCCGCGTGCGCCATCTCGTCCGCATGGTAGGAAGAACGCACCAGCGGACCGGAGGCGACGTGGCTGAAGCCGATCCGGTAACCCAGCGCCTCGATCGCCTTGAACTCGTCGGGCGTCCAATAGCGAAGCACAGGATGATGATGCGCGGTCGGCTGCAGGTACTGGCCGATCGTCACCATGTCGACCGCGTGCGCACGCAGATCGTTCAACGTTTCCTCGACCTGCTCCAATGTCTCACCGAGGCCCAGCATGATGCCGGACTTGGTAGGGACGTCCGGATGGCGCGCCTTGAACTGCGCCAACAGGCTCAGCGACCAGTCGTAATCCGCACCCGGACGCACTTCGCGATACAGCGCCCGCGGTGTTTCCAGATTGTGATTGAACACGTCCGGCGGATCGGTGGCGAGCAAGTCCAGAGCGCGCTCCATTCGCCCCTTGCCGCGGAAATCCGGTGTCAGGATCTCGATCTTGATCGACGGATTCTCGAAGCGGACGGCCTTGATGCAGGCGGCAAAATGCCCCGCGCCGCCATCACGCAGATCGTCTCGATCGACCGAGGTGATCACGACGTAGCGCAAACCCATGTCGCGAATCGTGCCGGCCAGATGTGCCGGTTCCAGCGGATCGACCGCGCCCGGACGGCCATGCGCGACATCGCAGAACGAACAGCGCCGGGTGCACACTTCGCCGAGGATCATGAACGTGGCGGTGCCCTTGCCGAAACATTCGTGGATGTTGGGGCACGAAGCCTCCTCGCACACCGTGACCAGATGGTTGGCGCGCAGCTTGGCCTTGAGTTGGGCGACCGCATTGCCGGGTGGAATGCGCACGCGAATCCACGACGGCTTGCGCAGCATCGGCGCGTCGGAAAAACCGGCGCGGTTACGCGCGATCTTGTCTTCGCCAAGCTGTTTGTCCGGTGGAGCGAGCGGATCGTTGGCGACGACCGCCAGAGGAATGGTTTTGACGTCGATCATGCGGATGGGGCCACGCGCGCGGCGTCGCCGACAGAAAGGAAAGGGATTGAAGGGTCTGCATGTTGCGCGATCAGCCCGAACTGGCCGGCCAGTTCGCCAACCAGGATCGCTTCGACTGCCGCCAGCGATCCCGGTCCGCCCAAGTCTAGCACCTGGGTGACCGCCAAGCCCTGATAGCCACACGGGTTGATGCGCTGAAACGGCTCCAGATCCATCGCGACATTGAACGCCAATCCATGCAACGAACAGCCGCGGCGCACGCGCAAGCCAAGCGCCGCGACTTTGGCGTCGCCGACATACACGCCGGGAGCGCCCTCGCGACGTGCCGCAACGATATTCCAGGTGTCGAGCGTGTCGATGATCGCCTGCTCGATGCGGTTGACCAGCTCGCGCACGCCGATTTTCAACCGGCGCAGATCGATCAGCGGATAGGCAACGATCTGGCCCGGCCCGTGATAGGTGACCTGGCCGCCGCGATCGACCGGAATGACGGGGATATCGCCGGGCACCAGCACGTGCTCCCACTTGCCCGCCTGCCCCAGGGTGAATACCGCATCGTGTTCAAGCACCCACAATTCGTCCGGCGTATCCGGTCCGCGCGCATCGGTGAACGCCTGCATCGCGTGCCACACCGGTTCGTACGACTGACGACCAAGGAGACGCACCAGCAGACGGGATTCGCCACCCGGAATTCCGGATTCGGGATTCAAGAACGCGCGTTCCTCAGTTTCCACGTCGTGCGTATCCCCATCCCCACTCGCGTTGCGGTTTCATTACAGCGTCCAGCGGATCGAAGGTTCCGCGCGCAGGGCTGCGTGCGCTTCATCGTATTTCTGGCGACTGGGGCAGGTGAAGCTGACCGATACCGCGAGGTAGTTGCCTTCGCGTGAGGGTCGCAAGCGCGTCGAGCCGGCCAGCACACTGAGACCGAGGTTTTGGAGAATTTGTGGCACCCGGGTCTCGAGTCCGGCCGTCGCGTCACCCATCGCGGTTATTTCAAAGACGCCCGGAAACTGGAAGCCCTGGTCGGGTTGCTGCGCCTGGATTTCTTCCAAATCTTTCATCGATACGCTCTCCATCAAACAAAGCGATGCGGGAGCGTCCCGCGCCGCAAGACGAGCCCACCTTCCGGCCGGGAGCAGTGGCCTCAATCAATCATTTCGCTCGGTTCCATTCGATTTTCCGTATCACCGAACACTCCACGCATGACCACAAAGCTTCAATTCCCCTTCGGTGCCGCGGCAGAAACGCTGCTGCCGGCGTCGCCCTTGAACCACATCCACGCGCTGTCCGAGAGCCGCTTGAAGAAACCGCCTTCTGGACCGTCGGCCAACGCGATCAGCGGTCGCTCCAGCAAGGTCTTGCCGTCGAGTTGCACCTTCAATAGGCCGATCGGCTTGCCTTTGACGATCGGCGCCACCAGTCGCGCGGGTATGTCGAGGCTGGCCTTGAGATCACCGTAGCGGCCGCGCGGAAACGTCACCAGCACAGGATCCGCAACGCCGAGCGGCACATTCGCGACCGCGCCTTTCCACAACTCCGGGGTCGCCAGCGGCGTGTTCGCAGCGTAGAGCTGGTGCGTGTCGAAAAATCGGAACCCGTAGTTGAGCAGTTCCTGGTTGTCGTCGGCCCGCTGTTTCTCGCTCGGCGCGCCCATCACCACGGCGATCAGGCGCTGATCGCCGCGCTTGGCCGATGTCGCCAGACAAAACCCGGCTTCGGAGGTGTGTCCGGTCTTGATGCCATCGACACTTTCATCGCGCCACAGCAGTGTGTTGCGGTTGTGCTGCTTGATTCCATTCCACTCGAACTCCTTGACCGAGTAGATCGTGTAGTCCTCCGGGTAATCGTGGATCAACGCGCGCGACAGCAGCGCCACATCGTGTGCGGTCGTGTAATGGTTTGCGTTCGGCAGGCCGCTGGCATCGACATAGTGGGTACCGGTCATGCCGATTTTCGCCGCGTACTGATTCATCAGTTGCGCGAACGTGTCTTCGGATCCGGCGACGTGTTCGGCCAGCGCGATCGCTGAATCATTACCGGACTGAATGATCATGCCGGACAGCAAATCCTTCAGCGGTACCTTGCTGTTGAGCTGCAGGAAGCTGGTCGAGCCATCGGTGCCGGCG
Organism: Dokdonella sp.; assembly: GCA_040002595.1. Lineage (GTDB taxonomy): Bacteria > Pseudomonadota > Gammaproteobacteria > Xanthomonadales > Rhodanobacteraceae > Dokdonella_A. The sequence continues at coordinate 3,962 of JBDUED010000038.1, read as the reverse complement.
CCGCCAGCGCGCCACGCATGCTCGCTGATGAAAACCTGATCGTCGCGGTGGATCTTGCCGTGCGCCAGTTCCGCTGAGACCACATACGACGTCATCACCTTGGTGATCGAAGCGGGCGCGACGCGCAGATCGGGATTCTCGCCGGCCAGCACCTGGCCGGTGGCGTAGTCCATCAAGACCCAGCTTTTCGCCTCGATTGCCGGCGGCGGCGGAGTCGGACCGGCGCCCGCACCAGCAACCGGCAGGGGTACGGGTTTGGGCACCGCTTGCGGCGTCGGCAGATTGGGGTTGGCAGCCGCGGCCGCTGCGGGTGCGGTAGTACCGGAAGCGGCGGTCGGTGCCGCTGTCGACGGTGCGGACGTGGGTGCGGGAGTTGAATGCGAATGGGACCTGGTGCGCGCCCCGAGCGGGACGCTGGCAAACACGAGAGTGGCGAGAACGACAAAAGGCGACAGCTTCATTTCGGGATTTCGGTCCTGCATCGATGTTGAAGGGGTACTGAAGAAGCCGTCATGGCTGTTCTTCAAGCGCGCATGGGGGCGAAACCGCGCCATCTGCGGCGCCACAGATCGAATGATCGATCGCGTGCGATTCCATTCGGAATCAGGTCAAGCAATGCATGGCGTGCAAAACGGAATTGTGGCAGACCGCGCAGCGCAAAAACACTGTGCGTATCACGCTGCTGCCACAAAGCACACACGTTCATGCCTTGATCAGCGCTCGATCGCGACCCGCGGAGCGCCGAATCCAAGTTTCTCGATGCGCTCACTGAGCGCGTCGGCAGCAGCCGCGTCCGCGACCGGCCCCACGCGCACCCGGTGCACGGTGCGCCCGGCGACCGCCACCGATTCGATTCCGACATGCTCGAGTCCAGCGCGCGTCGCATTCGCACCGGCGCGTTCGGCATTCGCACGATCGTCGAATGCACCCAGTTGCAGATAGATGCGCGCTGCGCCACGTGTCCCCACCGTAGCGAAGCTGGACGTATCCCCGCGCGCCACGGCTGCTGGCGACTTGCCAGGCGCGATACGCGTCGCTGCCACCAGCGATGGCGGCGGCGCATGGGCCGGCGACGTCGCAACGGTGCGAGTCGATGGCCGCTCGACATCCGGCTGCGAAGGATCGATCGCGCGCACTTCGACAACGCCGGTGCCCTTGGGCCAGATGCCGATCTTCACCGCAGCCGCATACGAAAGATCGATGATGCGGTTTTCGTGGAACGGGCCGCGATCATTGATGCGCACGATCACGCTTTTGCCGTTGTCGAGATTGGTCACCCGCGCATAGCTGGGCAACGGCAAGGTCTTGTGGGCCGCACTGAACGCGTACATGTCGTAGGCCTCGAACGACGACGTCATGTAGCCGTGGAACTTGTTGCCGTACCACGAGGCAAGACCTTTCTCGTCATAGCCGCGCGCATCGTCGAGCACATGGTATGACTGACCGAGCACGCTGTAGGTCGGCTTGTTGCCGTAGCGCGATCGCGGCTCGACTTTCGGCACAGGTTCGGGAATCTTGCTCACGTCGATCAGCGGGGCGGCCGGGCCGTTGTCGTCATTTTGCCGATAGCGCTCCGATTGCGAACGTGCGGTATTGTCTCGCGGCGCATGCTCGCTGCGCACGCTGGACGCTACGGGCGGTTGCGGCGGCGGCGACGCACGTCGCGTGCGCGGACCGTGACTCGCACACGCGCCCAGCAACAGGCCAATCCCGACGCATACCAGCGCGCACTGCAGCCTCACGATGCCGACGCGCCCGCGGCAATCGCCTGCGCCAGTTGCCACACTGCCATCGAATACAGCGGACTCTTGTTGTAGCGGGTGATCACATAGAAATTCTTGAAGGTCAGCCAGTATTCGAGGCCTTGTTCGCCATCGAGGGAAAGCAAGGTTGACGCGACATCAGCGTCGACGTGTTCGGTCGGCGCGTAACCCCAGGCTTCCAGTTGCTGCATCGGGTAGATCGGTTCAAGAGTGGCGGGCTTGAGGACGCGCGCGTCGCTGGAGGGCTGGGCGCGCACCGCGACCGGCTGGCCCGTCTGCCATCCGTGCGCGGAAAAATAATTGGCGACGCTGGCCGTGATATCCGGCAGCGAGTTCCACAGATCGATGCGCCCGTCGCCGTCCGCATCTTTCGCCCACTGCGCGATGCTGGTCGGCATGAACTGGCCCCAGCCCATCGCACCGGCATAGGAACCTCTCAGTTCATCCAGCGGATACGCCAAGTGCTGCTCGCCGAGCAGGAACAACTGTTTCAGTTCACCGCGAAAAAAATTGCTGCGCGGCGGATAGTGGAAGGCCAGTGTGGCGAGTGCGTCGAGCACGCGATACTTGCCGCTGTTGCGCCCGTAACCGGTTTCCACACCGATGATCGCAACGATGATTTCGGGCGGCACGCCGTATTGCTTGCCGACGCGATCGAGCAGTTCGCGATTCGCGCTGTAGAACGCGACGCCATCATCAATGCGCTTGTCGGTCAGGAAAATCGGCCGGTAATCCTTCCACGGCTTCACCGCCTCGGCCGGGCGCGCGATCGCGGCGAGAATCGAGGGCTGCACTTTTGCCTGGGCCAAAGTCGCCAGCACGCTTGCTTCCGACGGACCGCCCTCGCGCGCGACTTCAGCGGCGAAGCTGCGCTCGGCCGTCCCCAGCGACGCTTCGCTTGCGATCGTCGCGGCATCGACACACGTCATGCCAAGCGCGCAGGCTACAAAAATCACGATGCGGGCGCACACGGTGCGAGGAAGTGCAGACATGGTCCTAATGTACACCGGCACGCCTACGCCGCGACTGCCTTGCGGTGCGCATGGATCGACATCAGCACGCCGAAGCCGGCCAGCAGCGACACCGCCGACGTGCCGCCATAGCTCACCAGCGGCAGCGGCACGCCGACCACCGGCAACATGCCGGTGATCATGCCGCCATTGACCATCACGTAGACGAACAGCGCCATGCTGATTGCGCCGGCGAGCAGACGCGCGTAGGTGTCTTTCGCGTTGGATGCAATCCACAGGCAACGCGCGATGATGAACACGTACAAGGAAAGCAGCAGCAATACTCCGATCAAGCCCCACTCTTCGGCGAACACCGAGAAGATGAAATCGGTGGTGTGTTCGGGCAGGAATTCCAGGCGCGATTGGGTGCCGTGATGCCAGCCCTTGCCCCACACACCGCCGGAGCCGACCGCGATTTTCGACTGGATGATGTGCCAGCCATTGCCGAGCGGATCGGCTTCCGGATCGAGCAATGTCAGCACGCGATTTTTCTGGTAGTCGTGCAGGAAATGCCAACCGACCGGCACCATTGCCGCGGCTGCGCCAAACACCACGCCAATGCGCCACCACGCAAGCCCGGACAGGAACACGCCAAACGCGCCACTGGCGGCGATCAGCAGCGCCGTGCCGAGGTCGGGTTGTTTGGCGATCAACGCGGCTGGAATGGCGATCAGCGTCATCACCACGCCGAGCGTGCGCCAACCCGGCGGCAATGGCCGGCGGTTGAGATACCAGGCGACCATCATCGGCATGGTGAGTTTCAGCAGTTCCGAGGGCTGGAAGCGCACGATGCGCAGATCCAGCCAGCGATTGGCGCCGCGGCCTTCGCCGAGCACGACGACGACGACGAGCAGGACCACGCTGCCGGCGTACAGCCAGGGCGTCCAGTTGCGCAAGGTCAGCGGCGGAATGCGCGCGATCAACGCCATCAGGGTCAGGCCAAGCACGAAACGCAGCGCCTGCGAAATCACCTGCGCATGATCCAGGTCGCTCGCGCTGTACAGCGTTGTCAGCCCGATGCCCATCAGCAGCAGCAACGCGCCGAACAGCGGCAGATCCACGCGAGGCTTGCGCGCAAGGCCCCGCACGCGCTGACCCAACTGGGCGATGAAATCGTCGAGCATCATCGGGGCATCTGCGTCGTGGAGGGCGCGGCCGTGGACGCAGCGGCGGTCGGGGGCGTTGCGCC
>JBDUED010000037.1:0-16703 GCA_040002595.1 Dokdonella sp. | reverse complement strand
ACCACTTGCGGCAGGAACATCTTGCCGGCGCCGAACAGGTCGCCGACGATGTTCATGCCATCCATCAGCGGACCTTCGATCACGTCGAGTGGCCGCGAACTCAACTGTCGCGCTTCTTCGGCGTCGACTTCCGCAAACGCATCGATGCCATGCACCAGCGAATGCGCCAGGCGGTCGCGAACTGGCAGCGCGCGCCAAGCGAGATTCTCGACAACGACCTCGCCCTTGCGGGAACGGTAACGCTCGGCGATTTCCAGCAGACGCTCGGTGCCGTCACGGCGGCGGTTGAGAACAATATCCTCGACGCGCTCGCGTAGCTCCGGGTCGAGATCGTCGATGATCGGCAGCGCGCCGGCATTGACGATGCCCATGTCCATGCCTGCCGCAATCGCGTGGTAGAGAAACACCGCATGAATAGCCTGGCGCACGCTCTCGTTGCCGCGAAAAGAGAACGACACATTGGATACGCCGCCCGATACATGGCAATGCGGCAACTCGCGCCTGATGATGCGCGTCGCCTCGATGAAGTCGACCGCGTAATTGTCGTGCTCCTCGATGCCCGTCGCGATGGCAAAGATATTCGGATCGAAGATGATGTCCTCTGGCGGAAAGCCCACGCGCTCAGTCAGAATCCTGTAGGCGCGCGTGCAAATGGCGACCTTGCGCAGACACGAGTCGGCTTGGCCGTCCTCGTCGAACGCCATCACCACTGCGGCCGCGCCGTAGCGCAGCACTTTTTTCGCGTGCTCGACAAAAGTGTCTTCGCCTTCCTTGAGCGAAATCGAGTTGACAATGCCCTTGCCCTGCAGGCAGCGCAGGCCGGCTTCTATCACGCTCCATTTCGACGAATCGACCATGATGGGAACGCGTGCGATATCCGGCTCGGATGCGATCAGGTTCAAGAAGCGCACCATTGCCGCTTCCGAGTCGATCAGCCCCTCGTCCATGTTCACATCGAGTATCTGAGCGCCACTTTCGACCTGCTGTCGTGCGACCGCGACCGCTTCGTCGTAGCGGTCTTCCTTGATCAGCTTCTTGAACTGCGCGCTGCCGGTGACGTTTGTGCGTTCGCCAATGTTGACGAAAAGAAGTTCGGGCGTGATGAGCAGCGGCTCAAGGCCCGAGAGGCGGGTAAAGCGCACGGCGCTCATGCGGCGCGCACGAACTCGTCGAGACCGCGCAGGGTTCGCGGCGCGATGCCTGCAACAACCGTCGCGATCGCGCGAATATGTGCCGGTGTCGTGCCGCAGCAGCCACCAACCATATTGACCAGGCCGCTACGGGCGAACTCGCCAATCATCTCGGCCATGTCTGCAGGGGTCTCATCGTATTCACCGAATGCATTCGGCAATCCGGCATTTGGGTGCGCGCTGACGTAGCTGTCCGCAATCTGCGCGAGCACATCCACATATTGACGCAGTTCCTTTGCACCGAGCGCGCAGTTGAGTCCGACCGACAGCGGCCGCCCGTGCGCCACCGACGTGTAAAACGCTTCAGTGGTCTGGCCCGACAGGGTCCGCCCGGAGCGGTCGGTGATCGTGCCGGAAATCATCACGGGCAAGCGGCCGCCGCGTTCGTCGAAGATCTCCTCGATGGCAAACAGTGCAGCTTTCGCATTCAAGGTGTCGAAGATCGTCTCGACCATGAGGATGTCGGCGCCGCCGTCGATGAGACCCGCGGTAGCTTCGCGATAGGCGACGCGCAGCTCGTCGAAATTCGTGTTGCGAAAACCGGAATCGTTGACGTCCGGACTGATCGATGCGGTGCGGCTGGTCGGTCCGAGCACGCCGATCACGAAACGCTGTTTGTCTGGGCTTTTCAGCTCGATCGTGTCGCAGCAAGCGCGGGCGAGACGCGCGCCTTCCTTGTTCAATTCATAGACGATGTGTTCAAGGTGATAGTCGGCTTGGCTGATCGAGGTCGAATTGAAGGTATTGGTTTCGACAAGGTCTGCGCCTGCGTCGAGATATTCGGTGTGGATGGCGCCGATCACATCGGGGCGCGTCAGCGTCAGCAGATCGTTGTTGCCCTTGAGATCGTGTCCGGGATTTCTCTCCGCATCGCGCATGGGTTCCTGCTGCGTATCGAAGCCGTGCGCAAATCGATTGCCGCGATAATCGCTTTCCTCGAGCTGGTAGCTCTGCACCATGGTGCCCATCGCGCCATCGATGACGAGGATGCGCTGCGCAAGCGCATCGAGCAGCGACTTCGCGCGCGTGGGATTCAAATACGGCAATTGCAAACTCATGGTTTTCTCGCCAGCAAACTCAATACTTCAAAATTCGGCGAGCGTCGCTCGCGCGTGAGACGCTCGCAGGCGACCACATCGAGTTTGGCCTTGCGCGCAAAATCGCGTAACTGGTCGATCGAGAAGCCGAGATTGCGGTGCTCGAATGGCTCGACCGCGGTCCGGTGCGCGTGGCGTCCGAGCGTCGCCGCCAGCACGCGACCCCCGCGGCGCACGACACGCGCGGCTTCCGCGATCACCATCGCCGGCTTGTCGCTGTAGGTCAGGGCGTGCATCAGCAGCACCAGATCAAAACGCGCCGGCGGAAACTCCAGTGCGTGCATGTCGCCGACCCTCACCTCGACGTTGCCGAATGCACGCAATCGCTGCCGCGCTGCATCGACGACCCGCTGGCTGGCATCGACGCAAACGATCGAGCGCGCGCGTGGTGCGAGCAGTTCGGCGAGCACGCCGTCGCCGGATGCGACATCGAGCACATCGCCGGTTTCGACCAGTTGAGTCATGCCTCGGGCGAGCGTTTCCCAGGTGCGGCCGGGCGAATAGTGTCTTTCCATATCGCCAGCAACCGTGTCCGCCCAGCCTTCGGCACGTGCGCGCTTGGCCAGTGCGGCAGGCAATCGACGTTCGTCTTCGCGCAACATTGCGTCGTCGACGTTGTCCTTGAGAGCCTGCAGAAGCGCGCGCTCCTTCGCGTCGAGTTCACCGTTGTAGCGGTAATACGACGAAACGCCGGCACGCCGGTCACGCACGAGCTCGGCTTCCTTGAGCTTGGCCAGGTGCGTCGACACCCGCGGTTGCGCAAGGCGCAATACGGCGGAAAGCTCGGCGACAGTGAGTTCTTCGCGTTCGAGCAACGCGAGCAGGCGCACGCGCGTCGGGTCCGAAAGCAACCGCAGCAGCGCCGAAGTGGCGGCCAGATCCAATATTTATCCTTTCATCTTGATCGAAAGATGGATGCGCACAGTAGCGTCGCCACAAACTTTCGTCAATGCAGCGATCCTGGCAGGCACGCACCCAGCTTGTACGGGAGCGCGTTTCACAGTACGTTGCCGCGCCGTCCAGGGTTCCTGACCGGTGCGGCTAGATCGTGCCCTGACGAAAGTGGAGCCTCCCATCACGACCGAAGGCGACCATCAAAAACTGCACCGCATCCTGCGTACGCGGGACCTGGTGTTATTGAATACGGCAGCGATCGTCGGATTGCGCTGGTTGTCGGTCGCCGCGAAAATAGGCCCGTCAAGCCTGGCGTTGTGGGTGCTGGGGGCGATCATTTTTTTCGTGCCTATTGCGCTGTGCGTGCTGGAATTGAGTTCGCGCCTGCCCGGTGAAGGCGGCCTCTATGTGTGGACGAAGACCGCCTTCGGCGACATGCACGGCTTCATCGCCGGTTGGTCGTACTGGACTGCAAACCTGGTCTTTTTCCCCTCGCTGTTGTTGTTCGCGGCGGGGATTTCGGTGTACGTCGGCGGTGATCGATGGCTGGCTCATGCCGACCAATTTGCGTACAACGCCGTGTATTGTCTCATCGCTTTGTGGGGCGCGACTGCACTCAACATCATCGGATTGCAACGTGCGAAGTGGCTGCAGAACGTGGGCGGCGTGGCCACCTGGCTGGTCGCTGCGCTGCTGCTGGTGGGCGCCGGTGTCGCCTGGCATCGGTTCGGCGCTGCCACATCAATCAGCGCCTCAGCCCTAACGCCGGATTTGCGTTCGATGCCCGCGCTTGCGACCCTGGCGACCATTGCATTCGCCTATTCCGGACTTGAGCTGGGTCCGATTCTGGGCGGCGAAATCAAGAACCCGAAGCAACAGATTCCGCGCGCAATCCTGATTTCCGTCGTGCTGATTGCAGCGATGTACATCGCGGGCACGACGGCCCTGTTGATTGCGCTGCCACCTGCGCAAATCGATCTTATCGGCGGTCTCGCGCAGGCCTTGTCGGCTTTGGGCGCGCGGTTGGGGATGCCGATGTTTGGACCGCTGACCGCCGCACTGGCCGCGCTGGGGAGTCTGGGCGCGCTGGGCGCATGGATTACCGGCACGGCGCGTCTTCCGTTTGTGGTGGGCGTCGATCGTTATCTACCCAAGCCGCTGGCAGCGCTGCATCCCAGATTCGCAACTCCCTATGTCGCCTTGCTGGTACAGGCGACCATTACGACGCTGGTGCTGCTCGCCGCCATATCCGGGGCGACCATACACGAGGCGTTCCTGGTGCTGATCGACATGACGCTGATCCTCACCTTCGTGCCACTGCTGTATATCTTTGCCGCGCTGCCGATACTGCGGCGTCGTGCTGGAGGGAACAATGACGGGATCATGCTGGTTCCAGGTGGCAGTTTCGGTTGCTGGCTGGCAAGCGTGCTTGGATTTGCCGCCACGTTGCTGGCGATCGTCACCTCGGTCGTGCCGCCGGATGGCAGCAGTGATCGCGGTCTGTTTCTGATCAAGGTTGTTGGTGGTTGCGTCCTGATCATCGGTGTCGGACTGGCGTTCTATGCGCGCGGGCGCCGTCGCTCGGACGCGCACGACTGAGAACCGGCGCAAACGCCAATCCATGCAGAGGGTATTCTTGCTCGATGCCCAAAACTGGTTTCAACCTGCGCGCGAAGGTCGTCTGTTCGGCGCTCGCCCTTGTTGCCTTTGCGCTGCCTGTGCGGGCACTCGACGATGCGGAGTTGGCAAAGTTCTGGACCAACGATGCCGCGCACGTTCCTTATCGCGCGATTGAAACGCGAGATCGGCGCAACAACGAATTGCTGCCACTGATCGTGTTTCTGCATGGCGATTGGCAGGACGGCGTCGACAACGAATCGCAGCTTGCTGGCGATGGCAACGGTTCGTTCGAGCTGGTCGACGCGGCGCGCGCAGCGCACATTCCGCTGGTCTACGTCGCGCCGCAGACCACGGACGCGTATTGGCCGCCGTCTCGCGTGGCCGCTGTCGTTGGAGACGCCATGAAACATTGGCCGATCGATCCGCGGCGCATTGTGCTGACGGGCGTCTCCGATGGCGGCACCGGGGTGTGGGATGCGCTAAAGACCTACCCGACGTGTTTTGCCGCCGGTGTGCCAATGTCCGGCATGACCGAACTGGCGGGTCTGGGCTCGATCCGCGACGTGCCCCAGTGGATTTTTCATGGCGCCGAGGATGACGATACCGACATCGAGACGGGCTACGATGGTGCGATGCTCGGCTCACGTGCAGTCGTACGCGCGCTGCGCGCGATGGGTGGCAAACCGCGCTATACCGAATACGCGGGCGAAAAACACGTGATCTGGCCGCGCGCGTACGCTGAGAGTGCCTTGTTACCCTGGCTGCTCGATCAACGCCTGCGCGGCAAACCCTGCGATTTCGCCACCCTCGTACGCTGAGCAAGCGAAGCCGCTAAAATAGAAGATCATCGCTCTCACATTTCTTCCGCAGCGGAGCGCGGCGACTGCCGTGAATCTTCAGGAGTTCCTAGATGGATTTTCGCTACAGCGACGACCAGCTGTCGATCCAGGCTATCGCGCGTGACTTCGCGCAGAAACGCATCGCCCCAGTGGCGGCCGAATTCGACAGGTCTGGCGAGTTTCCACTTTCCAATATTCGTGAGATGGGACAGCTCGGGTTGATGGGCATCGAGGTGCCGCACGAATACGGCGGTGCCGGCATGGACACGGTTGCGTACGCGCTGGCGATGATGGAGATCGCCCAAGCCGATTGCGCCCATTCGACCATCATGTCGGTCAACAATTCGTTGTACTGCAATGGCATCCTCAAATACGGCACCGAGGAGCAAAAGCAGAAATACGTACGCGCAATCGCAACCGGCGAGGCGATCGGTGCCTATGCGCTGACCGAGCCGCAATCGGGTTCCGACGCATCCGCCATGCATACGCGAGCGACGAAGAATGAGAATGGCGACTACGTCATCAGCGGCAAGAAGAGCTGGATCACGTCCGGTCCCGTCGCCAAATACATCGTGTTGTTCGCGATCACGACCCCGGGCGTCGGCGCGAAAGGGGTATCCGCTTTCATCATCGACACTGCACGCGAAGGGTTTGTTGCGGGCAAAACCGAGCCCAAGCTTGGCATCCGTGCGTCGGCAACCTGCGAGATCGAATTTGCCGATTACGTGTGTCCGGCCAGCGATCTGCTTGGTCAAGAAGGAAAGGGCTTTGGCATCGCCATGGGCGTGCTCGACGCGGGGCGCATCGGCATCGCCTCGCAATCGGTGGGCCTTGCCCGCGCGGCTTATGAAGCGAGCCTTGCATGGGTGCGCGAGCGCAAGGCATTTGGCCAGCCCATTGGCTCGTTCCAGATGATCCAGGCCAAGATCGCCGACATGAAATGTCGGCTCGATGCGGCGATGCTGCTGACCTTGCGCGCGGCTTTTGCGAAGACGCAAACCGAAAAGAACGGCGGACGTTTCAGTACCGAAGCGTCAGTCGCCAAGCTGTTCGCTTCCGAAACGGCGATGTTCGTAACCCACGCCGCAGTGCAGATCCACGGCGGCATGGGTTATTCGAAAGAGATGCCGCTGGAACGCTATTTCCGCGATGCGAAGATCACCGAAATCTACGAGGGAACGAGCGAGATTCAGCGACTGGTGATCGCGCGCAACGAGACGGGTGTGCGCTGATTGAGGCGGATCGGGTGGACTGGATCAATCCGCCCTGCATCATCATCAATCAAAGCCATTCGCGAAAATTGTGTCGCCAGCACTCAGCTCGACCACATAGCCGGTTATGCCGCCGCTCACGTCAAGACGCCAGCCTGAATTGTAGGTTTCGTTCGCGTCGCTGCGGGTGGTCCAGTCGAGCGCCGTCAACGTAGCGTTCGCAGGCGCGATGACGGTGATCTTCAAGTTGCCGGCTGTTGCAGTCTTGCCATTGATGAGCGGCTGCACGGGTGTATTGATCTGGAATATCGCCTGCGTACCGGAGCCGAGCGCAAACGCGTCGCTGACCGTCAGTTTCCAGTTCGCAAAATCCATCGTGCGTTGCCACGATGTGACGGCCGGATCGCCGTCGTAGGCAGGCGTAAGGTCCGCGACCGCATGCACGGCGCCGTTGGCGCCAGGGGTGACGGTCACCGTCGAGGTCGTGCCCTCATGCTGCGGCACGATCGAGCCGGCCTGTTCGAAGCGCACGAGATTGTTGGTGTCGGTGCCTTGCTGGATGCCGCTTTGTGTCCAGATATTCTCGGTGACCGCGAGCCAGGTGTCCTGGTATAGGGTGAACGAGCCTTGATCCTGATGAGCGTGGCTTTGCACGTAGGGACCAGCCGAAAACTGCAGCCACATCGCGCCGGTGTCCCAGCCGGTACGCGAGAACAACTGCCCGGTACCGGGTGCGTAGTATGTCAACGAAGCCGGTGGCGTGCCTGCAGGGCCAGCGGGCAGCAAATTGTGTCGATCGTTGAAGCTGCTCTGCATGTCCTGATCGGAGATCGAGTGCAACCACCACGAGGCATTCGCCTGCGCGGTTGCATCGTTGCTTACCTTGCGTGCTTCGAGCATAAGGTGGCGGTGATAGTCATAGATCACTGGCTCCGAGACGCGCGCCTGATCGCCGATCGGCGCGACGCGATCGCGTGTGGGCACGGTTGCGTGGATCCACCAGGCGATGCTGCTGCCCAGGTGCGGGGTCGCATTGCCGACATCCGCGCCGGTCGAGTCGCGCCAGATGCGGTACAACATGAAAAGAGTGCCGTGCGAGAGTCCGTAGCCGGTACCTTCCTGGCTGCCGCCCCCGGTGATACTTGAGGTGTACGTTTCTTGCGCGGGCCACTTCTCGTTTTGCAGCAAGTCCTTCCAGGTCGAGCTGTTCGAGGCGAGGCCCCAATACATGGTCGCGCGCAGGAAGCTGTAGTAGTAGTTGTTGGCCGGATCATCCGTGCCCCAGCCCGGCCACGGAAACGATTGCGCTGGGGAGCCCCACTGCGCCTGATCGTGATTCCAGATATTCCAGACCGTCTGCTCGGCATAAGCGCCCCAGCGCGTGTGCTGTGATGCTGATACGAAATTGCCGCACCAGTCGTAGGTGAGCGCCAGATCCTCGATCATTTCACCGGAATAAAGATATTGGTCACCGGCGACATCGGGCGCATTGTGGGCAGCGATCGCGGCTTCGGCGGCGCTTACCTGGGCTTCGACGGTTTGCACCGCAAGCGTCGCGTATTGCGACTGGCCTGTCAGCTTGTACATGTAGGCCGCATCCGCCGCGCTGAAGCCGTAATCCGGGTTGCCGGCTACGGCGGCGTCGACAAAATTCTTGAAGCGCTGAAACTCCACCGCCTGTTGATTGACGTAGGAAAGGTCGATGACGATGGCGGCAGTACACGGCAGCGCGCATGCAAGCAGCGGTATGAGCGAGAAAGCGAATGCGCGCAGGACACGACACGGGAACATGAGCGCAGCTCCAGGCCCCTGAGGTGTGGGCCGTACTCAGATAAACGCGATTGTGTGGCCCTTTGCGACATGGCCGTCGCATGGTGCTGCATCGCTATTCGCGTCTGCGGCGCTCAATCGATGTAGCCGACCACCATCACGCGTTTGCCATGCAGCAACTGTTCGTATGCATCGGCAGGCGGCGCGATCACCTCGACGCGCGCGAAGCCGATCTTGCGCATGATCCATAACAGCGCTTCCAGACTCGGCACCAGGCAGATGCCGGTCGTGCTGGCTTCGGGACCGTGAGTATCGTCGGTTTCGTCGATGATGCCGAACGAACCCTTCAGCGGACGCACGAAGCGATAGCTGCCGTAGTCGACCATGCCGCTCATGCCGGGCACGATCTGCGTCTCCACGACGCAAGCGTTGCGCGTTAGCGCATATGCCTGGCGCAATGCACCGACTGGATTTTCAAGGTGATAGATCAGGCCGAGCATCAGCACCAGATCAAAATGGCCGAGCTTTTCCGGTTGCAGCGCATGCACGTCGGATTGCTCGACCCGCAGCTTCGAAAGATTCAGCGCGTCGCGGATCAGGGTGGTGTCAGCAACGTGTTCGGAGCGCGCATCGATGGCGAGCACATCATCGGCATTCCATTGCGCAAGTTTGGTCGCGAACCACCCCTGGTGACAGGCGATATCGATGGCGGTTTGTCCGCCAAGCGATCCGCCGAAGCGCCTGTCGATAACCTCCTGCAACATTGCCAGTCGTGTTTCGTGGATTGCGTCGAGTGCGCCATCATCATAGGTCGATGTCACGTTTCCGCTCGGCAGGGTGAAGCGGTAAAACCAGGTCTTGTCGAGGATGCGTTGTTCGATCGCGCTCATGGCGGCAGGCCGGTGGACAAACCGCAATTCTAACGGGTCGCGCCGCACGCAATGATGTCGGGGATCCTCCTCACTGCGCTGGTTCCAGTTGCGAGGGCACCGGTGCGAGTCCCATCGCCTTGCGGTAACGCGCGTACAGCGCCTGCACCTTCGCGACGTATTCCTGCGTCTCGACATACGGCGGCACACCGGCGTATTGCGCGACCGCACCGGAACCGGCGTTGTAGGCCGCGGCGACCCGCATGAGATCCCCTTCGTATAGCGTGCCAAGCGCTTTGAGAAGGCGTGCGCCAGCCATGATGGATTGCGCGGCCGAAAACGGATCCGTGACGCCATAGTCGCCGATCACTTCCGGCATCAACTGCATGATGCCTTTGGCGCCTTTCGTCGAAACGGCGTTGGCATCGTATGCGCTTTCAGCATGCGCAATCGCGCGCAACCAGGCTTCGTCGACGCCGGTTTTTTTTGCAGCCGCCTTGAACTCGCGTTTGAATTCACGCAGACGCGGCACACCGATTTTGCCAAGTCCGGGATGTGCCGGGGAGCTGACCGGTGTCGCAACCGTGAACGCGAGCACCCTGGTCGAGCCGGGCAGGTTGCGCGTGCTGTAGATGGTCTTGCCGTCTTGATTACGCTGGTAGAGCGTGCCATGGAACACGCCCATCGAACCCCACAGATTTGGCAGCGCCGCAGCATTGTCGTCGAGCTGTTTGGCGGTGCACCTGGATCCGAACTCAGGCGCCGTCGCCAGACTGACTGTGCCATCGCGCAGGCAGCGGTAGACCGTGCGGCTGTAAGCGGCCGGCGCCAACGTCATGGTCGCCAACATCAGCGATGCGAACAGCGGCAATCGGTTCATCCCCACAATTGTAGGGTTTGCCGCTGAATGCGCTCTCTTCAGATGGCGGCGGCGTACCAGAGATCCGTCCTGCGTTCGCGTTTTCAGTCGTGCGGCGAAGCGGTAGGCGCGCTTATCTCGGGCGCGTCGAGCTTGTCGCCGAGCATGCGCCGGATGATCACGTAGAACACCGGGATCAGCAGCACGCCGAGGAAGGTCGCAAAGATCATTCCGCCGATCACGCCGGTGCCAATCGCATGGCGCGCATTGGCGCCGGCACCGGTAGAGATCGCGAGCGGGAACACACCGAGGATGAACGCGAACGAGGTCATCAGGATTGGGCGCAGGCGCAGGCGCGCCGCATCGACGACGGCGATGGCGAGATTGCGGCCGGCTCGCTGTTCGGCCACCGCAAACTCGACGATCAGGATCGCGTTTTTCGCAGCCAGGCCGATGATCGTGATCAATCCGATCTTGAAGTACACATCGTTGGTGAGACCGCGCCCCCAGGTCGCCAGCACCGCACCGAGCACGCCGAGCGGCACGACCAGCAGTACGGCGATGGGAATCGACCAACTCTCGTAAAGTGCGGCGAGGCACAGGAACACGACCAGGATCGAAAGTGCGAACAGCATCGGCGCCTGGTTGCCGGAGATGATTTCCTGCAGTGACTGGCCGGCCCAGTCGTAACCGAAGCCCTTCGGCAGGTCCTTGTTGATGATGTCCTGCATGGCGGTCATCGCTTCGCCGGAACTCTTCCCGGGAACAGGTGAGCCGACGATTTCGATCGCCGAATAACCGTTGTAGCGCACCAGGCTCGGCGAACCCATCGTCCATTGAGTCTTCACGATATTGGATAGCGGGATCATCGGGGCCGACACAGCGCTGGCCGATGTGGCTTTTGAACTCGGAACATAAAAGTGGTTCAGTGCGTCGGGATTCATGCGGAACGGTGCGTCAGCCTGCATGTTCACGCGCAGCACGCGTCCTTGGTAAAAGAAATCGTTTGCATAGACTGGCGCAAGCATCAACTGGATAGCCGTGTAGACGTCGTTCAGTGACAGCCCCATCGATTGCGCCTGCACGCGGTCCACGTGCATGGAAAGCTGCGGCGTATCGGGCAGGCCGTTCGGGCGCACGCCGGTCAACACGTTCTTTTCCTGCGCGGCCTTGCCGAGCAGGATGTTCTGCGCGTTCACAAGCGCCTCATGGCCGGCGCCACCACGGTCCTGCAGGTACATGTCGAAGCCGCCGAACTGACCGAGGCCCTGCACGGTCGGCAGGTTCACGACGAATGCCTGCGCATCCTTGATGCCCATGAACATCGCGCCATTGAGTTGCTGGATAACGTCTTTGGCTCCAATCGACCGGTCCTTCCATTTCTTCAAACGGAAAAACGCGAGGCCGACGTTCTCGCCTTGACCGACGAAGCTGAATCCGGAAACCGCGACCACGCCATCGACCGCCGGATTCTTGCGTGCGATGTCGGTGAGCTGCTTCATGACCGCTTCGGTACGGTCGAGTGACGCGCCGGCCGGAAGCTGGATGATTCCGAGGGCGTAGCCCTGGTCTTCCTCAGGCAGGAAACTTCCGGGCAGGCGCACGAACATGAATCCGCAGAATACCGATACGATCAGGAACGCAATCATCCACCGCGGTGCGTGGCGAATTGCACTGCGGATGTGGCTGGTATAGGTGCTTTGCGCCCAGGTGAATACGTCGTTGAACTTGCGGAACACGATGTTCTTGTGCTCTTCGTGCACAGGCTTGAGCAGCGTCGCGCACAACGCAGGCGTGAAGGCGAGCGCAAGGAACGCGGAAAAACCGGTGGAGATTGCGATCGTCAGCACGAATTGCCGGTAGATCTCGCCAACGCTGCCCGCTTGCATCGCGCTCGGGATGAACACGGCCATCAGCACGACTGCGATTGCGACCACCGCACCGCTTATCTGGCCCATCGCCTTGCGCGTCGCGTCCTTCGGCGAGAGCCCTTCCTCGGTCATGATGCGTTCGACGTTCTCGATCACGACGATCGCATCGTCGACAACGATGCCGATCGCGAGAACCATGCCAAAAAGACTGAGCTGGTTGATCGTGAAACCGACCGCCCACATGCCGAGAAAGCCGCCCATCAGCGCAACCGGAATCACCAGTACGGCGATCACCGTCGCGCGCAGGTTCTGCAGAAATATCAGCATCACCAGGAACACCAGAACGATCGCCTCGATCAGTGTCTTCACAACTTCTTCGACCGACAGCGTGATGAAGTCACTGGTGTCGTACGGCACAAACCATGAGACGCCCTGCGGGAAGCTGGGCTGCATTTCGGTCAGCTTGGCCTTTACGGCTTGGGCGACGCCGAGCGCATTCGCGCCGGAGCTCAGTTGCACGGCGAAACCGGCGACTGGCTGGTTGTTGTAGCTCACATTGTGGCCGTAGGTGTAAGGGCCAAGCTCGACGCGAGCGACGTCCTTCAGGCGCACCGTCGTACCATCGCTGTTTGTGCGCAACTCGATATTCTCGAACTGCTCTGCCGACGAGAACCGGCTTTCGGCGGTTACCGTCGCGGTGAAGGCGTTGTCCTTGGTCGCTGGTGCTGCGCCGAGAGATCCTGCGGCAATCTGCACGTTCTGCCCGCGCACGGCATTGAGCGTCTGCGCAGCGGAGAGGTTGTAGCCATGCAGCTTGTCCGGATTGAGCCAGATCCGCATCGCATATTCGGAACCGAACTGGGTCGCGCTGCCAACGCCCGGGACGCGCTGGATCTGATCCAGAACGCGCGAGGCGAGCAGGTTGTTCAGCGCAGCCGAATCAAGTCGCCCGTCGTCGGACTTGAGCATGCCGACCATCAGGAAACCGGCATTGACCTTGGAGACGATGACACCCTGCTGGGCGACTTCGGCGGGCAACCGCGGGGTAGCAAGGGCGACCTTGTTCTGCGTCTGCACCTGGGCGGTGTCGGGGTCGGTGCCCGGGGCGAAGGTCAAACTGACCGAGGAACTGCCGTTGCCGCTCGACGATGAACTGAAGGATACGAGGTGATCGATGCCGTTAAGCTGTTGCTCGATGACCTGGGTCACGGTCTTCTCGACGGTCGCCGCGTCGGCGCCCTGGTAAAACGCGCTGACCACGACCTGCGGTGGGGCAATCGCCGGATACGATTCAACGCCAAGACCGCGGATCGCAATCGCGCCTCCCAACGTGATCAGGATAGCGACGACCCAGGCGAAGATCGGCCGATCGATGAAGAAATTAGGCATGTCGGGGTCCGGTTACTTCGCTTTCGGCGGAGCGGGCGTGGTCGCTGCGCCGGGCGCACCTGAGTTTCCCGCAGCGTCCTGTGCACCGCCCTTCCACGGAGTAGGCTTCGCCGATTCACCGGGTTTTACCTTCTGTACGCCCGAGACGACGATCTGGTCACCGTCAGCCAGCCCATCCATCACGATCCAGTTTTCGCCACGCAGCGAGTCGGCCTTGATCCACTTTTGCACCACCTTGTCATCCGGGCCAACCACGAACACGAATGCGCCCTGGCTGTCGCGCTGAACCGCAAGTTGCGACACCAGCCATGCATGCGTCAGCTCGCCGCGGGTCAAACGAACGGTCACATACATGCCGGGTAGCAGGGCGTGGTCGGGATTGGGCACCACGCCGCGCAGCGTGACCGCGCCCGTCGTGGGATCCACGCGGGTGGCCGAAAAGTCGAGGCTGCCGGCGTGCGCGTACGTGCTGCCATCGGGGAGCAGCAATTCCACCTTGGCCTTGTCCTGGTCGAACAATTGTACGTGGCCGTTCGCAGCGCCCTGACGCTCCGCATCGAGCGTGCCGACTGCCTGGCTGAAGTTGATGTATAGCGAGTCGATCTGGTCGATCGTGGTCAGCAAGGTCGCATCGCCCTGGCCGACCAACGCACCTTCGGTCACCTGCTGCTGGCCGGCGCGTCCGGCGATGGGTGCGGTCACGTCGGCATAGCCCAGATTGATCTTTGCCGATTCCACGTTTGCCTGTGCCTGCTTGACCGTAGCTGCCGCAGTGCGCTCTGCGGCGTTGGCGGTATCGACATCCGCTTTGGAAATGAAGCCTTTGGTACCAACCGACCGTGCACGCTCGGCCGCGATATGATTGTTGGTGTAGGTCGCTTGTGCGGCGGCGAGGTTCGCCATTTGCGCATTCAAGGTCGCCTGCAGCGGTGCAGGATCGATCTTGAACATGACCTGGCCTTGCTTAACGTCACTGCCTTCGGTGTAGACCCGCTTCTGCAGGACGCCTGCGACGCGCGCGCGCACATCGGCGCTGCGCACGGCCGAAAGTCGGCCAACCAGTTCCTGCACGAGCGGCACCGCGGTGGCGTGAGCGATTACCACACCCACTTCGGGTGGCGGCATCTGCGGCGGCGGTGACGTCGATTTTCCGCAGCCACCTGCGACCATTGCGAACAGCACGAAACCGAACAGGCGGATCAATGCGTTGTGCCCCATCATCGTGGAATCTTCCTTTTTGTTCGGCGATGTCTTGAACGGAAGGCGGCTATCGATGTCGCCGCACGGATGCGCCGTATGGAGCAGGTCCACCCCAGCCCCAGCAACTACTGGACGCGTGGTCTGTGTGGGCTCGCAAGCGGCGTGACTATACCGGTCGGTATAGAAATTGTCATCCGCTGAACTGCCATTGTCGCAAAATGCAAATGCATCGCGCACCAAGGCGCGGTGTGCGCGCAAGGAACCAGCGTGCAAAATGCCTGGTTCAACGCAAAAGTTTTCCGTGCGGATTATTTGCCGGAATCTTCAAACGCGTTCCAAAGGCGACATTACAAAACGGGCCGCAAGGCGTTTCAACACAGACGCGGGCATCCGGGTCGCCTGTCGGAAAGTGCGCATCACGGCCTCTGCTGCGAGACTGAAAAATGGAGAGGCAAGTTCGCGCGCCCACTGTGCGCGCAACTCCCCATGCGTCAGGCGGCCGAGAAACCTGCGTTTTCAGCGTACGCTCGGCCCAGTGTATGGATTCCACGGACCCCGGGGCGTATCCTTTGCGCATCGCTATTTTCTTCCTTCGGACCTCCACATGACCGCTCAAGGCGCCGTGTCCGGCACGCTCGTCGATCCAATTCTCGCCCATCTGTCGAGCGAGCTCCGCGCCACCCAATTACACGACGCGCTGGTGCTTGCGAGCGAATTTCTGCGTCATGTCACCGCCGAGGAACTTGCGGTTCGCGATGCCGCTGCATGGAGCGCTGTGGTGAGGGGCGTGGCGGCCTTCGTGCATGAGCGCGAGCCGGGCAGCGCCAAGGTCAGGGTGTTCAATCCGGATTTTGTGCACGATGGCTTCAGTTCCACGCGCACGCTGGTGCAGGTGGTTACCGACGACATGCCCTTCCTCGTCGATTCCGTGGGTATGGCCATCGCCCAGGAAGGGCTGGAAGTTCACGCGGTCATCCATCCGGTGTTGCGCATCGCACGCGACCCCCAAGGCCGCCTGACGGGTATCGATACCACGGCAAGCCTCATCGGCGCACCGGAATCGATCATGCATTTCGAGGTCGAACGCGTCGCCGATGCGGGAAAACTGCAACGTCTCACCCAAACAATTCTCACCGCGCTCGACGACGTACGCGCCAGCGTGGTCGACTGGAAGGAGATGCGCGAGCGCATGTTGACGCTGGCCGACGATCTCGCGCGTCGACCGATGCCTGTGGACGCCGCCGGCATTGCCGAGGCGCAGGATTTTCTGCGCTGGGCGGCCGACGACAATTTCACGTTTCTTGGTTGCCGCGAGTATCGCGTCGTAAAAAGCGGCAGCGACGAGGTGCTGCAAGCGGTCGAGGGTTCCGGTCTCGGCATCCTGCGCGGCCTGGAACGATCGATAGCACCGCGTTCGCTGCGCAGCCTGGTGGCCAAGAACCTGCCGCAGTCAGGATCCATGGACGCGATCATCCTGACCAAGACCAATGCACGCGCCGGCGTGCATCGGCCAGGTTACATGGATTACATCGGGGTGCTGAGCTTCGACGCGGCCGGCGTGCCAATTGCCGAGGAACGTTTTCTCGGCTTGTTCACGACAAATGCGTACATGGCTCGACCGCAAGACGTGCCGCTGGTGCGGCGCAAGGTCGAGGCCGTGATGCAGCGGTCGGGCCTGCGTCGCGAATCGCATTCGGGCAAGGCCTTGCGCCATGTTCTCGAGCTGCTGCCGCGCGATGAATTGTTTCAATGCAGCGACGAGGAATTGTCCTCAACCGCGATCGGCATCCTCGCTTTGCGCGAACGTCCGCGCACGCGCCTGTTCGTGCGCCGCGACAAGTACGGCCGTTTTTATTCGTGTCTGGTGTACTTGCCGCGCGACCGCTTCAACACT
>JBDUED010000036.1:0-16838 GCA_040002595.1 Dokdonella sp. | reverse complement strand
AGGTTGCCCCGGCGTCAAAGGGCCTGTCCCTCAGCCGGTCTTGATGAGCAGTGCGGTGAACTCTAGCCGTGCCCTCTGCCGTCGTCAATAGCCGTATAGACTTCTAGACGTCTATTTCAATAAGTCACGGAAGAACGCTACACGCGGGCCGCACACGGCCGCGGATGTCGCCTCGCTTGCAAATGTCCTGTTGCGGAGCAACGGACGTCAATGGCGCGCGCGGAATCATGCGCAGCCAAAGTTGCAGTCGGCAGGTGCACTGTTTTTCGGAGGTTGCGCAATTCCGAGAATGGCGCGGAAGATTGATGGGCCGTGATGGGATCGAACCATCGACCAATAGATTAAAAGTCTACTGCTCTACCGCTGAGCTAACGGCCCCAAGTTTGTATCCAGTTGCGCCATCGCGTGTGACGCACCTTCGATGCCGTTTCCGGCGAGTGGCACGGACATAAAGCGCACGCGGGGGCGCGAAGTTTACCTGCGTTGAGGCGTCAACGGTAGCGTGTCGGATCGGCGACTCCAGCGCCAGCGAAGCCATCAGCGCGCAGCCGGCAGGCATCGCAGTGAGCGCAGGCACGCCCTTCGCCATCAGCCTGGTAGCACGACACCGTCGCTGCAAAATCGATTCCGAGGCGCAAACCTTCGCGCACGATGTCCGCCTTGCCGAGATTCATCAGCGGCGCGTGGATGCGCAGTGCAGTGCCTTCGACGGCAGCCTTGGTGGCGACGTTCGCAAGCTGTTCGAACGCCGCGATGAAGGCGGGTCGGCAATCGGGGTAGCCGGAGTAATCGACGGCATTGACGCCGCAGAAGATTTCCTGCGCGCCCAGTACTTCGGCCCAGCCGAGCGCAATCGACAACATGATCGTGTTGCGCGCAGGCACGTAGGTGATCGGAATGCCGCTGCCGCCGTCGTCGGGCACGGCGATGTCGTCCGTCAGCGCGGAGCCGCCAATGCTGCGCAGGTCGACCGTGACCGTCTTGTGCGCGCATGCCCCGAGGGCGAGGGCGACGCGGCGCGCGGCCTCCAGTTCGGAATGATGACGTTGACCGTAGTCCACACTGAGCGCGTGGCAGACGAAACCCCGCTCGCGTGCGAGCGCGAGGGTGACGGCTGAATCCATGCCGCCCGAGACGAGGACGACAGCGTTGCGCGTGATTGTGGACGACATGCCGGGAATTGAGGGTTGAGGTGGAAGGGAAACGACGGCCGCGCAACGACGATTAGTCGATGATTGTCTTCGCTCCCGCGAACGCCGAGGTCAGGGATCTATTACGCATTCAAACCAAGACACCGGTTCCGGGCCTGCGCCGGGACGCGGAGCCTTTTAATCCGAATTCTGATTCGTGGCTTCAATGTCCCGGCGTCTCGCCCCACAACAGCTTGTGCATCTGCATCTGCATGCGTACCGGCAGACGATCGCTGAGAATCCATTCGGCCAGGTCACGCGGCGCGAGGTGCCCATGCACGGGCGAAACCAGGACTTGGCAACGGCCATCGAGCGCGTATTCGTCGACCCGGGCGCGCGCCCATTCGTAATCTGCGCGATCGGCCACCACGATCTTGAGCTGGTCGCGCGGCGTCAGGTGCTGCAGATTCGTCCACAGATTGCGCGCGTCTTCGCCGGACCCCGGCGCTTTCAGATCGACGACCTTGCGCACCCGCGGATCGACCTCGGCCACATCGAGCGATCCGGAGGTTTCCAGCGAAACTTCGTAGCCCGCGTCACACAGTTGCGCGAGCAACTGCAGGCAGCGTTTCTGTGCCAGCGGCTCGCCGCCCGTCACGCAAACATGCCGCACAGAATGGATGGCGACTTGCGCCAAAACGTCGGCAATGGTCACCCAATGACCACCGTGAAATGCATAGGCGGTATCACACCACACGCAGCGCAGCGGACAACCGGTCAAGCGCACGAAGACCGTACGCCAGCCAACTGCATCGGCTTCACCTTGCAGCGAATGGAAGATTTCGCTGATGCGTAGTCGCTGTTCGACGACGGCTGCGGCGGCGGCTGGAGTGTCGTCGGCGTCACCTGGCGCCATGGCCTCGGTGGCGGCGACCGTCGACATGTCTATCAGTGCCGGTTTTCCATTTTCAACGCGCGCAGGCGCCCTTGTGCCAGACGCGCCACGGTCGTGTCGGGGTACGTCTGCACGACCTGATTCAACGTGGCCTCGGCTGCATCCCATTGCTTGAGCTCGTACTGGCTGTAGCCAACTTTGAGCAGCGCATCGGGCGCTTTCTGGCTGTCAGGATACCGCTTGAGCAAGGTCTGGAACGATTGCTCGGCGATCGTGTAATTCTGGGTGACGTAATACGACTCGCCCAGCCAGTAATACGCATTGCCGGTCAGTTCGCTATTGGGGTACTGATCGATGAAAGCCTGAAAGGCTCGGGCCGATTCCGCATAGCGGCCGTCCTTGAGCGCCGCAAATGCCTCGTTATAGGCAGCGGTTTCCGCCGCAGGATTAGCGGCAGCAGCATTGTCACGGGCAGCCCGAGGATTGAGGTCGTCAGCGTTCGCTGGCGCTTGGACGCCGGCAGCCCGATCCTCCGCCGTCAGGTCGCCGACGTTGTCGCCGTTGATTTCCGACGCACGCGGCGGCGGCAGGTTTCTTGCTTGGCCGCCCAGATCGACATCCGGTGGCTGATTGCTTTGCGGCACATCGCGCGCGGCGACGGCAGGCGGCGCGGAACCACCGCCGTGTCCTTCAAGCCGTCCGATGCGCGAATCCAGATCGATGTATTGGTCCTTGCTGCGCTGCTTCGATTCGTCGAGCGCGTGTTTTAGCTCCTCGACCTGACCCTGCAGCGACTGCACTTGAGACTGCAGTGCGGAGATCTGGTTGACCAGACCCACCGCACCGCCATTATCGCCTTGCGCACTCGTCTGATGTTCGAGCCGATCAACGCGTTCGGACAGCGACAGACGCTCGGTTTGCGCATATGCCGGTATGGCGCATGCGACAACGGCAGCCATGACGGCTGCCGCGGCCACTGCACTCGCTTGGAGGCGCATCATCATGTTGCTTCGTGCTGCTTATTTAGCGGTGTAGACAATCTCGACGCGACGATTCTTCGACCAGCACGATTCACCGTGTTCGCGGCAGACCGGACGCTCTTCGCCGTAGCTGGTGACATTGAGTTGCGACGACGAGGCACCGGCTGCGCTCAGCGCACCCTGCACCGCATTGCCACGACGCTCGCCGAGGCCGAGGTTGTATTCGCGCGAACCGCGCTCATCGGTATTGCCTTCCAGCGTCACGCGCGACTGCGGGAATTGCTTGAGATACTCGGCATGACAGGCGATCTGAGCCTGGAATTCCGGCTTGATCTCGCTCTTGTCGAGGTCGAAATAAACCACGCGCTGGCGCAGGCAGGAATCGGAGTCGAGGCTGTCGCGCGTGTAGCGCCCGGAGGTTTCCATGCGCTCGGTGGAGGTCGACGATGGGGTGTTGTCGATCACGGCCGGGGCTGGCTTGACGGTTTTCTTCGCGCAGGCGGAGACACCGGCAACGAGCAATACTGAAAGTGCAATACGGGCAATATTTTTCATTTTGTTTCCCTTCTTCTGGGCAGGTTTATCGAACATGGACTCGACGCAATTCACGCCAAGCCAGGCCATTCAAGGCCATTCTTTTTGCAACGGGCCACTCTCGTCAGAGGCGGCCTCCTCGCGCAATGCAGAAGGCATTGCTCGTGAATCAAGCATGCTCGATTCGACGAAAACCGAGTCCGGCGGATACCTTTGCCACTGGACCGGGAAGATCTGCATGATCTCCCCCCTTTCCTGAATCAACGATGGCGGAACGGTCCCCACGAGGGTTCACGCACATCACCTTCGGTAAGTCCAAGCCGCTGTCGCACACGCCCATCGGCCGAAACCGCATACAGCACACCGCGCGAGCCTTCACTCGCGGCATACAGCAACATGCTTCCGTTGGGGGCAAAACTCGGGGCTTCATCTTGGCTACCCGGCGACACCAGCGTGTACTGATTCGTCGCCCGGTCAAGGATAGCGATACGATACACGTTTCCGCTGCCCTGCACCATTGCGAGCTTGAGGCCCTTGGCGTCAACGACGCTGGGACTTGCGTTGTACTGGCCCTGGAACGTTACCCGAGTCGGCTCGCCACCGCCCGCCGATACCTGATAAATCTGCGGTTTGCCGGAGCGATCGGAGGTGAAATACAGGGTTTGCGCGTCCGGCGCCCAGAACGGTTCGGTATCGATCGCAAAATGCTTCGTGATCTGGGTCAACTGGCGGTTGCCCAGATCCATGATGTAGATATCCGGATTGCCGCCCTTGGACAAACTCATGGCCAGACGCCTGCCATCCGGGGAAAACGAAGGCGCACTGTTGATGCCCCGGCTGTTCGACACGACCTGGCGCGAACCGGTGCCAAGATCCTGCACATAGATTGTCGAGTTGCCGCTCTCGAACGAAACGTAGGCGATCTTCTGTCCATCCGGCGACCACGTGGGCGACAGCAACGCCTCGCGCGAACGCACCACGGTCTGCGGGTTGTAGCCATCCGAATCGGCGACCATCAACGCGTATTGATAGTTGGGTGGCGACCCGAGCGCCGTGATGTAGGCGATTCGAGTGCGGAATGCACCGCGCACGCCGAGAATCTTCTCGTAGATGACGTCGGCGATCTGATGCGCGATGTCGCGCAGGCCGCTGCGCTGACCGCTGATCGCGCCACTGGCGATCGACTGTTGCTTGGCTACATCGAACAACTCGTATTCAACCCGCACCTCGCCATTGCCGCTATCGGACATGCGGCCAACGACCAGATAGTCCTGCTTGAGCAGACGCCAGGTCGCGAACTTCACCTCGGATTGGCGCGTCGGGAATTCGACAATGTCGGTTTTGGGCAGCGCGCGAAACTGGCCCGAGCGCGCCAGATCGGCGCGAATCACGTCGCCCGGATTGACCTCCGGCGGCACGCTGGTGCCCTCGAAACCGAACGGCACCACGGCAATCGGCAATGCACTTGCGGTGCCGTTGACGATATCGATATCGAGGCCCTGCGCGAACACCGCCGAACCGATGAGGCAGCCGAACAGCGCCAGCACCGCGCGAACCCTGATTCGTTTGAACATCGTCATCCGCCGTCTCCGTCGTATTTGAAGTGAAAATTGATATTGCGTTCAAAAACTTTTTCGTAGCCTTGATAGGGTAATGGAGCCGCCTTCCTGACCGCCTGTTCGATCGTGTTACGCGTGATCGGATCGGCGTTGCACGGCGAACCTACGGTGACGCCTATCACGTCGCCGCCGGGTATCTGCACGATGTGGATATCGCAGCGAATACCCGGTGACACGCCTTCGGGCCGATTCCAGCTTTGCGTCACCGCTGCCTGGATGGCAGCAGAATAACGCGCGGCCAGATCCGTATCCTTGCCGTTTGCACCGGTCGTGGCTACCGGCGCCTCCTGCTCGGCAGCGGGCGTCGCCCGTTGTTCGGCCTTTTGCTGGTTGCGATCTTCCAGTTGCGCCAGTCGCTCCTGTTCGAGTTTTACTTTCTTGTCGGCCGCTTCACGTTGTTTCTTGATGTCGGTCAACTGCTTTTGCTGTTCTTCCTTGAGCTTGCGTTCTTTCTGTTCATCGAGCAG
The DNA here is from genome assembly GCA_040002595.1 of Dokdonella sp. Lineage (GTDB taxonomy): Bacteria > Pseudomonadota > Gammaproteobacteria > Xanthomonadales > Rhodanobacteraceae > Dokdonella_A. Next base: position 11,213 of record JBDUED010000036.1, on the reverse strand, counting down.
CACCTGCTCCTGATGATGCTTTTCCTCTTGCTCCTTCTTTTCCTGCTCGGCCTTTTCGGTAGCCAGCGCGGTAACGCGTTCGCGTTCGATCGCATCCTGATGTTGCACTTCGGCAGGGGTTTCCTTGACGACTTTGGGGGCGGGTGGTTGCGGTTGCGCAGGCTCCGGTTTGGGCGGTTCGGGCTTGAGCGGCGCTGGCGCCGGTTTCGGCGGCGTCGGTTTGCTCGCGCCCGAATGTGCCTTCGGCGCCGCCGTCGGGCCTACCAGCGTTGCCTCGATCACCGGTCCTGGCATCGTCACCGGCCGCGTTTCATGCGTCCACCACAGACCGACCACCATCAGCAGGATCGCCAGAACATGCAGGGCAAGCGCAAATCCGAATGCGCGCAGCTTGTCGCCGAAGCTCTCCATCGAGCCTAGCGCGCCTCGCTCGCTTGTACCGGCTGGCTCATCAAGCCAACCTTCGGCACGCCCGCCGACTGCAACACCACCATCGCCTGGTAGATTTTTCCGTAATCCGCGTGCTGGTCGCCGGCAACCAGCACCGGTACCTGTGGATTCTCGCGGATGAATGCTGAAACTTTCTTGACTAGGGTGTCGGCGTCGATTGGATCGCGCTTGCTCGTACCCAGGGTCAGGAACATTTCGCCCTTCGCATCGACACTGACCACCACTGGCTCCTTGTCGTTCTGGATCGCCTTGGCGGCCGATTGCGGCAACTGGATATCGACGCCGAGATTGAGCAGCGGCGCGGTCACCATGAAGATGATCAGCAACACCAGCATCACGTCGATATACGGCACGACATTGATTTCCGCCTTCAACTTGCGGCGTTTGCGCGTTCTACCGTAGGCCATCGAGAGACTCCAACGCGAGCGAATGACGGGCGGGGTTCACGCGCCGTCGTCCAGATGCGCCTGACGCGCGAGGATCGAGGAAAATTCTTCGACAAAGGTGTCGTAGCGCAAGCTCAAGCGTTCGAGCTTGGTCGAGAAGCGGTTGTACGCCCACGACGCCGGGATAGCGGCAATCAGACCCATCGCAGTTGCCACGAGCGCTTCTGAAATACCGGGAGCCACCATCGCGATGGTCGCTTCCTTGACGTTGGCGAGGCCCTGAAACGCACTCATGATGCCCCACACCGTACCGAGCAAGCCGATATACGGACTGATCGAACCGACATTGGCAAGAAACTCCAGTCCCGTTTCGAGCCGGTCCACTTCGCGGGTGGCGGCGACCCGCATGGCGCGCTGCGCACCTTCGAGCAAGGCGCGCGAATCAAGACCGCGGCGTTGGCGCAAGCGCGCAAACTCGCGAAAGCCGGCCTCGAAAATCGCGCCGCTCGCGGTCACGCGTTCGCCGCTGCCGGTGATGTCCTTGAACAATCCGGCCAGATCGGCGCCCGACCAGAAGCGCTCCTCGAATTCATCCGCGCTTGCGTTGGCGCGACTGATCAGTTGCTGCTTGCGCCAGATAATCATCCACGAGGCGAAGGAAAACCCGAACAGCACCGCCAGCACGAGTTTGACAAACCCGCTCGCGTTGAGGACCAGGGCCAGGATGTTCATGTCTGAGTTCATGTTTTGGCGATCTCTTGCAGCAAATAATCGGGAATGGGACAGGGGCGAAAGCGCGCCGCATCGAGACAGGCGATACGCACCTGCGCCTGCAGCAGTGGTTTGACATCGGGCGCGCACGTGAGGTTCTGCGCGACGGTGAAACTGGCGCTGCGCAGCACGCCGGGCGTGACCGTGGCGATCAGCATATCGTCGAGCCGTGCCGGCGCGTTGAAGGAAAGTTCCATGTGATGCACGACGAACACGATGCCCGCTTCATCGCGCAGACGCTGCTGGCCGAAACCTGCAGCGCGCAGCCATTCCGTGCGCGCGCGTTCAAGAAAGTGCAGATATCGCGCATGGTAGACGACACCGCCAGCGTCGGTATCTTCCCAGTAGACACGCACCGGGAAGGTGAAGGTCGGTGAATCGGATTTTACAGGCCGGATGCCGTCGTTCGTGTTTGAGGAATCGACCACGGCCGGTTGCATGGAGCGAGGCTTCACGCTTTGTCCCCGATTCCCGATTCCTGCTTCTCGTTCGCACACTCCTGGACAAACAAATCTTCGACTCCCGCGCGCTGCGGCGGCTTGAATCCCAGATGCGCAAACGCCTTGCGCGTGACCATGCGTCCACGCGCGGAGCGCACGAGATAACCCTGCTGGATCAGGAACGGTTCGAGCACATCCTCGATGGTGCCGCGCTCTTCGGAAAGTGCGGCCGCCAGCGATTCGACGCCGACCGGGCCCCCGTCGAAATTCTCGATGATCAGGGTGAGCAGGCGCCGATCGAGCGCATCGAATCCTTGCGCGTCGACTTTCAGCATGTCCAGTGCCGCGGCCGCGACGGCTGCGGTGATGGTGCCATCGGCGCGTACTTGCGCGAAATCGCGCACGCGGCGCAACAAGCGATTGGCAATGCGCGGGGTACCGCGTGCGCGGCGCGCGATCTCGACCGCGCCTTCGGCGTCGCAGGCGATGGCGAGAATCTTCGCCGCACGACGCACGATCGCGGTCAGTTCGGACGTCGTGTAGAACTCCAGCCGTTGCACGATGCCGAAACGGTCGCGCAGCGGCGCGGTCAACAGACCTGCGCGCGTGGTGGCGCCGATCAAGGTGAAGGGCGGCAGATCGAGCTTGATCGAACGTGCAGCCGGCCCTTCGCCGATCATGATGTCGATCTGAAAATCTTCCAGGGCCGGATACAGCACTTCCTCGACGATTGGCGACAGGCGATGGATCTCGTCGACGAACAACACATCGCGCGGCTGCAGGTTGGTCAGCAGCGCGGCAAGATCGCCGGGGCGCTCCAGCACCGGGCCCGAGGTCGAACGCAGATTCACCCCAAGCTCGTTGGCGATCACATGCGAGAGCGTGGTCTTGCCAAGCCCCGGCGGCCCGAAGATCAGCACATGGTCGAGTGCTTCGCCACGGCCGCGCGCCGCCTCGATGTAGATCGAAAGCTGCTCCTTGACCACTTCCTGACCGAGGTATTCGCTCAATCGCTGCGGGCGAATCGTGGCCTCGATGAGATCGTCGTCGCTGGCTGCAGTGGTAGAGATGAGGCGATCCGTCATTTTTTGGGCTGAGGGCTGAGGGCTGAGGGATGGGGCGGCACCGCGAATTATGCGGGTTTCAGCGGGAACAAAGGGCAGCGCGAATGAACCATGCGTCTGCATCGAGCCGCTTTTCAGACGTCGGCCCTCGCCTCGGCGCTGCCCTAAATCTCCACCTGCGTTCCCAACTCGACCAAGCGATTGCCCGGAATCTGGAAGAACGCCGTCGCCGGAATAGCATTGCGTTGCATGAAGGCGAATACCTTGTCGCGCCACAGCGCCATGCCGGGGCGATCGGTCGCGACGATGCTTTCGCGGCTGAGGAAGAAGGTCGTGTCCATCAGATCGAACGGCAGGCCGCATTGTCCGATCGTGAGCAACGTTTGCGGAACATCGGGATCCTCGACGAAACCAAAACGTAGAATCAGCTTGTAGAAATTGTCACCCAGCGATTCGACGCTGGTGCGCTCGTTTTGCTCGGCGACGGGCGTCTCGACCGTCTCCACGGTGAGGATCACGTTGCGTTCGTGCAGTACCTTGTTGTGCTTGAGGTTGTGCAGCAGCGCGTGCGGTACCGCCGCGTCGTTCGCGGTCAGGAATACCGCGGTGCCCGGCACGCGCAACGGCGGGTGCGCGACGATCGAGGTGATGAACGGTTCCAGCGCCAGACCACTTTGCTTGATCTCGCGCATGACCAATTGACGTCCGCGACGCCAGGTTGTCATCAGCATGAAAATGGCGGCCCCGAGCACGAGCGGAAACCAGCCACCGTGTTCGACCTTGTCCGCGTTTGCGGTAAGGAACGACAGATCGACAAACAGGAACAGCACTCCAACCGCCGCCACACGCGGACGGGTCCATTGCCACATGCGACGGAACACGATCATCACCAGCATCGAATCAATCGTCATCGTTCCGACCACGGCAATGCCGTAGGCCGCGCCGAGGTTGTCCGACGATTTGAAGCCAATCACCACGGCGAGCGTGAGCACCAGCAGCATGCGGTTGATCCACGGCAAATAGATCTGCCCCTTCTGTTCGCGTGAGGTGTGACGCACCTGCATGCGCGGCAGGAAACCAAGCTGGATCGCCTCACGGGTCACCGAGAATGCGCCGGAAATCACGGCCTGCGAGGCGATCACGGCCGCGGCAGTGGCGAGGACCAGCATCGGCACCAGCAGCATCGGCGGCACCATCAGGAACAGCGGATTGGCGGACGCAACCGGATTGGCGATCAATAGCGCGCCCTGTCCGAAATAGTTCAGCACCAGTGCCGGCAGCACGAAGGCGAACCACGAATAGCGGATCGGCTTCTTGCCAAAATGGCCCATGTCGGCATACAGCGCTTCGGCGCCGGTAATGGCGAGGATCACCGAGCCGAGCGCGAAGAACGCGGTCCATCGCGCATGCAGGAAAAATTCGATCGCGTAGTAAGGCGACAGTGCGCGCAGGACAAAGGGATTTTGCGCAATATGCCAGATGCCCAGAACGGCAAGCGTGACGAACCACAGCACCATGATCGGCGCGAACACCGCGCCGACCTTGCCGGTTCCGCGATTCTGAAAAGAAAAAAGCAGCACGATGATCACCGCCGAAATCGGCACCACCCAGTGCTTCAGACCCGGCGCGAGGATCTCCAGGCCCTCGACCGCGCCCAGCACCGAGATCGCCGGCGTGATCACGCCATCGCCGAAAAAAAGCGCGGCACCGAACAGGCCAAGCATCACGATCCACCAGCGCGCGCGCTGGCTCGAGCGCACGCTGCGTTGTGCCAGCGCGGTCAGCGCCATGATGCCGCCTTCGCCCTTGTTGTCGGCTCGCATGATGAAACTCGCGTACTTGACCGAGACCACCAGGATCAATGCCCAGAACACCAGCGACAGGATGCCAAGCACATGCGGCGTGGTCGGCGATACACCGTTGGTACCGAAGGTTTGCCGGATGGTGTAGAGCGGACTGGTGCCGATGTCGCCATAGACAACGCCGATCGCGCCCAGCACGAGCGTACGCATGCGGGTTGCCGGCGCGGTGTCACTAACTGTTTCGTCGTTCATCACATGCAGTCCCGGCTGATGTTCAACGCAAGGCCGCCTTGAGAGCCTTGCGGATAATGTCTTCGGCGCTGTCGCCGGGCGCGGTCGCATCGCGCACCAGGCGCGCGATTTCGGCCGGTTTGTAACCGAGCGTCTGCAATGCAACAGTTGCCTCGCTGACCGGATCGTGGGCGACTGCGCCGCGCGACATGCCGGGTAGGCCGCTGCTCAAACCGTCAACGCGATCGCGCAGTTCGATCACCATGCGTTCGGCCGTCTTCTTGCCAACGCCCGGAATGCGCGTCAACGCGGCGAGATCGCCGGTCTGCACCAGGCGCGCAAAATCGTCCACGCTGACCGCGGACAACACCGCCAGCGAAATCCTCGCGCCGACACCGCTGACTTTCTGCAAAGTGCGGAACAGACTGCGTTCGGCATCGCGCAGGAATGCGTACAACACGACCGTGTCTTCCTTCGCCGCGTAGTGCGTGCACAGGTTCACTTCGCGGCCAAGCTCGGGCAAGTCGAAGAACGTCGACATCGGCGCTTCGAGTTCATATCCAACCCCGCCCACATCGACCACGATCCACGGTGGCTGTTTGGCGACCAGGATGCCTTTGAGCCGGCCGATCATCGCCGTCGCCGCCATGCACTGCGTGGAATGCCAACGCGCAGGACACTTGCGCGCGTATGCGCATGCGCCAGCGCGATTGCCAGCGCGTCGGCCGCGTCGGCCTGCAGGCGACCGGAAAGATTCAACAGGATGCCGACCATGTGTTGTACCTGGCGCTTGTCGCCCGAGCCGGTGCCGACAACCGCTTGCTTGACCTCGCGTGCCGCATATTCGGTGACGCCGATATCGCGGTGAACGATGGCGCAGATCGCAGCGCCTCGCGCCTGACCGAGCTTCAATGCCGAATCGGGGTTGCGTGCCATGAACACCCGTTCGATGGCCGCTTCGTGCGGTGCATATTCGTCGACGATTGCACCCAGTTCGGCAAAGAGCTGCTTGAGGCGTGCCGCGAAACTGTCGTTACCCAGAAGATTGAGCGCGGCGTGGAACACGTGTTGCGACTTGCCGGTCGCATCGACATCGATGATGCCGACACCGGTGCGCTGGCTACCCGGATCGATGCCGATGATGCGGGTAGTAAAGCCGGGAATCGAAAGCCGGGAATCGGAAGTGGGCACAGACACTGCGGCGCTCACTGTCCGACCGCCGCAAAATCGAGTCGCGTCGCGCCAGCAAGGATTGAGCGGCTGGTCGCCGGATGCCGCGGGCGCTTCGCATTCATCGGCTCGTTCGCCGGATCGCACACGTTGCATTGCATCGGGAATGCCCAGGAGCGCGATGTGCGGATTCTACCAGCATGACCGTGGCGCTCATGCCGCTTTGCCGAAGCGGCCATCGCGCAGGAACGCGAGCGTCAGATCGGCCACTTCCGCTGAAAACAGCAACCCGGTGTGAGTGGCTGCAACCGTGCAGTGATCGGCGATGCCGGGCAACCGTGTCTCGGCGACCGCTACCGTTCCGTCGTGCGGAGACGCGAGGGATTCGACCACGAGACCGAGCCCAAACGGCACTTTTCCCGCAATCACACCGACACGGCGCGTGCTCGTCCACGCATCAATGCCATCGAGCAAGGGTGCAGCGCTGTGCCCGAGCAACCAGCGCCCGCCCGGAACACTCGCCATGCTGCGCGCGACGGCACTTCCGCGCAGTGGTGGACCCAGGCACACGACATGCCCGCGCGGCAGTTTGCGCATGCCGCGCACGGCCTCAAGCGCAACCAGCGCCCCGAGGCTGTGACCCACCAGATGCACCTGTTCCGCAGGGATCGCTCGCAGGCGGTCGCGTACCCGCGCGATGGCAGGCTCGATACCGCCGAACACGCTCGCATAGTCGAAGGTTTCGACGGCGTACCCGGCGCTGCGCAAGTGTCGCGCAAGCGGCTGCAGCGTGATGCTGTGCATCCAGATGCCGTGGAGAAGAATCACGTGTTCGGTCATGGTGCTCGCATTGCCCTCGTGGGAGCACTGATGTGTCGCTACGACTTCTCGCGCTCGACAACGCGCACATGAAGATCGGCCAATTGCGACGCCGGCACGGTGGAAGGTGCGGCGGTCATCAAATCCTGCGCGCTGGTCGTTTTCGGGAACGCGATCACGTCGCGGATCGAATCGGTGCCGGCAATCAGCGCCGCAATGCGGTCGATGCCGAAGGCGATGCCGCCATGCGGCGGCGCGCCGAATTTCAGTGCTTCGAGCAGGAAGCCGAACTTCGCCTGCGCTTCGTCCTTGCTGATGCCGAGCAGATCGAACACCGCGCTCTGCATTTCAGGGCGATGGATGCGGATCGAGCCGCCACCAATCTCGTTGCCGTTGAGGACCATGTCATAGCCGCGCGAGACCGCGATCTTCGCGTTCGCTTTCAGATCGGCGACGTCATCGACCTTTGGCGCGGTAAACGGATGATGCAGAGCGTCGTAACGTTGCGCGCCAGCGTCGTATTCGAACATCGGAAAATCAACGACCCATAACGGCTTCCACGTGTTTTCGACCAAGCCGCGGTCGCGTCCGACCTTCAGTCGCAGCGCGCCCATGAAATCGGAAACCGTCCTGTACGCGCCGGCGCCAAACAGCACGAGATCGCCGCTGACTGCACCAACCTTGTCGAGCAGCGCGTTGAGCGTTGCATCGTCGAGAAATTTCGCGATCGGCGAATTGAGGCCTTCGCGGCCTTTCGCACGATCATCAACCCGAATCCACGCCAGACCCCTGGCGCCGTATTTTGCCGCATGCAAGGCGAGTTCATCGATTTGCTTGCGGGTCAGCTCCGCGCCGCCGGGTACACGCAGCGCGGCGACGCGCGCCTCGGAATCGTTGGCCGCTTCGGCAAACACCTTGAACTCGACATGCCTGACGATTTCGGCGACATCGACCAGTTCGAGCGCAATGCGCAAATCCGGCTTGTCCGAGCCGTAGCGACGCATCGTCTCGGCGTACGTCATGCGCGGAAACTGCGCGTCGAGATCGACTTCAGCAACTTCCTTGAAGATCGCGCGGATCATGTCCTCGACCACGACCTGCACGTCGCGCTCTTCGACAAACGCGAATTCCATGTCGAGCTGGGTGAATTCGGGCTGGCGATCGGCGCGCAGATCCTCGTCGCGGAAGCAGCGCGCAATCTGGTAATAGCGGTCAAAGCCAGCCACCATCAGCAGTTGCTTGAACAATTGTGGCGACTGCGGCAAGGCATAGAACTCGCCCGCGTGGACGCGGCTGGGCACCAGATAATCGCGCGCACCCTCGGGCGTTGCCTTGGTCAGAATCGGCGTCTCGATATCCTGGAACCCGCGCTCATCGAGATAGCGGCGCAACGCCGACACGAGGCGCGTGCGCATGCGCATCGCACGCTGCATGTCGGGCCGGCGCAGGTCGAGATAGCGATAGCGGAGTTTGAGATCCTCGTTGGTTGTCTCGTGCAACACGAATGGCAAGTCGCGCGCAGGGTTGAGCACTTCGATGCTCGCCGCCAAGACTTCTACGTTGCCGGTCTTGACCCGATCATTCACGCTGACGCGCCGCCGCACGCTGCCGCTGACGCGCAGGCAGTATTCGTAACCGATTTCGCTTGCAATCTTGAAGGCGGGCACATTGTCCGGGTCGACAACGATCTGCACCAGCCCTTCATGGTCGCGCAGATCAATGAAGATCACGCCACCGTGATCGCGCCGCGTATCCACCCAACCACAGAGGACGACGTTGGTATCTATCAGGGCGTCGTCGATGAGGCCGCAATAATGAGTACGCATGAAACTCCGCGAATGCCCTGGGGGGGGGCGAGGCAAGAGGCGGAATGCTACGGAGGAAGTTGCTGCACTGCAATGTCAACGCGGCAGGCAGCCGCTGGCGTGGCAGATTGCCAGTCAAAAAAACGCCCGCGTGAAGCGGGCGTTTTTAAATCAAGTTGCGCTCAGCGCCAGCGGCGATCGAGGCGGAAGATGGCTTCGCAGCCGCCATCAACCCATATACCGGCACGATTGTAGCCCCAGGTCCGACCTCGTACGCAGCGGGTCTTGGACAGCTGGCGTTCTACGCTGACACGGCTACCACGTCCCGTATCGACCTGGCACATGTTGTACTGATAACCCTGGCTCGCGCACTGAACGCGGATGGCGCGATTGAAACTGGCATCTGGGCGCCAATCACCGCCGCCGCCGTAGGCCGGCGCCGGACGGTAGTCCGATCCACGGTCACCACCCTGCCAGCGGCGCGCGACGCGAAACAGGCCTTCGCAACCCTTGTCGACCCAGATACCGGCGCGATTGAAGCCCCAGTTGTTGCCTTCCTCACAGGGCGTATCCGAAATCTGACGCACGAGCTGTACCTGACTGCCACGGCCGGTGTCGACCAGGCACATGTTGTAGTTGTAACTCTCGCTGGCGCAGCGCACGTTGATATCCCGATCCCAGCCCGCACCAGGCTGCCACTCGCGATCCTGATTGCCATAGTTCTGCGCCATCGCAGGTACAGCGGCGGCGCTGGAAAGAACCAAAGCAAGCATGCCACCAATTAATCTGTTCATTGCCGTTCTCCCTTTTGCGTGAAGATCACGGAGTCTAGACGACGGGCATGAACGATTGGCAACCGCGCCCGTCAGACACTGGGGGGCGGGCTTTCCTTTGGCTTGGTCACCGCCGGCGCTGCCGGTGCAGCATCGGATTTAGGCGCTTCTTTAGGCGCTTCCTTGGACTCGACCTTCGCCGCAGGCGCCTCGTCCTTGCCAACGAGATTGCGTTTCTTGTCACCGTCCTTCTTGAAATCGGTCTCGTACCAGCCACTGCCGGCAAGGCGAAATGAGGGCGCCGTCAGCCGCCGCTTGAGCGTGTGCTTGCCGCATTCAGGGCAATCCACCGGATCGGCATCGGACAATTTCTGCAGACGTTCGAACACCTTCGCACAGCTGCTGCACTCGAATTCATAGATCGGCATTGCGTACCTCGAAAACAACGGCAGAACGTGCAGCGTACGCGGTCTCGCCCGCATCGGGCGATTCCGCAGGACGGCCGGGCACATAACGTGCGCAGCCGTGCGTTCGGCGTCCCTACGCCTTGACGAATCCCAGATGTCCCTCGCTGGCATCGACCTGGACGGTGTCGCCGGGCGCGAACCTGCCCTCCAGGATTTCCTTCGCCAGCGGATTTTCAAGCTGCTGCTGAATCGCGCGCTTTAGCGGCCGCGCGCCGTACGCCGGATCGAAGCCGGCATTGCCGAGCAGGTCGAGCGCCTTCTCGCTGAGTACCAGTTTCAATTGACGTTCGGCGAGGCGCTTGGCGAGGTAGTCGATCTGGATGCGTGCGATCTCGCGGATTTGACGTTTGTCGAGCGCGCGGAACACCACGATTTCATCCAGACGGTTGATGAATTCGGGACGAAAATGCGCCTGCACCACACCCATAACCGCCGCTTTCATCTTGGTGTATTCCTCCTCAGCGTCGCCATCGGCGCTGTCGTCGGACATGTCCTGGATGGATTGTGAGCCGAGATTCGAGGTCATCACGATGACGGTGTTGCGAAAATCCACGGTGCGCCCCTGGCCGTCGGTGAGACGTCCGTCGTCGAGCACCTGCAACAGGATGTTGAACACATCGTGGTGCGCTTTTTCCACTTCGTCCAGAAGTATCACACTGTACGGTCGCCGCCTTACCGCTTCGGTCAGGTAACCGCCCTCCTCGTAACCGACATAGCCGGGCGGCGCACCGATCAGGCGACTCACGGAATGTTTTTCCATGAACTCGCTCATGTCGATGCGTACCATCGCATCGTTGCTGTCGAACAGGAATAGGGCCAGGGCCTTGCACAGCTCGGTCTTGCCAACACCCGTGGGCCCGAGGAACAGGAACGACCCATTTGGCCGGTTAGGATCGGACAATCCCGCTCGTGAGCGCCGGATCGCGTCGCTGACCGCGCGCACCGCTTCGTCCTGCCCGATCACGCGCGTGTGCAGCTCATCTTCCATGCGCAGGAGTTTTTCGCGCTCGCCCTCAAGCATCTTCGACACCGGAA
>JBDUED010000035.1:0-16959 GCA_040002595.1 Dokdonella sp. | reverse complement strand
CGTGGCTGGTCGCCTTGCGCGTGCATCAATGGCCCAAGAATGCGCTGGTGTTCGTGCCGCTGGGCGCGGCGCATCTGGCGTTTGCGCCCAAGGCGGTGATCAGTGCGCTGATCGCCTTCCTCGCCTTCAGCCTCTGCGCATCCGGGGCGTATGTACTCAACGACCTGTTCGATCTGGAAGCTGATCGGCACCATCCGCGTAAGCGCTTGCGTCCATTTGCATGCGGCAGCCTGTCGATACTCAGCGGCCTCGTCGCATCGGCGCTGCTGACCTTGGCTGCATTCGCGGTCGCGAGCGCGCTATCGCCGCGCTTCATGGGAGTGCTGCTCGTCTACGCAATGATCACGCTGGCTTATTCGCTGAGGCTCAAACGCGCGGTGATCCTCGATGTGGTGACGCTCGCCGTTCTCTACACCACGCGCATCATCGGCGGCGCGGTCGCAATTGCGGTGCCGACGTCGCTCTGGCTGCTGGCGTTTTCGATGTTCCTGTTCCTCAGTCTGGCGATCGTCAAGCGGTATGCCGAAGTGCACCGCATCGCCGCGACGTCGGAAACGAAGGTCGCCGGGCGCGGCTACACGGTTGATGATCTACCTCTGATCCAGTCGCTTGGCATGGCGACCGGCTATCTCAGCGTGCTGGTGCTCGCGTTCTACATCAACAGCACCAAGAGCACCGAGCTATACCGGCATCATCACGTGTTGTGGCTGTTGACTCCGCTGCTGCTGTACTGGATCAGCCGCGTCTGGCTGCTCGCGCGTCGCGGGGGCATGCACGATGATCCGGTTGTGTTTGCGCTGACTGACAAGGTCAGCCTTGCGGTGCTGGGGATATTTGCGCTGGTGATTTTTCTGGCCATCTGACCCGCATGGGCGCAGCGCCCGAATACTCGATACGGCAGCATGCAACTCACAGCGGCGGCAGCGGGGTACTTTTCCGTGGGAGCTGCAGCAACGGGGTACTTTTCGGTGGGAGCGGCAGCAACGGGGTACTTTTCGGTGGGAGCGGCGGAAGCCGCGATGCTTTTCGGTCGGTGTCCAGACGACCATCGCGGCTTCCGCCGCTGCCAGCGAAGCCTCGCGGCCGCTGGACCCTCACAGCATCCGCATCAACTGCGGCATCAGTGGCAGCTTGCGCACGCGCACGGTGGTGGCAGCGTAGATCGCATTGGCGAGCGCGGGAGCGGCGCTCGGCGTACCCATTTCGCCGGCGCCGGTCGGCGGCGCATCCGATGCGACCATCGTTACTTCGACAGCGCGCGGCGCCTGCGCCATGCGCAGCAGCGGGTAATCGGGGAAATTGTGTTGTTGCACCTGACCTTCTTTGAGCGTAATCGCCAGATGCAAGGTGGTCGAGATAGCGTCGATGGTGCCGCCCATCAACTGCGCCTCCACCCCAAGTGGGTTGACCACGCGGCCGACATCGGCGACGCACAGCGCGCGATGAATCAGCAACTCGCGACCTTGCATCGACACGTCGAACGCATGTGCCATATAACCCCCAAAGGCGAAATGGCAGGCGATGCCGATGCCGTGGCCATCACTGCGCGCGACGCCCCAGCCGACCTTTTCAGCCGCGATTTTCAGCACATGGGCGAGGCGGCCGGTGTCAAACATCGCACCGCCGTGGCTTGAGGGGGCAATCTGGCGCGGCTCCCCGAGCAGGTCCAGGCGCAACTTGAGCGCATCCTGCTTCGTCGCCAGCGCAATCTCGTCGAGGAAGCACTCCACCGCGAACGCATGGAAAGTCTGCAGCGGGGCATGCCATGTACCGCGCGGTATGCCGGAGGCGATACTGAAAAACGTCTTGTCGAGATTGGCCAGTAGCCCACCCGGAAAGCCGTCCACGTCGAGGCATCCGCTGTAGATCGACCGATCCTTCAAGCGGGCATCGCGGTCATAGCATGGTGTCGCCGCGCAGCGATGCGACCAGCCGGTGACGCGCTTCTTGCGATCGAGTGTGGCGGCCATCGCGTGCACCCCGAACGGACGATAGAAATCGTGTTGCAGATCGTCCTCGCGTGTCCACATCAGCTTGACCGGCTTGCCCGCAGCCTTGGCGACCAGCACCGCTTCGGCAACGTAGTCGTTGTGCAGGCGCCGGCCGAAACTGCCTCCGCCGCGCGGCATGCGAATTTCAATGTTCTTGCGGGCCAGGCCGGTCAATTGCGCAATGAGTTGCGAAGCGCCATCGGGATCTTGCAGTGACGCCACAAGGCGCGCGCGGTCTTGGCGAATTTCAATCAGCGCGCTCGGCGGCTCCATCGTTGCGTGCGCAAGGAAAGGCATCTCGTAACGCGCCTCGATGAAGTGTCGTGCCTGCCGGCGTGCCTTGGCGTAGTCGCCATCGCTACGCACCTTGACCCCGTCCGGGCTGTTGTCGAGCAGGCTGTTGGCGGCGCCGGCAAGCGCGCTGCTGGATTCTTTTGCCCACGGGCCCGGCTTCCACTGGATCGCCAGCTTGGTGCGGCCTTGCAACGCTGCCCATGTATTTTCTCCCAGCACGGCGACGCCGGCCGCGAGTGGGCCATCGAACGCACTGCCGGGCTGCGCAGCTGAAATTTCAATCACGTCGATCACGCCAGCGACGCGGCGCGTCTCGTGATCGTCGAACGAGTCGAGCGTGCCGCCGAGATGCGGACAGCGCGCAATCACTGCTACCAGCGCGTCGGCAGCGTATTCGTCAATGCCGAAATGGCTGCGCCCGACCACGATGTTGCGTGCATCGACGCTGCGTGTCGGTGTGCCGATAATGTGGAATTGCTCGGGTTTCTTCAGTGCGATCGGATGCTTTGGCAGATCAATCAGCGCTGCGCTGCGCGCCAGCGCGCCATAACTCAGTCGGCGCCCGTCCGGCGCGATGACCTGACCCGATTCGGTGCGCAGAGTTTGCGCACCGAGATTCCAGTCGCGCGCCGCCGCCTGCACCAACAGCCAGCGCGCGCTTGCTCCGGCTTCGCGCAGATCCCTCCACGCCTGTGCAACGGTCGCGCTGCCGTCCTCGCTTTGCTCGCCGTAACGGTTTGCCGATCCCGCGGCGGTGTCGACGTAGCCATAAGGCAGTTGCACGACATGCACCTGCGACCAGTCGACGTCCAGTTCTTCGGCAATCAGCATCGGTTGCGATGTCAACACACCTTGGCCCACCTCGCAGCTGCGCGCGCCGATCACAATGGTGTTGTCGCGCTCAATGCGCACGAACGGGCTGACTTCGGTGAGGTCATCGCCGATCCATTCCGGCGACAAATCCGAACCGGCGTCCGCGCGCACCCGGCGCGTCGCGCCGATCAGCAACGCACCGCTCGCGGTCAGGGAAATGGCGAGAAAGCGGCGCCGACTGCGATCGATGCCAACACTCATTTCTTTTCCTGCATCAGTTCGGCCGCGCGCGCGATGGCGAGTCGGATGCGCGGATAGCTGCCACAACGGCACAGGTTGCCGATCGCGGCAATGTCCTCTTCAGCGGGTTTGGATTTGCGCTTGAGCAAATCGACGGCGGCCATGATCTGGCCCGCCTGACAATAGCCGCACAGGGTGACGTCCTGCTCGATCCACGCCTGCTGAACCGGATGCAGCGCCTGGGTTTCAAGGCCTTCGATGGTAGTGATCGTGTGGCTAGCCGCCGCGCTCATCGGCGTCATGCAGGCCTGCGCCGCTTTTCCATCGAGCAAGATCGTGCACGCGCCGCAGCCACCCACGCCGCACGCGTATTTGGTGCCGGTCAAACGCAGCGTATCGCGCAAGAACCACAACAGTGGCATCGCCGGATCGCCGTCGTGGAAATACGGCTTGCCGTTTATCGTGATCGGCAGCGGCGCGGGAGGACGAACAGGTGAATGCTTCGCACTTTCCAGGGCGGGGTCGGGCGGATTGGACATGCAGTTCTCCGTGCGCCGTACCGCGCAAAATGTGCTGTCGACGGTTATCACTACATTATCGCACGGCGCTTTTGCAGTGCGGTTGCCCATGTCTGTGGGAGCGGCGGAAGCCGCGATTCATTCCCCAGCCGCGTGCGCAAGGCACTGCGGCTTCACCGCTTAACGCGCAGGCAAACGCCGCCAGATGAAATAAATCGGCAGGCCCGCAAGCGTAATCAAGGCGCCCATGCCCGCGTCGCTTGGGTGCTGCCACACCGTTACCGCGACCACCCATAGCACCGCGGCGAGAAACACCAGCGGCAATGCAGGATAGAGCGGCACGCGAAATGCCGCGGGTTCCGCGCTGCGTGCGCTGCGATACCAGAACAACGTCGCCACAACTGCGGCATAACCGAGCCAATCGCCAGTGGTCGAATAATTGAGCAACTGGTCGAAGGTGCCGGTCAACGCCAGTACACAGGCCCAGCCGGCCAACATCAGCAAGGCGATGTTCGGGGTGCGCCAGCGCGGATGCAGGCGCCCGGCCACGCGAAAGAACACGCCATCGGCGCCCATCGCCTGGAATACGCGCGCCGCGCCAATGAGCGAGATGTTGCAGAAGCCCAATGTGGAAATGGCGATGCCGGCCGCGATCAGGCGAGCGCCAGGTTCGCCGAACACATGCCGCATCAGGTCCGCCGCTGGCGCGGTGCTGCTGGCGAGACCGGCATGGCCCAGCACCGCCAGATAGGCGACGTTGGCAAGCAGGTAACACACGGCAACCAGCAGCATGCCGAAGACCAGCGCGCGCGGCAGGTTGCGCTGCGGCTCGCGGATTTCGCCGGCGATGTTGTTGACGTAGGCCCAGCCACCGTAGGAAAACAATACCGGCAGCAATACGCCGCCGAGGGCGAGCGGATTGAACGGTGCCGGTGGTGCAATCGGCGCCGGTGCGCCGCGTGCAATCAGACCGATTGCAATCAAGGCGGCCAGCGCCGCGAGTTTCAGTACGGTCAATACGTTCTGGGTGATCGAGCCGGCGCGGATTCCAAACCAGTTGATGCCGGCGAGAAACACGATGGTGCCGACCGCATAGGGCGCGGGATCAGTCAGTTTCGTCCCGCACGCTGCCGCCGCGTATTGCACAAATACTGTCGCGACGGCGGCGAGACTGCCGGAGTAATTGACGACCAGCATGTTCCAGCCGTATACGAACGCGATGATCAGGCCAAACGCCTCGCGCAAGTTGACATAGCCGCCGCCAGCCGCTGGCCGGCGCGCGCCCAGCTCCGCGTAGCACAGCGCGCCGATCAGCGCGAGCACGCCGCCGACGCCCCAGGCGACCAGTTGTTCGGTGCTTGAACCGGTCTGTCGCGCGATCGCGGCAGGGGTCAGAAAAATGCCCGAACCGATCACGCCGCCGACAACCACCATCGACGCATCCCATGCGCCGAGACGGCGTGCATAGGCGACCACGGGTTCGCCTGTTCTCGCAGCCTCCAATTCACTCATGCGCATTGGCCTTTGGTGGATTCGCCCCAGCGGACTTCGCCAACGATACAACTGACGCAATGACCACCGATCGCAACCACGCCGCTGCGCGGATCGACCTCGACATCGACCATGCCATCGCGTCCGACTTCGCGCCCCTGACTTGCACGATAGCAATGTCCGATCGAATCGAGCGCGCCGGCCGCATGCAGGAACGCACCGATCGCCGCGTTTGCGCTGCCAGTTACCGGATCTTCTGGAATGCCATCGGCGGGACAGAACGCACGCACTGCGAGGGCTGCATCGCCGGCCTTTTCGCGACCAAATACGCACAGGCCCACTGCAGCGTGCTGCGTGGTCAACGCCGCGATGCGCGCGAGATCGGGCTGCAGCGAACGTACCGCAGCCGCATCGCCCAGTTCGCCGATCAACCAGAACGGGCCGTTGTCGACGATGCACGGCGCCGGATCGCCTTTCGGCGTCACCCCGAGCGCCTCCGCGAATTGGCCGCGCAGCGCCGGCATGGGCGTACCGAGTGTCGCGCGTGGCGCCTGCACGAAAATCCGCCGCTGCGCGCCGCGGCCCTCGATGCGCACGGGCAGCAATCCGGCTGCGCATTCGAGGGTCAAGGTATTGCGACCGGCAAGGTCAGCGCGTGCGTCGAGCAGCGCGTAGGTGGTGCCGACCGTCGGGTGACCAGCGAACGGCAATTCCTGGCGTGGCGTGAAAATGCGCAGGCGAAAATCTGCCGTGCTGGTCGGTGCGAGAATGAAGGTGGTCTCGGACAAGTTGGTCCAGGCGGCAAAGCGCTGCATCGCGGCGCTGTCGAGATCATCAGCGTCGAACACGACCGCGACCGCATTGCCGTAACCGGCGCGCGTCGTGAACACGTCGATCTGCGCAAAGCGTCGCGTAGTCATGGTGCTGGATAGGGTGGCGATCGCAACATGGGGGGAACGACGCCATCAAGGGCAGGCGCCGATCATGCCCGACGCAGACGCTTGCTCCAAGGGGCGAACATGCTGCCTGCGGCAGGATATTCCCGCGAACGCCTTGCGGGAGCGGTGGCAGCCACGATGCTTGAGACGAGCGAACTTGTCCGACGCAAGCACGTGCGTCACTTGCGCTGTCCGGGCGCTCGCCCCGGTTGGCAGCTGCTGAGGCCGCAATCTGGCGATCCCACCGGCGGGTACGATTGCGTTCTGCTGCGTCGCACGAAAGAATGCGTCAAGTTCGCCGCTTCGCTGAAGGAAGATTCTTGAATTCGAACAACGGGCCCGCGCCGATCGCGCGGGGCGACGCGCCCGCGTTGTCGAACGCCGCTGCGTGGGTCGTCGCCAAATTTGGCGGCTCCAGCGTGTCGACGCGCGCGCGCTGGGAGACGATCGTGCGCATCGCCGCCGGGCATCATGCGCGCGGGCGCAAGGTGCTGATCGTCGTTTCGGCGCTGTCGGGCATCACCGATCTTCTGAAGACGATTGCGGAAGCACGCACCGATGAAGCAGCCTGCCGCGCCGCGCAGGCGAGAATTATCCAGCGCCACCATGCGCTGCATCGTGAACTGCAACTGCCGACGCGAAACGCGCTCGACGGCTGGCTCGCGCGGCTCGATCAACTGATTGCCGATCCGCGTCGTGCAGACGCGGCGCTTGCGTGGCAAGCAGAGGTATTTGCGCTGGGCGAGCTGATGTCCAGCACGCTTGGCGCGGCGTTCATGGGTCAGCAGGGGCTGCGGACGCACTGGCTCGATGCACGCGAACATCTGCGCGCCGAACCGCTGGCAAACCAGAACGAGTGGGCGCGCTGTCTGTCCGCGACGGTGCCGGCCACGCCAGACGCGGCATTTGCCAACGCGCTCGGCGCACGCGGCGACGTGTTCATCACGCAGGGTTTCATCGCGCGCGGGCGTGACGGCGAAACCGTGCTGCTCGGACGCGGCGGCTCTGATACCTCAGCCGGCTGTTTCGGCGCGTTGCTGAAAGCTGAAGATGTGGAAATATGGACTGACGTGCCCGGCATGTTCAGCGCCAACCCGCGCGTCGTGCCCGAGGCGCGTCTGCTGGCGCAGCTTGACTACGAAGAAGCCCAGGAAATCGCGACCACGGGGGCCAAGGTGCTGCATCCGCGCGCACTCGGGCCGCTGCGCCGCGCGCGGGTGCCTCTGGTCATCAAGGACACCAACCGGCCACAGCTGCCCGGTACCCGGATCCGTGCCGCAGTAGCGGATGCCGCGCCGTGCGTAAAGGCGATCAGCGTGCGCAAGGGGGTCACCCTGGTGTCGATGGAAACGGTCGGCATGTGGCAGCAGGTGGGTTTTCTCGCCGACGTGTTCGGCGAATTCAAGCGCCATGCGCTGTCGGTCGACCTGATCGGTTCGGCCGAAACCAACGTGACGGTGTCGCTCGATCCGAGCGAGAACCTGGTCAATTCCGACGTACTTTCGGCGCTGGCGGCGGACCTGGCAAAAATCTGCCGCGTGAAGGTGATCGCGCCATGCGCGGCAATCACCCTGGTCGGTCGCGGCATGCGTGCGCTCTTGCATTCCTTGTCGACCGTGCTGGCCGAGTTCGGCGCGCTCGATGTGCACATGATCAGCCAGTCATCGAACAATTTGAATCTGACCTTCGTCGTCGATGAAGCGCTTGCCGACGAACTCATTCCGCGCCTGCACGCGCTACTGATTCGTGCCGATGCGTTGCGCGTCGAAGATGGCGCGGTGTTCGGCCCAAGCTGGCGCGAACTTTCGGAAGAACGGCCTGTCGTTGCCCGCGAAACCTGGTGGCGGCGCGAACGCGCAAGTCTGTTGCGCGTCGCTGCCGAGGGTACGCCGCGTTATGTCTATTCCCTAGATCAGGTTCGTCAACAGGCGCGTGCGCTGCGAGCGCTGGGCGTGGTCGATCGTTGGCACTATGCACTCAAAGCCAACCCGCATCCCGCCATCCTGCGCACACTGCACGAGGAAGGTTTTTCCTTCGAGTGCGTCTCGTTCGCGGAAGTGCAGGCCGTGCGCGCAACCCTGCCCATGCTGCCCGCCGAACGCATCTTGTTTACCCCCAATTTCGCGCCGCGCGAGGAGTATGCGGCCGCACTTGCAGCGGGCGTGCATGTCACCCTCGATGCGCTGCACCCTATGCGCCATTGGAGCGAGCTGTTTGCCGATCGTGACATTCATCTGCGCATTGACCTGGGTGTGGGCCGCGGTCATCACGACAAGGTGCGCACTGGTGGCGACACATCGAAGTTCGGTGTGGCTCTCGACCAGATCGATCAGTTCCGCGCGCTCGCACGCAAAGCCGGCGCGCGCATCGTCGGTCTGCATGCGCATCTGGGTTCCGGCATTCTCGACGCCTCGCATTGGCGCGCCGTCTATTCGCAGCTTGCCAGCCTTGCCGAAGGATTCACGCGGGTCGAATCGCTCGACATTGGTGGGGGTCTTGGCGTGCCGTCGCGCGCCGATGAATCGCCCCTCGATCTGGCCGACGTCGGCGCGGCGCTGGCCGAGGTCAAGCGGGCGTATCCACAATTTGCGTTGTGGATGGAACCCGGGCGGTTTCTTGTGGCTGATGCCGGCGTGCTGCTTGCGCGCGTGACCCAGACCAAGCGGAAGGGCGGCGTCCACTACGTCGGCATCGACGCCGGCATGAACTCGTTGATCCGTCCGGCGCTGTACGAGGCGTGGCACGAGATCGTGAATCTCTCGCGCCTCGATGAACCGGCGGACACGCTGGTGCAGGTGGTGGGTCCGATCTGCGAGAGTGGTGACGTGCTGGGCGCGAATCGCCGTCTGCCCGAATGCCGCGAAGGCGACGTGATCCTGGTTGCGCAGACGGGCGCGTACGGCGCCGTGATGGCGTCATGCTACAACTTGCGCGAGCCGGCAGCGGAGGTCGTGTTGTGAACGCGCGCATGACCTTGCACCTTGTGGCCTTGGCAGCACCGTTGGCCGCGGCGGCGCTGTGGTGTCTGCTGCTCAATTCCGTCAACACCGATGGAATCGCCTGGCGGCAGTTTCTGCTTTTCGGCGGCCTGGGAGCGATTGCAGCGCAGGTCGCCGCCTTGCTGCGCTGGCGCGCGCTTGAGCGACGTGCGCGCGAGGGCAGTGGCGCGTGGCTGACCGGCATCGGCATGGCCGCGATCACGCATTTGCTGTTCGCAGCCTTCGGCGAGCTATTGCTGGTTGTGTCGGTAGGCGGCTGGCTCCACGCCGCCGGTACCGGTCGTGGATCGGACATCGTCATTCAGATGATTTTCTTCCTGCTTGTGTCGATATTTGCAGTGGGTGCGATCACGTTTCCATCGACTGCGTTGCTGGTGCAGTGGATCGCGAACATGCTTCGCAAGGAGCTTGCGCATGCCGCCCCATGATCCGCGCGAAGCGAACGCATTTCGCTTCATCCGCCGTCACTACGCCGACGGCGTCGCTTCGCTTGTGTACGCATTCGATGGTGGCCCGGAACTGGTCGAACGCATCATGTTTCCCGATGCGCCGATTTTGGCGGCGGACCATGCTGCAGCATTCAATGCCGCGCTGGACCTACTGCATCTGGTCGCGGGCATCAGCTACTACAAGGCAGGCATACCTGATGACATCCGGGTCGAGTCAACGACACTGGACACAGCAACCGCGACGTTTCTCGATGCGCTGTATCTGCATGGACTAGGTGAGTTTGCCTATCACAACAAGCTGGATTTGCGCGGACGCATCAGGTTCCCTGTGGGAGCGGCGGAAGCTGCGATGCCTTGGCGCGGTGCCACCAAAGGCATCGCCGCTCCCACAAAATCGATCGTGGCCCTGCCACGCCGCACGCTGGTGCCGATTGGCGGCGGCAAGGATTCACTGGTCAGCGTGGAGATTCTCGACGCGGCAGCTGAGGATGCGACCGCTGTGTGGATCGGCAATTCGCCGCTGATTGCCGCGTGTGCACAGCGCACCGGTCTGCCGATGGTGAATATTGGCCGCACGTTGTCGCCGCTTCTGTTCGAGTACAACAAGCGCGGCGCCTGGAACGGGCATATCCCGGTCACCGCCATCAATTCGGCGATTCTCGCGGTTGCGGCGGTGTTGTACGGCTACGATGCGATCGTTTTTTCCAATGAACGCTCAGCATCAAGTGCGACGCTCGAATACGATGGTCAGGCGGTCAACCACCAGTGGAGCAAGAGCTGGGAATTCGAGCGTGCATTCCACCATCTGCTCAAATCACGGGTTGATGCTCGGCTCGATTATTTTTCGCTGCTGCGTCCGCTGTCGGAACTTGCCGTCGCCGAGCGTTTCGCGCGAACGCCGCGCTACGACGACGTATTTTCAAGCTGCAACCGCAATTTCCGCATTCTCGGCCCCCGGCCTGCGGATCGTTGGTGCGGTCAGTGCCCGAAATGCCATTTTGTATTCCTAGCTTTGGCGCCATTCATGCCCAAGCCGCGGCTGCTGTCGATCTTTGGCCGCAATCTGCTCGATGACGCGTCGCTCGCGTCGGCGTTCGATGCGTTGATGGAATATCGCGAGCACAAGCCATTCGAGTGTGTCGGCGAGGGCATCGAATCACGCGCCGCGATGAACGCCCTGGCTGGTCGCGCGGAGTGGCGCGAGGATGCGTTGGTAGCGCGCTTCGCCGAGGAGATCGCGCCGCAACTTGGTACGCACGAACTCACGCTCGCGCCATTGCTTGCACCCAGCGGCGAAAATTTCGTTCCGGCGCGTCTGCAGGCGTTTGTCGATGCGCATCGCTGATCTGGCCGACAGGCGCGTGGCGGTCTGGGGCTTGGGTCGTGAGGGCAGGGCGACGCTCGCTGCATTGCATGCGAGATTGCCGCAGCTGCCGTTGACGGTTTTTTGCAGCGAAGCGGAAGCACCGGTTCTGCAAGAGGCGCTTGCGGTCATTACCATTACGCCAGACGCCGCCGCGCTGTCGGCCTTCGACGTCGTGATCAAGTCGCCCGGCATCAGCGCATATCGGCCTGAAATCCTGCTTGCGCAGCACGCGGGTACGCGCTTCACGTCAGGTACTGCGTTGTGGTTCGCCGAACATCCTGAGGCGCGCGTGATTGCGGTGACGGGTACCAAGGGCAAGAGCACAGTGAGCGCGTTGATCGCACACATGTTGCGAGTGCTGGGAAAAAAAGTCGCTCTGGCTGGCAATATCGGGCTGCCACTGCTGGAACTTCTCGATCCGCCCCAGGCTCCTGATTGGTGGGTCATCGAACTATCGAGTTTCCAGACGCGTGAAGTGGCGAGGGTCGAACTCGCCGTGATCAACAATCTGTATGAAGAACATCTCGATTGGCATGGATCGCGCGAACGCTACGCCGACGACAAGCTTGCTCTGGCGATGGTCGCAGAAACCGTGCTGGTCAACGCGGCACTGCCGGAGCTGCGCGCGCGCCTCGGCGCGCATTCGCGTCGCATCGAGTTTGGCAACGATGGCGGTTGGCATGTGGCGCCCGACGCGATCATGCGCGGCAGCGAGGGCGTGTTCGACCTCGCGCGATCGCCTTTGCCTGGCGCGCACAATGCGATGAACTTGTGCGCCGCACTGGCCGCGCTCGATGCGATCGGTGAGGATTCGGTCGCTGCGGCTCCGGCGATCGCGGATTTTCATCCGCTGCCGCATCGCTTGCAAACGCTCGGCGAGCGCGACGGATTGACCTGGATCGACGACAGTATAGCGACGACGCCGCAGGCGACGCTCGCGGCGCTCGCGAGCCTGCGTGGCCGTGCAATCAGTGTGCTGGTGGGAGGTTACGAACGCGGCCTCGACTGGCGGCCATTCGCCGAACACATGCGCGACACGCCGCCGTTCGCGATCGTCACGATGGGCGCGAATGGCGCGCGCATCAGCGCGATGCTGCGTGAAGTAGGCGGTGACTATCGGCTGGAATCGACCGGGACTCTGGCCCACGCGGTCGCGCTCGCGCGAGCGTCAACGCCGCTGCACGGCGTCGTGCTGTTGTCGCCCGGCGCGCCGAGCTTCGATGCGTTTCGCGACTACGCCGAACGCGGCGCACAATTCGCCCGGCTCGGTGGTTTCCACGGCGATCCTGTCGGCACGATTGACGGCATGGGCATCGCGTGAGGGATACATGAATCGTCATCAGGTCAAGGCGACGGGCAACCTGGCGTTCGAAGCTGCGTCGGCGTCTGCGTGTGCGCAGTTTTTCGCGCATGGCAGCGGTGTCTTGCGATCCACGCAATGGCTGCGGGACGCCCGATGAATGAACTGCCGCGCATTGTGGTGTGGGATGTGCCGACACGGATATTTCACTGGGTGCTGGTCGCGCTGATCGCGCTGCAATTTGCGAGCGGCGAATTTGGCTGGTTGCCGATGAAATGGCACTACTGGCTCGGCTACACGACGCTGGCGTTGATCGTGTTTCGGGTGCTGTGGGGATTTCTCGGATCCCAGACCAGTCGCTTCACGGATTTCGTGCGCAGCCCGCGCGCAGCAATGCGGTACGCGCTGGATGCCGTGCGCGCGCGCGAGTCACCCTCGCCCGGACACAATCCGCTCGGTGGCTGGTCGGTGCTGCTGCTGCTGGCCTCTGTTGCACTGCAAGCGATCAGCGGATTGTTCGCCAGCGACGACATCAGTGAAGAGGGACCACTGGTCGCGCACGTTTCCGAGGCGACCGTCAAACTGATGACACGCATCCATCATCTCAACCGATACGCATTGTTGCTGTTGATTGCACTGCATATCGGTGCAATTGCGCTGCACTACGTGGTGCGCAATGAAAATCTGGTCGCGCCGATGCTGCATGGACGCGCGCATGTCCACCCCGCGCGACCGCTGCGCTTTGTTTCGTCGTGGCGCGCATTGGTACTGTTCGCCCTCAGCGCCAGCGCCGTGTGGGCGCTGGTGACCTGGGCGTCGCGCTGACACGAGTGCAGGCGCGATGTCTTGGCTTTCCCTGTGGGAGCGCCGGAAGGCGCGATGCTCCTGTGCATGTTCCAGCGCAAGCATCGCGGCTGCCGCCGCTCCCACAGACAGTTGCTCCCACAGAAAGCCGCTCACACAGTTAGTTGCTCCCACAACAACCTGGCTCATCAATCCTCGTTGCGGTATTTGTCGTGGCAGGCCTTGCACGCGCCCGCCGTCTTCTTGAATTGCTCTTTCATCCTGGCTTCGTCACCGCCCCTGGAGATGTCGGCGAGGGCTTTGGACTGCGTGACGAGATCGCCCATTTTCGACTTGAAGTCGTCCATGTTCTTCCAGATGTCGATCTTGGCTTCGGTTTTGGCGCCGGTGTCGGAACCTGCGGGAAAACCCTCCAGCAGTTGCGGCGCAAGAAACGAGATGCGCTCGGCGTGGCGGGAGAATTCGGCGGCGTCCCACGCCGTCTTGCCCTTGACCATGTCCGCCAGCGGGGCGAAATTCCAGCCAATCATCGTGTAGACGCTCTGGCGATAATGGATGGCGCTTTCCGGCTTGACTGCAGCCGTCGCGACGGCTGCACTGGCGAGCGTGGCAGCCACGATAAAGGTGGATGTGAGGAGGCGCATGCGGGTCTTCTCCATGGGGTATCGGAACGCCAAGTGTAGCGCCCGTCACAGTCATCTTGCATGCAGGATTTCGGATTATCATGCGCGCTTCCTCGGGTTGCGGAGAACATCATGCGCGCACGGCTCCTCATCCTTCTGGCCGTATTCCTGTTTGCCGCACCGCTGCAGGCTGCGATGGTTTCGCGCCCGATCAGCTATGAAGTTGACGGCAAGAAAATGCAGAGCGTGCTGGTTTACGACGCTTCCGTGAAGACGCCGCGGCCGGGCATCGTGATGGCGCCGGACTGGATGGGGATGAATGACAACCAGGTCGCCCTGGCAAAACAAATCGCAGGCTCCAGCTACGTGATCCTGATTGCCGACGTGTATGGCGTCGACGTGCGCCCGAAAACAGCGGACGAGGCGGGTGCCGCGACGAAGGCGATGTACGCGCATCGCAGCGACCTGCGCGCCCGCATCAACACCGCGCTCGACCAGTTGAAAGCACAGGTTGGCAACGCGCCTCTGGATGGTACGCATTGGGGCGCAATCGGATTCTGTTTTGGCGGCGCGGTCGCGCTCGACCTGGCGCGCAGCGGGGCAGAGATCGGCGGCGCGGCGACATTCCATGCGAATCTTGCAACCGACGATCCGTCGCTGGCAAAAAACATAAAGGCAAGGGTCCTCGTCATGCACGGCGCCGACGACTCATTCGAATCGCCCGCGCAGATCGCCGGATTCCAGAAGGAAATGCGCGACGCAAACGTCGACTGGCAATTCGTGATCTATGGAGGCGCGGTGCATTGCTTTGCAATTCCGACCGCAGATGGATCGGTGCCTGGCTGCAAGTACGATGCGCCGGTGGCGAAGCGCGCCTACGCGCAGATGCATCTGTTTTTCGACGAAGTGTTCGGCACCAGGACGCTCGCTACTCATGAGGCCGCTGGCGCATGAAACTCTCCGCGATGTTCAAGCGATTCGCGAGCGCTGCCTCGCGCGCGACCGGCAGACCCCTCACCTTCGTGCTGGCGGCACTGATCGTCGTCGTATGGGGGGTGAGCGGTCCACTGTTCGGTTTCAGCGACACCTGGCAGCTGGTGATCAACACCGGCACCACGATCATCACGTTCCTGATGGTGTTCCTGATCCAGAACACGCAGAACCGCGATTCCGAAGCGATGCACGTCAAAATGGATGAGGTGATCCGTGCGGTCAAAGGCGCGCACAACGGGCTGCTTGATCTGGAGGAACTCGACGATGAGGAACTCCACAAGATCCGCGAGCGCTACCAGAAACTCGCAAAGAAGGCGCGCGCGGAAATCAAGGCTGGCGGCGTCGATATCGGTTGCGCGGACGTCGGCGCAGACGACGACGACGCACCGGCCGATTCGGCGCATGATTCGCGCGCAAAGAAAAAATAACTAGCGCGCGCGGTACACCGCGTATTCGTCGAGCAGCGTCGGCGTGTCCCGTGCGCATTTTGCGATTATGTTTGTGCGCCTTCGCATAGAGCCACCCGGCCATGTGCGCAACCGATGCCACAATCGACACGCATCTCGACGACGAAGACCGGCATTTTACGTGGCAGGTGAGGAGAGTTGACCCCTCAAAATCCCGGTGCGCCGCTGCGCTCTCGCGTTACGGAATCTGCCAGGTCTGAACGCTGATCTGAGCCCCAGACACAGCGTTGCAGAAACTTCCTATGCCCATGCTGACATCGATCGTTCCGTGCGTCCCACCTTGGTTCTGCAGCACGCCTACGGTGCCCTCGTTTGCCGACGTCACGTGAATGCAGTACTGACCTGTCGCCACGTGTGTCACGGCAAGGTTGACGTCGTCGCTGTCGCGAATGCTGGCGTCGCCGCGGATGGCCGCTCGATGCGGCGTCGTACCCGACAGCCAGATCAAACTGAATCGCTGGTCGGCCAAGGTCGTGGCGGTCGTTACCGCTGGTTGCGACTGCACCCCATCCGGCATCGGCGCATCCGCAATGGCGTTGAGTTCGCCAGCCGCGGTCGTCAGCGGAAGCAGCAGCATTGCGGCAAACGAAAAGTATCGCATGTGCATATTCAATCTCCTGCAGGCCATAGGTCGCCCGGGCCTACCTGGGCTCACGGGATCTGCATGGTTCGTACGGAAATCTGCGCGCTCGGAGTGTTCGGACACGGATTCCCTACACCCATCGAGACATCGATGAGACCATGTGTACCGCCTTGATTCTGGAGCACACCGGCCACGCCTTCGGACGGACTGGCCACCCTTATGCAGTAGTGGCCGACTCGGGTATGGAAGACGATCAGGCTGGGGCTGTCCGTATCCCTGGTGCTGGCATCCCCACGAATGGCTGCGCGATGAAGGGTTCCACCGGACAGCCACATCAGGCTGAACCGCTGATCGGCTTGGTCCAGAAAAGCCGGCTCGTTCTCGAACCCGTCCGCCAAGATGCTTTCGTCGCTCTGAGCAATCACGTTGCCGGATGACGCGGCCAGCGCGAACAGGCATACCTTCACACTGAATCGCATCGCCGTCTCCAAAAAAGACCGCTCTTCACAGCGTCTGGTCGTTTGGATGCTAAAATAATCCCGCTCTTGGCGGAATGCAACCGGCCCGAAGAGCCAGCGCCGAACATGTGTCGCATGCCGCGCTCCCCTCAGCGCGTGCGGTCGACCGCGTATTCGGCCAGCGCTGCGAGTGCTTCACGCGCGTCGCTGGGCGGCAACGTGCCAAGCGCATCCTGCGCTCGTTCTGCATACGCGCGAGCGCGTTTGCGCGATGCGTCGAGCGCGCCGGTCAGATGGATCGCAGCGAGTACTTCCTCGAGCGCGTCCAGCCCACCGGCCTGAATCGCAGCTTTCAACCTTGCCGCTTGCGCCGGTTCGCTGCGTGCGATGGCCACGATGATCGGCAAGGTCGGTTTGCCTTCCGCGAGGTCATCGCCGATGTTCTTGCCGAGCGTGCCGGCGTCGGACACGTAATCGAGCACATCGTCGGCAATCTGGAACGCAAAACCGAGAGCGAGGCCGTAATCCGCGAGCGCCTCTTCCTGCGCCGCCGGCAGTCGCGCCAGGACGCCCCCCAACTGCGTCGCCGCGGCGAACAACACCGCGGTCTTGCGCTCGATCACGTCGAGATA
>JBDUED010000034.1:0-17203 GCA_040002595.1 Dokdonella sp. | reverse complement strand
GCAGGTACAGATCGCCGATCGCGTCGAGGATCTTGTGCTTGACGAACTCGTCCTCATAACGCAGTCCATCCTCGTTCAGCACGCGATAGTCATCGAGCACGATTGCGTTGTCCATCGAGCCGCCGAGGGCGAGGTTCTTCTCGCGCAGCATTTCGATGTCACGCATGAAACCGAATGTGCGCGCGCGGCTGACTTCCTTGACGAACGAAGTGGTCGAGAAGTCGATTTCGCTGGTAGAGGTGCGCTTGGTGAACATCGGATGGTTGAAGTCGATGGAGAATCCGACCTTGAAACCATCGAAGGGTTCAAACCGCGCCCACTTGTCCCCATCGCGGACGGTGACCGATTTCTTGATGCGAATGAAGCGCTTGGCCTTGGCCTGCTCCTCGATTCCGGCAGATTGCAGCAGGAACACGAACGGGCCGGCGCTGCCGTCCATGATCGGCACCTCAGGCGCGGACAAATCGACATAGGCATTGTCGATGCCCAGCCCAGCCATGGCCGAGAGCAAATGCTCGATCGTGGCGACGCGGACATCGCCTTTGACCAAGGTGGTCGAAAGGCGCGTGTCGCCTACGTTTTCGCAACATGAGCGGATATCCACCGGGCTCGGCAGGTCGACTCGGCGGAATACAATGCCGGTATCAACTGCTGCCGGTCGCAAGGTCATATAGACCTTGTCGCCCGTGTGTAGACCCACGCCTGTCGCCCGAATGACATTCTTGAGCGTGCGCTGTCTGATCATTTTTATGGTTGGACCCCTGGGGCAGGAGCTGACAAAACATCGGCGAGGTTAGCACAGCGCAATTGTCGAGAAAAGTTAAACGATGTATGCACCCAACATGAATGTTGTGTTTTCGCAACAATACCTCGACGCTGTTGCTGTCACTGGATTTTGGGGTCGACCAGAATCGCCATCATGGCGCCGCATGATGGCGATCAGGGCCGACAGCGTGTTCGGGCGCTGCCGGCGCGGCCGTTGGCGCCGTCAGGACGACAAGGCGAACGGCCGGGATGGGAGCGACTGTTCTAGTCCGCCTGACGGCGCAGGAACGCCGGGATATCGAGGTAGTCTCCGGCAGCATCCGGCGCGGCAGCCCTGTCCACCGCGCGCATCGGTTGACCCGGAATGCCGAGATAGTCCTCGACTACCTGTCCGGTAGTCCCGTCACGCTTGATCACGCGCATCGGTGGCCGCGATGCGACCGCCGTTTCGCGCTCACGCACCTCGCGCAAGGGCTGCCGCGCGACCGCCCGGTTGAGGCCGGTTGCCACCACGGTCACGCGCACGTCGTCCTTGAGTTCCGGATCAAGCGCGGTGCCGACCACGACCGTAGCATCTTCGCTGGCGAATTCGTGAATGACCTGACCGATGTCGTCGAACTCGCGCATCGTGAGGTTGGTACCTGCTGTAACGTTGACGAGGATGCCACAGGCACCAGCGAGGTTGACATCGTCCAGCAGCGGGTTGTTGATCGCAGCTTCCGCTGCCGCGACCGCCCGGTCGTCGCCGCGCGCGGTGCCGGTACCCATCATCGCCATGCCCATCTCGCTCATCACGGTGCGCACGTCGGCGAAGTCGACGTTGATCAGACCCGGACGCGTGATCAGATCTGCAATACCCTGGACCGCGCCGAGCAACACGTCGTTGGCCTGCTTGAACGCCGACAGCAAGGTCACATCGCGACCAAGGACAGTGAGGAGTTTTTCGTTCGGCACGATGATCAGGGAATCGCAGAACTGACCCAGTTCCTCGATGCCTTTCAACGCAACCTGCATGCGTCGGCGACCTTCAAATGGAAACGGCTTGGTCACCACCGCGACCGTGAGGATGCCCATTTCCTTGGCCAGTTGCGCCACAACGGGCGCCGCTCCGGTGCCGGTTCCGCCACCCATGCCGCAGGTGATGAACACCATGTCCGCACCGGTCAGGAGTTCGACGATACGCTCGCGATCCTCGAGCGCGGCCTGACGACCCACCTCCGGGTTGGCACCCGCACCAAGTCCCTTGGTCACATTCGCGCCGAGCTGCAGCGTAAACTTCGCGCCACTGCCTTTGAGCGCCTGCGCGTCGGTGTTGGCGCAGACGAAATCGACGCCCTCGACGCATGCTTGGACCATATGGCTGACTGCATTGCCGCCGCCGCCGCCCACACCAACGACCTTGATGATCGCATTGGGTGCCATTCTTTCTACGAGTTCGAACATTTTCCCATCCTCCGCAAAGTGATACCGCTTGCTGTGTTCGTTCGCGGGTCCGTGACCTCCGTGGTCCGTCCCGTCTGCAGCGGCTGGCGCGCCGATGCCTCGCGACCGTTTCGGTCGCCTCGCGGCGCTTCCTGCGCCGCGGTGTAGCTTTTTGTTCCTTTGCGCCGCTCTACAATCTCTGCCTCATCCGTTGCGTTAAAACTCACCCTTGAACCAGGTGGAAATGCGGTTCCATACGCCGCCGACGGCGGAAACACTGGCCGGCGCACTGCGCGCACCGTCGCGACGACTGCCATACAAAAGGAGTCCGACGCCAGTCGCCTGAAGTGGATTGGCGACGACGTCGGCAAGGCCGGTAACGTGCTGCGGCGTGCCGAGGCGGACCGGCATGTGAAAGAGTTCTTCGGCAAGTTCAAGGGCGCCTTCCATGCGCGCCGCGCCGCCGGTCAGCACGATGCCGGCGCGCACCAGTTCCTCGCGCCCGCTGCGGCGCAGATCCGCCTGCACCATCTCGAAGATTTCCTCGTAGCGCGGCTGCACCGCTTCGGCAAGGTTCTGCCGCGCGAGCCTGCGTGGCGGACGATCGCCGACGCTCGGCACCTGAATCGTTTCCTCGGCATGCGCGAGCTGGGCCAGCGCGCAGGCGTAGCGCACCTTCAATTCCTCCGCATGCGCGGTCGGCGTGCGCATCAAGTGCGCGATGTCGGACGTCACCTGATCGCCGCCGATCGCCAGCGATGTCGTGTGGCGCAACGCGCCACCGGTGTAGATGGCGATATCGGTGGTGCCGGCGCCGATATCGACCAGACACACGCCAAGCTCCCGCTCGTCGTCGGTCAGCACCGCCCGCGCCGAGGCCACCGCTGCCGGCAGCAATTCATCGACCGCGAGCCCGCACCGGTTGATGCACTTGGTGATGTTCTGGATCGCGCTGGCGGCACCGGTAACCAGATGCACATTGGCTTCCAGGCGAACGCCGGACATGCCGATCGGATGGCGAATGCCTTCCTGACCATCGATCAGATATTCCTGCGGCTCGCGATATAGGACCGTGCGATCGGCGGGAATAGCGACCGCGCACGCTGAATTCAATACCGCATCGAGGTCGGCTGCCGTAACTTCACGATCGCGAATCGGCGCGGTGCCGTGCGAGTTTTCGTCCTTGATGTGGCTACCGGAAATCGAAGCGTAAACCGAACGTATCTGGCAACCTGCCATCAGTTCGGCTTCCTCGATCGCGCGCTGGATGGAATGCACGGTGGAGTCGATGTCGACGACCACGCCGCGCTTCAATCCATGCGCCGGATGCGAGCCGATACCGATGATCTCGACCGCCTCGCCAGGCGCATGTTCGCCCACTATGGCGACAATCTTCGAAGTGCCGACGTCGAGGCCGACGATGAGGTTTTTTTCGCTTTTGCTTTTCATGGGGCGGCGGCCATCAAGAATCGGGAGTGAATTGGCCGGGAATCGGTCTGCGCAGGCAGCATGCCGGCTGCGGGCGGCGGGGGCGGTGCTGCCGGCAGCGGCCAGCGCATCGCGAAACCGTTTTCGTAGCGCAGGTCGATATAGGCCGGTGGTCCGGGATGCGCGCTGGCCAGACGCGGCCACACGTCGAGGAAGCGTTGCAGGCGGCGCGCTGAATTTTCGCGCCCGATTTCGATCACCGCGCCCGATGCCAGGTCGATGCGCCAGCCACCGCGCGACGACAGGGTGACGGCTTCGATCACCAATCCGCTGCCGGAAAATTCGCGCAGGCAATCGGCGTAAAAGCGCAACACGTCGCCAAGCCGATCATCCGGTCCGCTCAATCGCGGCAGTTCCTGCAGACCGCGCGTGTCAGCCACGGTGAAGATTTTCCCGTGGCGATTGAGCAGACGATCGGTGCCCCAGCGCGCATACGGTTGTTGTTCGTAGACAACGAGATCGATTGTGTCCGGCCAGTGCTTGCGTGCCTCGGTGCGTTCCACCCATGGCAACCTCGCGACCGCATCGCGCACGCGTTCGAGCTTGATTGCAAAAAACCCCTGACCCAGCAAAGGTTGTGCGGCAGCACGGATCTGCTCTGCGCTGACGTGATCGAATTCCGCGCGCACATTGAGTTTGCTCACGGGCCAGCGATCACTGGCGAACCAGCCATTGAGCACACCGATGACCGGTAGCGCGACAAGGGTCAGCGCGATGGCCCAGGCGAGCAGCTTGAGCGGGAAATTTCCGCTCATGCCCCCTCCTTCGCAAACGACGTTTCGAGCACGCGCCAGCACAATTGTTCGAAATCGATGCCCACCATCGCCGCTGCCTTGGGCACCAGCGAATGACTGGTCATGCCCGGCGCGGTGTTTACTTCGAGCAGGAAATTGCGCCCTTGGGCGTCCCGCATCACGTCAACGCGGCCCCAGCCCGAGCAACCGACCGCGTCGAATGCGGCCAGTGCGAGTGAGCGCAGCTCGGTTTCCGCCGCGCCGTCGAGGCCCGGGCAGATGTACTGCGTATCCGCCGCAATGTATTTGGCGTTGTAGTCGTAAAACGCGCCCTTGGGCACGATGCGGATCGACGGCAACGCTGCGCAGCCAAGGATCGCGACGGTCAGCTCGTCGCCCTCGATCATCTCCTCGACCAGCAGATCGCCCGGGTAGCGCGCCGCAAGTTCTGCCGCGGCGAGCAGATCCTCGTTGCGATGCACGCGCGTCACACCGACGCTGGAGCCTTCGCAGGCGGGCTTCACGATCACCGGCAGGCCGATCTTCGCAGCCGCGGCGTGCACGTCGACACCACTGGCAGCGACGCCCCTGCGCAAGGCGACAAAGCGCGGCGTCGACAATCCTTCGGCGATCCAGACCTGCTTGGTGCGTACCTTGTCCATCGACAGTGCCGAGCCGAGCACGCCGGAGCCGGTGTACGGCACATGCAGTGAATCGAGCGCGCCTTGCAACACGCCATCCTCACCACCGCCGTGCTGACCGTGAAGGATGTTGAAAACGCGCGCGTAATGGCCGGCGCGCAGCGCATCAAGCAAGGCCGGGATACCGTCGACTGCGTGCGCATCGACGCCGCGCGCGCGCAAGGCCGCGAGCACGTTGCGACCGGAATCGAGCGACACCTCGCGCTCGGCTGACTGGCCGCCCATCACAACCGCGACGCGTCCGAAAGAGCCGGCATTGGAGATGCGCGAATCCGCAATGGGCAAGGCGACCATCAAGCCACTCCAGTGGTTTGCAAATGCCCGCGCCGCGCGAGTTCCGCGGCTGCGGCTCCAATATCTCCGGCGCCGAGCAGCAGCAGCAGGTCGCCATCAGCGAGCAACGGTGTCAGCGCGTCGTCCAGGTCGCGCGGATGCTCCACCAGCACCGGATCAACCTTCCCGCGCGCACGTACTGCTCGCGCCAGGGCGCGACCATCGGCATTGGCGACCGGCAATTCACCGGCCGGATACACGTCAGTCAGCACGAGCACGTCCACTTCGGAAAGCACGTTGGCGAAATCGTCCAGCAGGTCGCGGGTGCGCGAATAGCGATGGGGCTGGAACGCGACGACGAGACGCCGGTCGGGCCATCCGGCGCGCGCAGCGGCAAACACTGCGGCCAATTCGCGCGGGTGATGACCGTAATCGTCGACGAGTAGTGCGTGACCGTGGTCGAGTGCAATCTTGCCGCGCATCTGGAAGCGCCGACCAACGCCTTCGAAATTCGCCAACGCCCGCTGCATCGCCTCAGGCTGTACATCGAGCTGCCAGCCGACGGCACATGCCGCCAGCGCGTTGAGTACGTTGTGGCGACCGGGCAGATTCAGCGTGATGTCCACGCCCGCACTGCGTTGCGGAAGATGCAGCGTGAATTGCGTGGAGGCCGCCTGCTGGCGCACGTTTGATGCGCGAACGTCGGCTTCGGCGTCGATGGCGTAGGTGAGCACGCGGCGACTCGTATTGCGCGCGAGCACCGCGACTTCCTCGTCATCGACGCACAACATCGCAACGCCATAAAACGGCAGTCGATGCAGAAAATCGGCGAATGCCTTCTTAACGCGTTCGAAGTCGCCGTCGTAATTTTCCAGATGATCCGCGTCGATGTTGGTGACGATCGCGATCACTGGCGACAACAGCAGGAACGAGCCATCCGACTCATCCGCTTCGGCGACCAGGTACTCACCCGTACCGAGTCGCGCATTGGCGCCGACGGCGATCAATTGGCCGCCGATCACGAACGTCGGATCGAGTCCGGCCTCGGCCAGCACGCTGGCGGTGAGGCTGGTGGTGGTGGTTTTGCCGTGCGTGCCAGCGACCGCAATTCCGCGCCGGAAGCGCATCAACTCACCGAGCATTTCTGCGCGCGGCACCACCGGAATACGGCGTGCGTGCGCAGCGACAAGTTCGGGATTGTCCGGGCTGATGGCGCTCGACACGACCACCACGTCGACCGCCGCGACGTTTTCGGCGGCATGGCCGCGGTCGATGCGTACGCCCAGAGTCGCCAACCGACGCGTGGTCGCGCTGTCCGTCTTGTCCGAGCCCGATACCGAATAGCCAAGGTTGCACAACACTTCGGCAATGCCGCTCATGCCGACGCCGCCAATGCCGACGAAATGCACGCGGCGGAAATTGCGGATCAGATCCGCCTGCATATCGGCGCTGCGAGTGAGGCTCACCGGCGTCATGCCGCAACCTCCATGCAGATATCCGCAATCCGTTGCGCGGCATCGGGTTTTGCCAGCGTGCGTGCGGCGTCCGCCATCGCAAGCAGGCGCGTGCGATCACCGATTTGCTCGAACGCGGCGCCAAGACGCTTGACGAAATCATCGCCCTCTGCAACCAGGCATGCGGCGGCGGCGGCGACCATTGCCTCGGCATTTTTTGTCTGATGATCGTCAACCGCATGCGGATAGGGCACCAGGATCGCCGGCACGCCAGCAGCGGCCAGTTCGGCCAGGGTCAACGCGCCGGCTCTACAAATGACCAGATCGGCCCATCCGTACGCGGCGGCCATGTCGTCGGCAAACGGCACCACGTTGGCCTCTATTTCGGCCGCCATGTATGCCGCACGTGCCTTGTCGAAATGTTTCGCGCCGCATTGATGCAGCACCGCG
Source organism: Dokdonella sp. (assembly GCA_040002595.1). Taxonomy (GTDB): domain Bacteria; phylum Pseudomonadota; class Gammaproteobacteria; order Xanthomonadales; family Rhodanobacteraceae; genus Dokdonella_A. The sequence continues at coordinate 9,916 of JBDUED010000034.1, read as the reverse complement.
ACCGGAAGACGCGCGCCGCGCCGGCGCAACACTTCGGGCAACGCCGCATTGAGACTCTGCGCGCCCTGGCTGCCGCCGAGCACAAGCAGATGAAGCGGACCTTCGCGATCGGCGTAACGCTGTGCCGGCGGCGGTAGCGCGGCAATCGATGCACGCACGGGATTGCCAACCCATTCACCGCGGCGAAACACGCCGTCGAATCCGCTCAGCACACGCTGCGCGCGGCGCGCAAGCATGCGGTTGGTCACACCTGCAATGCGGTTCTGCTCGTGCACTACCAGGGCAATCCCAAGCCATCGCGCAGCGATGCCGCCGGGACCGGCTGCGTAGCCGCCCATGGAAAGCACGCTGCGCGGCGCATGTTCCTTGAGGATTCGCCGCGCTGCCATGATCGATCGCAACAGCCGCCACGGCGTCCGCAGCACGGTCAGCAATCCCTTGCCGCGCATGCCGCCAATGTCGATCGTTTCAATCGGCAAGCCGTGCTGTGGTACGAGGCGTGTTTCCAGACCGCCGTTTGCGCCCAGCCACACCACGGCGACATCGCGCGCGGCCAGTTCATCGGCGATCGCAAGCCCGGGAAAGATATGTCCGCCAGTGCCGCCGGCCATGATCAGCACGGGGCCCTCGCGCAGGGCGGCGATCGGGCTCATGCGCGCGTGTCCGCGAGCTGGCGCTCGGCGATCGTCTGCATCATCGCGTTGTCGGCGCGGCTCACTTCGTAGCTGACGCGAAGCAGCAAACCGATCATCGCGCAGGTCATCATCACACTCGATCCGCCGGAGCTGATCAGCGGCAGGGTCAAGCCTTTGGTCGGCAGCACGCCGAGGTTTACGCCAACCGAAACCAGTGCCTGCAATGCGATCATCAGGGACACACCAAACGCGCAGTAGCCGGCAAAACGCTGGTTCTGTTCGATTGCGCGCAAGCCGATCGCAAAACCGCGCCCGACCAACCACGCAAAAAGTCCGAGCACCAGCAGGATGCCGGCAAGTCCGAGTTCTTCGGCGATCACGGCGAGAATGAAATCGGTATGCGCCTCGGGCAGATAAAATAGTTTTTGCACCGATGCGCCCAGACCGACGCCAAACCATTCGCCGCGACCGATCGCGATCAGGGCCTGGGTCAACTGGAAACCGTCCTTGAATGGATCGGCCCACGGATCGAGGAATGACGTCATGCGCTTGACGCGATAGTCCTGGCTCATCGCCGCTGCACCGAGTAGCGGCACCGCAATCGCACCCAGCAGCGCCAGGTTGCGTATGCGCGCGCCGCCGAGCCAGACCATGCCGATCGTGACCGCCATCAGCAAGGTGGCCGAACCGAAATCCGGCTGCACCAGCAGCATCACGACCAGGAGGCCGGCGATGCCAAGCGGTTTGATCACGCCGAACAATTTGGTCTGCACGTTTTCGCGATGGCGCACCAGATAGCTGGCCATGTAGATCACCACAATGAGCTTGACCGCCTCGACCGACTGAAAACCGATGAAGCCGAAACGGATCCAGCGACGTGCGCCGTTGATGCGGATGCCGAGCACGGGCACGAAGACCGCAAGCAGCAGCACGACGCCACCAAGCAGCAGCACTGACGCATGGCGTTCCAGCCATTTGAGTTCGATCCGCGCCATCAGGACCGCCGCGATCACGCCGAACGTCAGGAACAACAGGTGGCGCAGCAGGTAATAGAACGACCCCGCGTGCTGACCATCGGCCACAGCGATCGAGCTGGACGCAACCATGACCACGCCGAGGCTCGCCAGCATCAGCGCGGCAAGCACCAAGCTCGCGTCGTAACGCCCCGTCGCCTCGCTGCGCCGGACTGCCTGGGACTCGTTGCTGAAGTCGAACAGCAGCATCAGCGCACCTTCAAGGTCGCAAGACCGATCAACACCAGAACCACGGAGATGATCCAGAAACGCACGATCACGCGCGGTTCGGGCCAGCCCTTGAGTTCGAAGTGGTGATGGATTGGTGCCATGCGGAAAATGCGTTTACCCGTCAACTTGAAACTCGCGACCTGCAATATCACCGACACCGTTTCCATCACGAACACGCCACCCATGATCAGCAGCACGATCTCCTGACGCACGATCACTGCGACGCAACCAAGCGCCGCGCCGATTGCCAACGCGCCCATGTCTCCCATGAACACCTGTGCCGGATACGTGTTGAACCACAAAAAGCCGAGGCCCGCGCCACTGAGCGCGCTGCAGAAAATTGCCAGTTCGCCGGCGCCCGGAATCGCCGGAATACCGAGGTATTCGGAAAACACCTTGTTGCCGGCCAGGTAAGCGAATACGCCGAGCGCGGTGGAAACCAGCACGCTTGGCATGATCGCCAGGCCGTCGAGTCCGTCTGTCAGGTTCACCGCGTTGGAAAAACCGACGATGATGAAATACGCCAGAGCGATGAATACCGCAGCGCCCAGTCCGCTCAACCAAGGTGCGGCTGCGGCGATGTCGGCGGCATGGCCAAGTGGCACCTGCGCATGCTTTATGAGCGGCAGATAGAAAGTCGTTGCGGCGGGCGTATCAGCCGTAAAATACAGGTACAGCGCGACGCTGAGGCCGAATACCGATTGCCAGAAGTATTTCCAGCGCGCAGCGAGGCCGCGGCTGTCCTTGCGCACGAGCTTGGTGTAGTCGTCGTAGAAACCAATCGCGCCAAACGCGAGTGTCACGACAAGCACCAACCACACGTAACGGTTGCGCAGATCCGACCACAGCAAGGTCGACACGGCGACCGAGGCGATGATGAGTGCGCCACCCATCGTCGGTGTGCCGGCCTTGATCAGGTGCGACTGCGGGCCGTCGCTGCGAATGAACTGACCGGCGTTGACTGCGGCGAGCTTGCGGATGATTGCCGGACCAGCAAGCAGTGACACCGCCAGCGCGGTCAACGTGCTCATGATCGCGCGGAAAGTCAGGTACTGGAACAGGTGGAAGCCACTGATCCAGCCCTTGAGCAGTTCGGCAAGTTCAAGCAGCATCGTGCGCGCCTCCGTTGCCGTTCTCGCCATGCAAGGCCTCGACGACGCGATCCATCGCCGCCGAGCGCGAACCCTTGATCAGCAAAGTCACATTCGCGCGCAGTTCCGATCGCAGCGCATCGATCAACTGTGTTTGCGTTTCGTAGTGGAGTGCACCGCCGTTGAACACGTCGACCGCTGCTGCGCTGAGAGGCCCTACCGCGCGCAACCGCTGAATGCCGCTGCGCTTGGCCAGACCGCCTATGTCGGCGTGCAGACGCGCCGCGTCAGTGCCAAGCTCGGCCATGTCACCCATCACCAGTACGCGCTCTCCCGGCTCGGCAGCCAGCGTCGCGATTGCGGCGGCGAACGAACCGGGGTTGGCGTTGTAGCTGTCGTCGATCACCACCGCACCGGAGCTGTGGGTGCGCCGCAGCAGGCGGCCGGCCACGTTCGGCGCCGCTTCAAGGCCGGCCTTGATGGTTGCCTGCGGCACACCGAGCGCCATCGCGATCGCACTGGCCGCAAGTGCATTCATCACGTTGTGACGGCCGGGGAGAGGCAGCGCGATCTCGCAGGTGCCGCCCGGTGTGAGCAAGCGGAATCGCCCTTCTGCATTGACTTCCGGATCGACATTCGCACTCACATCGGCACGGCGCAACAAGCCGAAGCGAACGATGCGCCGCGTACCGGCGAGCACCGCAAAGTAGTCGGCGAACGCATCGTCCGCGTTGATGACCGCGATGCCGTCGGGCGGCAATACGCGATAGATCGCGCCTTTGGTTTCGGCCACGCCCTGCAGATTGCCCATGCGCTCCAGATGCGCTGCGGCGACGTTGTTGACCAGCGCAACGTTGGGCTGCGCAATGTGCGCCAGATACGCGATGTCGCCGGGCTTGCCGGCGCCCATCTCGATCACGGCGTATTCACTGTCGGCGGGCATTGCAAGCAAGCTCAGCGGCAGACCGATTTCGTTGTTGTAGTTGCCGGCGCTGACGTGGCTGCGGCCATGCTTCTCGAGGATCGACGCAAGCAAAGTCTTGACCGTCGTCTTGCCGTTCGAACCGGTGATGCCGATCACGCGGGCGCGACTGCGCGAACGCAGTACGCGTGCGATTTCACCGAGCGCAACCTCGGTGTCGGCGACGACCACCTGCGGCATTCCGAGCGCCAATTCGTGGTCGACGAGCAAGGCCGCAGCACCCCGCTTGCGCGCATCAGCGGCAAAATCGTGCGCGTCAAATCGGTCGCCCTTGAGCGCGACGAACAACGCGCGCCCTTCCAGCGTGCGCGTGTCGGTCGAAACTGCTTCGACCGTGATATCGGCGCCATGCAGGCGACCACCCGTCCATTTCGCAATATCTGCCAACTTCAGGCTCAACATGCGCGTTGCTCCAGCACGCTACGCGCGATGGTCAGATCGTCGAATGGCCGCTTGGCACCGCACACTTCCTGATAGGCTTCGTGTCCTTTGCCAGCAACCAGCACGATGTCGCCCGCTTGCGCGGAAGCAATGGCAAGCGCGATCGCCTCGGCGCGATCGCGCTCGATTGTTGCGCGTTCGGGCTGCGTGAGCCCGGCGACGATTTGCGCGACGATCAGGTCTCCCTCTTCGCCGCGCGGATTGTCGTCGGTGATGATGATGCGATCGGCCAGCGCTTCGGCAATCGCACCCATTTGCGGACGCTTGCCGGCGTCGCGCTCGCCGCCGCAACCAAACACGCAGATCAGGCGACCGGCGCAATGGGCACGCAGGCTGGTGAGCGTCTGTTCGAGTGCATCGGGCGTGTGCGCATAGTCGATAACGACCAGCGGTTGCGCTGTGTCGCCGCCGAGGCGATTCATGCGGCCTGCGACTGGCTGCAAAGCGCCGAGCGCCTGCTCGATCAAGGCGAACGTAAAGCCCATCTGGCCGAGGCAGGCCGCCACCGCCAGCAGGTTGGAAACATTGAAGCGGCCGAGCAGATGCGTCTGGATGCGTCCGGCGCCCCACGGTGTGCGCAACGTGAAGACGATTCCCGCCGCGCTCGTTTCAATCGCCTGCGCGACCACATCGGCGTCGTCGCGCTCGATGCCATAGCGCAGCAGCGCGACCCCAACCGGCAGCGTCGCCGCAAGCGCACGTCCGAACGCATCATCGAAATTTATGATGGCAGCATCCAGTCCTGGCCATGCAAACAATCGTTGCTTGGCGGCGCCGTACGCCTGCATCGTGGCGTGGTAATCGAGATGATCCCGGGTCAAGTTGGTAAACACCGCAAGATCGAAGGCGACAGCATTCACACGGCCTTGGTCAAGCGCATGTGAGGACACTTCCATCGCAACATGGCTCACGCCGCCATCGCGAAATTGCGCCAGCAATTCGTGCACCTCGATTGCGTCCGGCGTTGTGCGCTCGCCGGCGCGCACCGCGCCGTGCAAACCCGCTCCGAGCGTACCGATGGTCGCTGCGCGTCGACCGAGGTGTTCAAGCGCCTGCGCCAGCAATTGCACGGTGGAAGTCTTGCCATTGGTACCGGTCACGCCGGTTACGTTCAACGCATTCGACGGGTCGCCGAAAAAGTGTGATGCAATCGCACCCAGCCGTTCGCGCAAGCCGTCGATCCATACGATCGGGGTGGCTGGTGTCGACTCGGTTGCAGACAGCAAAGCAGCGGTCGACGCGGACGCTTCAGTGGCCGGCTTTTCCGCCAGCACCACCGAAACGCCACGCGCCGACGCCGCCGGGGCAAACACGATGCCGTGGGTCTGCAATCCCTGCAGTGCAACGAATGCGTCGCCGGGCGCAACCCGGCGCGAATCGAGGGAAAGTCCGCGCACGACGATATCGCCGGCCGCGCCCGCGTCGCCGCGGCCTTGCAGCAGTTCGCTGACGCTCATGGCGCGGGAAGTGTTCATTCGGCCACGTCTTCGGAGAAATCCGGCTCGACCACCGGCTTCGCGGGGCCGGCTTGTTCTTTGTGCAGGGTGTGCCCGACATCGGGCGCTGCGGTGTACCAGTTCTGCACATTGTCGGGCGCGACATCGAGCAGACGCAGTGCGCCTTCCATCACCTTGCCGAACACGGGGGCGGAAACGAGCGCGCCGTAGAACGCGCCTTGCGGATCATGGATCACAACGACCCCGACCATGCGTGGCCGCGTAGCCGGCACCATGCCGACAAACAACGAGATGTATTTCTTCTGGTAACCGCCGCCGACCGCGGTGCGCGAGGTGCCCGTCTTGCCAGCCACCAGATAGTTGCGCACCGCCGCCTTGACCCCGCCGCCGGGCGGCACGATCACGGTTTCAAGCATGGTTTTGAGATTCGCCGCGATCTGCGGATCAATTACCGCGTGATCGGGATTGCCTGCGCCCTTGACGAACGTGGGCGAACGCAGGCGGCCCTCGTTGGCGAGCGTCGCATAGCCTTGCGCAAGCTGCAGCGGCGTCACGCTGACACCATAACCATAGGCGATCGTCGCCTGTTCGACCGGGCCCCATTTTGTGGCGATCGGCAGATTGCCAGACACTTCGCCGGGGAAACCCGAACCCGTAATTTCGCCGAAACCAAACCGATGAAACACGTCGTACATATGGTCGCGCGTCATCGTGCCGGCGATCTTCGCGGCGCCGACATTGCTCGAATAGGTGATCACGCCGGTGACGTCGATCAGACCCTTGTTGTGGATGTCGGTAATGGTGTGGCCATACAAGGTGTAGGTGCCCGGATTGGTATCGACCGGCGTGTGCGGTTTCCACTTGCCGCTTTCAAGCGCGGCTGAAATCGTGAACGCCTTCATTGTCGAACCCGGTTCGACCACATCGGTCACGGCGCGGTTGCGCTTGTAGGCCGGATCAATGCGCTCGCGCGAATTGGGATTGAACGAAGGCTGGTTGACCATCGCCAGAATCTCGCCGGTCGGCACGTCGAGAATGACCATCGATCCGGACGAGGCATGATGTTCGGCCAACGCCGATTTCAGTTCCCGATAGGCGAGGTACTGGATGCGCCGATCGATGGAGATCGTCAGATCCTTGCCGGGCTTTGCTTCCTGCACCAGTTCGACATTCTCGACTTCGTGGCCGAGGCGGTCGCGGATAACGCGTTTCAATCCCGCTTCACCGGCCAGCCAGCCATCGAAGGCAAGCTCAAGGCCTTCCTGGCCGTGGTCGTCGATGTTGGTCGTGCCAAGCACGTGCGCGATGACTTCCCCGCTCGGGTAGTAGCGGCGAAATTCGCGCCGGCTGGCGACGCCCGGAATGCCGAGTTTGAGCACCGCCTGCGCATCGTCGGGGTTCAAGTGCCGCTTGATGTAGAGAAATTCCTTGTCGGATTTCTCGATCAGGCGTTGCTTGAGCGCTTCTTCGTCGAGGCCGGTCGCGTTTGCCAGCTCGCCGATACGGTCGGCGTTTTCAAGCAATAGCGGTGGATTGGCCCAGATCGACTCCACCGGCGTCGACACCGCGAGCGGCTCGCCGTTACGATCGAAAATGGTGCCGCGGGACACCGGAATTTCAAGATCGCGAAGATACCGCGCGTCACCTTGTTCTTGATAGAAATCCTTGCGCACCACCTGCAAATCGACCGCACGCACAATTAGCGCGCTCGATGCCAGACCGAGCATACCCAGCACGACATACAGCCGCGTGCGCGCGTTGGCTGGTTTGCGGCGCTCGTTCATCGCCGGATCAACACCGTTTCGGCAGCGCTGGTCGACACCATGCCGAGTTTGCCGCGGGCAATCTGCTCGATGCGGTTGTTCTCGGCCCAGGTCGCCTGTTCAAGTTGCAGGCGACCGAACTCGAACTGGATGTTGTCGCGCTCGTTGCCCAGTTGGCTCAGTTCCACGAACTGGAGACGGCTTTGCTGGCGCGCGTAGACAACTGCGATCGAGGTGGCGATCACCGCCAGCAGCAGGACCAGGAAAGCGAAGCGCCCAACGATCACGCGCGCCCCTCCATGTTTGCAGCCGACGGGCGCGCCGATTTTCCTTCTCCTGCTTGCCGCAGAATCTGGCCGGCAGGGTCGGGCGCGGGCATCAGGGCGGACTTCTCCGCCACGCGCAACACCGCGCTGCGCGCACGTGGATTGGCTGCGATTTCGGCGGCGCTGGAAAACTGCGCCTTGCCGATCGCGACCAGTGCCGACGGCGCGGTTTGCGGCGGCGGCAATCCGCGCCGCACCGGACGCGCGACTTCGCCGCGAATGAACTGCTTGACCGCGCGGTCCTCGAGCGAATGAAAACTGATCACGGCCAGACGGCCACCGGGGTTGAGGCAGGCAAGGGCGCTGCGCAGGCCGCGATCGAGCGCGCCCAGTTCGTCGTTGATGTGAATGCGCAGCGCCTGGAAGGTGCGCGTCGCCGGATGTTTGTGTTTTTCGCGGTAACCGATCGCCTTCGCCACAAGCTCGGCCAGATCACGCGTGGTTGCCAGCGGACGTTCGTGTTGCTTGATCGTTTTCGCAATGCGCCGGCTCATTTTTTCCTCGCCATGACGCCACAACACATTGGCGATTTCCTTCTCGTCCACTTCGGCCAGCCATTGCGCAACACTCACTCCGCGGGTCGGATCCATGCGCATGTCCAGCGGCCCCTCGTTCTGGAAACTGAAACCGCGCGTCGGATCGTCGAGTTGCGGCGACGACACGCCAAGATCGAGCAACACCCCATCAAGTCCTGCCGCCGCGTCCGGCCAATCGGCCATCGCGGCGAAATTCGCATGGCGAATACGCACACGTGCATCGCCTGCGAACGTTTCCTGCGCACTCGCAATCGCCTCCGGATCACGATCCATTACCAACAAACGCCCTTGCGGACCCAGCTTTCCGAGCACTTCGCGCGCGTGTCCACCGCGTCCGAATGTGCCATCGAGATAGACTCCGTCCCGCTGTACGCGCAGGCCTTCCATGACCTGCGCCAACATCACCGGCACGTGCTGGCGCAGTGGCGCGCTCATCGACGAGCGTCGCTCACAACGCAAGCCCGAGCATGTCCTCCGTGAGCTGCGCCTCACCGATCGTTTCGCGGATCTTGGCCAGGTGCGCTTGTTCGCTCCACAATTCGAATTTGTTGTCCATGCCGAGCAGCACCGCGCGCTTCTCGATGCCCGCCGCAGCGCGCTGACTGGCCGGCACCGCAATGCGCCCGTTGCCATCGGTTTGCACATGCGCTGCGGCGCCAACCAGCTTCATCTGCATGTCGCGATGGACCTTCTTGGCTTTGCCCAGCGCGTTGACCTGATCGCGCACGCGTTCCCACTCGCCCTGCGGAAAAATCCACAGGCAACCGTGTTCAAAGGGGTTGTAAGTCACGACGAGGCGATTGGCGCAGGCGGCGAAGACAAGCTCGCGATGGACTGCGGGGATCGCAACCCGGCCCTTGTCATCCAGCGTGACGGCTGCTTCGCCCTGAAACATAAACCACGATCCACCACATAAAACCACCGAAGCCCACAATATGGCGCAAGTTACGGGGTGTCAAGGAAAATCCGGGCGATTTTTGATTCCCCTGCAACGGTCCCAGCCGCAGTCCGCGATCCTCGTTTCAGGAGGATTCTCACGAGTGTCTGGCAAGGTATTGAAACTAGGGACAGTGCGCGATTTCATCTGCTCGTGCACAGGCGCGATCTAACGCCCCAAGTTTCGACCGTGCGAAATTCCTGGGGGCTCCACGTGCGCGAAAGCGCGCGGGTTGGCGGAGGCCACGAGCACCTTGCAGGCGCAACGCGCGATCCGAACGAAAAAGGTGGGAGCCGGTCGTTAAGCCGGGTTCTGTCGTGAGCAGCCATTCCTCTAGACCCTGCGTCGCCGCAGGGTTCAAGCAACCAACCCGGGAACGACGCGGGCCACGTCATGGTTCCCCTATTTGGTCTTGCTCCAGGTGGGGTTTGCCGTGCCACGCGGCGTTAGCCCCGCGCGCGGTGCGCTCTTACCGCACCGTTTCACCCTTACCACGCATGTCTT
>JBDUED010000033.1:0-17205 GCA_040002595.1 Dokdonella sp. | reverse complement strand
TTCGCGCTGCATGTGATCGCGCTGCCGCTGGTGTTGCTGTTGCTGGTGGTGCTGCATCTGGCGGCGCTGCACGAGGTCGGTTCGAACAATCCCGACGGCGTCGAGATCAAGGCGTTGAAGAAGCCCGACGGGACGCCGCTGGACGGCATCGCATTCCATCCTTACTACACCGTCAAGGACATCTTCGGCACGGGGTTTTTCCTCGTGATCGCTGCGTTCATCATTTTTTATGCGCCGACATTTGGCGGCTGGTTCCTCGAACACGACAACTTCATCCCGGCCAACAACCTGGTGACGCCCACGCATATCAAGCCGGTGTGGTACTTCACTCCGTTCTACGCAATCGTGCGCATGATTCCGGCCAAGTTACCGGGCGTGCTTGCGATGTTCGGATCCATTGCGGTGCTGTTCTTCTTTCCGTGGCTGGATCGGGGCAAGGTCAAGTCGATCCGTTATCGCGGTCTGGGTTACAAGATCGCCCTCGGCCTGTTCGCGCTCTCCTTCGTCATGCTGGGTGCGGTTGGGGCCGGTGTCACCACCGAGTTGATTCCGCAATGGTTTGGCGCAAAAGCGGACCTCACCACGATCGAAAACCTGTTTGGTCGCTTCTGGACGATCGTTTATTTCGGGTTCTTCGTATTCCTCTGGGTTTACACGTACTTCGGCTTCGAGAAAACCAAGCCGGTCCCTGAGCGGGTGACGATGCATGACTAAGGCCATGAGAACCGACCGCAAAGGGACCGCGATGCTCATCAAACTTGCTGCTGTGCTGCTCGCCGGCCTTGTTGCATCTGGCGCCGCCGTCGCGGAAGGCGAGGGCGTGCAAGCCGCCAACGTGCGCCTCGACGACACGGCATCGATGCAACGCGGCGCGCGCCTCTTCTTCAACTACTGCTCCGGCTGTCATTCGCTGCAATACCTGCGCTACTCGCGTATTGCCGAGGATCTCAAGCTCGACCCGAAGGAAGTGGAGAAGAACTTCGTGTTCACCGGCGGCAAGATCGGCGACCTCGCCATCAACCACATGCCGGCGGAAAACGCTGCCGCGTGGTTCGGCAAGGCGCCGCCTGATCTGTCGCTGGAAGCGCGCGCAAAGGGATCGGACTGGATTTACACGTATCTGAAATCGTTCTACGTCGATCCATCGCGCCCGCTGGGGTGGAACAACACCTTGTTCCCGAACGTGTCGATGCCGAATCCCCTGTGGGAATTGCAGGGCATTCAGGTCGCCCAGATGAAACCGGTACCGGCTGGCCATGATCCGGAAATCGAGAAACTCGAAATAAAGACGCCGGGACGCCAGAACGCTGAACAATTTGATCGCAGCGTGCGCGACATCAGCGCGTTCCTGCAATACGCCGGCGAGCCCGCTGCCCTGCAGCGCGAATCGATGGGTATCTGGGTTCTGCTTTATCTCGCTTTCTTCACCCTGATCGCCTACCTGCTCAAAGCCGAATACTGGAAAGACGTGCATTGACTGGGGCTTGGGCGGCATCGGTTACGCAGTGCTGCGCCAGGGACGGCTGAACAAGACGGACGTTTCGACTAGCTTTTTTGTCTCTGGCAGGACGAACTTGGAAAGTCTTTCGAGTTTCCCGGCTTATTCATGTCCTCTCTAGGCGCGCAGCAGCCCCACGTAGTACATTCGACCCAAGGGGTTCGTCCCGACCGGGACGCAGGGGATTGCAGAATGGCCTTGAATCAGCGATCGCGGACCGTGCTGACCTTGTATTCGGCGCGCGACTGTGTGCATTGCCACCGCGTGCGCATGGCGTTGGCCGCCAAGGGCGTCATCTACGACCACGTTGTGGTCGACCTGGACAACCCGCCCGAAGACCTGCTCGACCTCAATCCCTACAACTCGGTGCCGACCCTGGTCGATCGCGATCTGGTGCTCTACGACACCTCGGTGATCTGCGAATATCTCGATGAGCGCTACCCGCACCCACCCCTGATGCCGGTCGATCCGCTGTCACGCGCGCGCCTGCGTCTGGCGATCGTGCGCATCGAGAACGACTGGCTGACCCTGGTCGACACCATCGAGGCCGGTGGCAAGGCCGCCGACACTGCGCGCAAGGCGTTACGTGACGATTTGACGCGCAACGCGTCGGCGTTCAAGGCGTCGAAGTTTTTCCTGAGTCCGGAAATCAGTCTTGCCGATTGCGCCTTGGCGCCGCTGATCTGGCGGCTGGGCTCATTGGGCGTGCAATTGCCGCGCGAGGGGCAGCCGATCATCGATTACGGCGAGCGCATCTTCCGCAGCCAAGGCTTCGCGCGCAGCATGACTGCGGACGAGAAATCGTTGCGTCCGTGAATGGCCTCCGGAACATTCGTGCCTTCACGAACAGGCCGGAAACCCCGTGTCTTCGAGCGCGATGACATCCAACCGCCCGTACCTTGTGCGGGCGCTGTATGAGTGGATCGGCGACAACGGCTTGACGCCCTATTTGCTGGTGGATGCAGCGGCCGATGGCGTGCGCGTACCGCCTGGAGCGGCGAAGGACGGTCGTGTGGTGCTCAACATCGCCGCGCGTGCCGTGACCCAATTTGAGGTCAGCAACGAATGCGTGCATTTCCTGGCGCGCTTTGGCGGCGTCAGCCAGGTGGTGTACGTGCCGATGGCCGGTGTGCTGGCCGTCTACGCGCAAGAAAACGGGCAGGGCATGATGTTCTCGGCCGACAATGCGCCGACCGACCCGCCCCCAACGGCGCCGGTTCCCGATGACGCACCAAAGCGTCCCCATCTGCGCGTGATCAAGTAGGCGCGGGATTCCCGCGGCGGAAATCGGCTGGTCAATCGGGAAGCGGGAGAAAAACGCGTCACCCCCACAAAGGCCAAAACCCAGCGTCTCGGCGGAATGATCGAAAACGCTGCCCTCAATGACGACTCCGGGCTTGCAAAACCTACTGCAGCAAGCGCAGATGATTCGGACGCAATGGAATTGGCTCGGCCTCGCCGGTGACGGGCAGCGGTAAGCTCCACGCTTCAAGCCGGTATCCGGCCAGATCGAGATGCCCACGATGTCGATCGCTGCCATCGAGGCTGATTTCAAAGCCGTAACGGCGCAGGAACGTCGGCAGACCATCGCGCCGTCCCACCCTAATACGCTTGAGCGACACCGTTTGATCGAGCCATTGCACACCCGCTTCGCGGCACAGTTTGCGGCCTGCGCGCAGTGCATGCTCGTGCGCGTTGAGCGCGCCCATCCATGCCCACACGGCCGCCGCAACCGCTAGCAGGGAAATCCAGGTTCCAGTCATCGCCACAGTGTGGCGACGGTCGGGTCGCCTGACAAGCCGGGTGTATCACGCAAGCTGCGTTGCGGTCGCCAGCGCGGTTACAATCGTGCGGCAGTGCGATGAGCAGTAAGCAGCACTCTCAATTGAAACGGGCATTGTGGAGGCTCCATGAAACTGGTTTTCCCTGCGGCTGAACACGCGCCGGTCGAGTTGGACGAAGGCGCGACGACCATTGGCAGTGATGCCGGTTGCCGCATCGTGCTGGCAAGCCCTGCCGGCGGCATCGCGCCGCGTCATTGCGAGATCACGCTGGAAGCGGGCGCCGCCAGCGTGCGACCGCTCGACGCAACTGCACCTACCGTGCTCAATGGACGGCAGATCGGCGGCATCACGCCGATCAAGGACGGCGACTTGCTCGTGTTCGGCCGGGTCGGCTGTTCGATCGTTGGCGGCGCGCGCAAACCTGCGCCAGCAGCGCCGGTAACGCCGTCAGCGAAGGCGGTCGCGCCCGATGACGATGGTCGCACCCGCGTGCGCGCGGCGTTGCCACGCTTCATGCTGCGCGGCGTATCCGGGACTACCTTCGGCAAGACTTTCGCCGTCACCGACAACGCCGTGATCGGACGCCAGCCCGACTGCGATATCGCGGTGCCGGCCGAAGAAATTTCCCGTCAACACGCACGCCTGAAAGTGACTACCGAAGGGATTTACGTCGAGGATATGGGTTCGGCGAACGGAACCTTCATCAATGGCAAACGCGTGCAGGCGGGCTTGCTCAAGCCAGGCGAGGAGCTGCGCCTGGATACGGTTCGGTTCCTGCTCGTTACGCCCGGCATGGACGCGCGTACGCAGTCCGCGGCGGCGCGCGTTGAACCTGAGGCGATTGCGCCGGCGAAGGGCAGCGCGTCCTTGGTGTGGGTCGTCGTCGGCGTTATCGTGCTGGCCGTTGTCGCGTTCGTGGCTTTGCGCTATTCCGGCGCCGTCTAGGAACCTGCGGACAGGTTCCCGTTTCCAGGAAGGGCTTCTGAAAACCGAAGTGGGTCAAACGCGTTTTCGCCCGCAGGACGTCAAAACGCGTGCTCGGATATTCGCTGGAAAACCGCGATACATCGCGTCCACTCAAACAGTGATCAGTTCCACCCGCATCGACAAGTCAATCGCGCGCACATGCTTGGTCAGTGCGCCGATTGAAACGTAGTCGACGCCGGTTTCGGCAATTGCGCGCACGCGATCGAGTGCAACCGAGCCGGAGACTTCCAGTGGTACGCGGCCGGCGGTTTCGGCGACCGCGCGGGCCAGTTCGTGCAGTTCGAATTCGTCGAGCATGATGCGGTCGGCGCCTGCTTCGAGCGCCTCGCGCAATTCGGTGAAGTCCTCGACCTCGGTTTCCACAAGGAGCTGCGGATGCAGTTCGCGCGCACGCCGAACGGCAGCCGTGATCGAGCCTGCCGCCGCGATATGGTTTTCCTTGATCAGGACCGCATCGAACAAGCCAAGTCGATGATTGCTGCCGCCGCCTGTGCGTACCGCGTATTTCTGCGCAGCGCGCAAACCGGGCAAGGTCTTGCGCGTATCGAGGATTTTCGTGCGCGTGCCGCGTGTGGCCTCAACATACGCTGCAGTCGCCGTGGCGGTGCCGGACAGGGTCTGCAGGAAATTGAGCGCGGTGCGTTCCGCACTGACCAGTGCGCGAGCGCGGCCTTCGATCTGGCACAGCAGCGCGCCGGCAGCGACACGCTCACCTTCGGCCACGCGCCAATCGATACGCGTCGCAGCATCCAGTTGATGGAAACAGGCGTCGAACCACGCGCGACCGCAGACGACGGCAGTCTCGCGCGTAATCACGCGCGCGCGTGCCTGGGCGTCAGGCGGCAGCAAGTCGGCGGTTGCATCGCCGCTGCCGATGTCTTCTTCAAGCGCACGCGCGACGTCGCGTTCGATCGTTTCGGGCGAAGGCAAGGTCAAGGTCGCAATGCTCAAGGTCGGCGCGCTCTCGGCCAGTCCGGATTGCGCAGGATAACAAGCCGCGATGGTTCTCAGGACGCGGGCATGCCACCCGCAGCGCCGGCGGTCGCAGCGACAACGGCTGGCGCGGACGGCGCGTTGCCATCCTCGTTCGCCTGCCGCAGACGGGCGACGATCGCATCCAGTGCGCGGTCGAACAGTGGCACCTCTTCGAGCATGATCGCGCGGCCCGTGCGAAGCTCGCCGGCAAGCCCCGGGACGGTCTTGTCGCATACCTTGAGGCCGCGTCGATTGACGAACAGGTACTTTGCGCTGATCGGGCTGATCCACGACAGCTTGGCGCGTTCGCGGCCGCCGGCATCGTCGACAAATTCGATCCACGTACCGACCTTCAATTCACGCACCGCCGCCAGGTGCTCGTCCTCGATCACATCGACGACCACGTCCGTTTGCGCGTCTATCTTGTCGCCGGAGCCGAGCACTGCTTCCTCGACAGGGCTTTGCGTCACTGTCGGTGTGGTGGCATCGCTGGCTTCGATTGCGCCGCCGGCGACCGCGGCATTGCTGGCGATCACTTCCTGAGCGCTGCGGGTCTCGATCTTCTGGCCATCGAGCAGCCGCTTGTAAAATTGCGACAGGTCAAGCATGAGCTGCTTGATGTCGCTTTCGTGATAGGCGACCGTCGCCAGCCCGTGGCGCAGCGCTTTTTCCAGTTGCGGCAACAAAGCACGCAAACGGGTGTGGTCGTTTTCGGTGGTCTTGGGTTGCGCACTCCAGACGAATTCGTCGGCAAAGCGCAGCGCATTCTTCCATTCGTCCGAGGCCTCGCCTTGGCGCAGCAAAGTCAGTACGAGATAGTTTGCCCAGGGTCGCGACAGCACGGTGTGCACGATCGGCGCCAGGTTGCGGTTGTCGATGCGTTTGAGGATTTCGCGCGCCGATGTGCGGCGGGCCTCCTGCAGCTTCTCGCGTCCCCGCGTCGCTTCGGCGGCACGTTGCTCGGCCAGTTCCGCGCGCTTGTGATGCTGCTCGACGAAGTCGGTGAAGGATGTCTGCTCGCGTTCGAACACGCCGATGTCGTCGTCGAAGTCGCGCAGGACGGTTTCAACGGTCGCCTTGATGCGCGCGTACAGACGTTGATCGCGATCGGAATCGCGCGACCAGCTCTTGCCGGCCTCAGCCAGCACATCAAGCAGACGCCGCGCCGGGTGGGACTTCTGCGCGAACAGATGCTTGTCGAGAATCGCGACTTTCAGGTACGGGATCTGCAGTCGTCCGAACAACGCCTGCATGGGAGTGGGCAAGTTGCGGTCCTGCAGGATGTATTCAAACAGCATACCGACCAGATCGATCGTGTCTTCGTCGGCGCCGGAGACACGGCGCGTCTGCGCGCCATCGGACAGCTGGTTTGCCTGCTCAAGCAGTTCGCGCTTGATCTGCTGAACCACCAGTGCCGCATCCACAACGTTGTCACTTCTGGATTGGGTGGAGAACGACTGGCTCTGCAGCAGCGTCAGTGCGCTGAGCAAGTCGGTAGCGCTCATCCCCGGCAGTCCGAGCGAGGCTGCATCATCGGCCCCCGAACCTGCGTAACTGACACGCCGGCTTGCCAGCAGGGAACTCACCGTGTTGTAAATTTCAGCCTGCAACGCGTTTGCGGCCGGATCGTAATAGTGGGCGATTGGCGCAGCCGGATTGGACGGCGAGGGGGATTGCCCCTGCTGGCCAGGTGTGCGATCGCCCTGCGGCACGGTGTAGCGCGCATGCGGCAACACGCCGGCGCGGACCAACTCCAGGTTGACCTCTTCGTAGACCGGATCAAGTCCCGCCATCACGTAGCGATCGAACAATTTGTAGACGATCAATTTCACCTGCACATTGACGCCAAATTCGCGGATTGCCGAGCGAAACGCATGGCAGAGCACGGCCGGTGCGATCGGATTGGTCGCGTCTTCGACTTTGCCGCCGCCAATGATTACCGCCAGGCGCTGGTTGAGCTGGTACAGCGAACGCTGCAAGCGGTTTTCGGCTTTGGCGACCATGCTGGTCACGGCCCGCGATTCTTCCAGCTCTTCATCATCAACCAGGGAAAGGCCTGAACCCGTTGCCTGCGGCGCCACCTCGGGCCGCGCCGGACGCAGCTTGCCGTCGGCAAATTCGGTAAAAGCGCGCGTCGCATGTTCGTGGAACATGCGCTCGACCAGTTGGCGCTTCTTGCGCACTTCGCGCATGCCATCGAAGAATTCGGTTTGCAGTGCATTGCTGTCGGCGCGCTCGGCCAGATCGAACAACGCATCGTCGACGTTTTCGAACAGCGTGCCGACCAGATTGTTGATGCGCTTGAGAGAAATTCCGCGAACCAGCTTGAGCAAATCACCCAAACGCTCGGCGCCCGCGGCAAGGGACTGCGTTTGAGTCTGGTGCAGCTCAACGACGTTCGGCTGATCTTTGGCGGCGGTCATTGCGGTAGTCCGAATAAAGCGGGTGCAGACTCAGGCGAAATAGTCCGGCGGCTTATCATAGATGGGCGCCCATGCCGGAATGTGATCGTCATCACACTCGGCAGGATATTCCGACAGACGTGAACCGATTCACGATCGGGGGAAATCCGCCACATGCGCGACGGCGATCGCCTCGCTGGCGAGCATGACCGGTATACCGTCGTCGATGCGATAAATGGTCTGTCCATCACGGGTGATCAAGCCGTCGGTCAAGGGGCCGGCGACTTGCCCGCCCTCGCCGTTGCGCACCTGGCCCGTTGAGACGGCGCGGTTGAGCGCAGCCAGCTCGTCGGCATTGAGCACACGCAACGGCGTGCGCGTAGTGGGACAGCAAAGGATGTCGAGCAGACGTTTATCCATCTATTGCGCCAGTCAGAAGTCGGGTCGGTGCGCGGCAGTTATGCGTACAATAGCGATTTACGCGCGCAACGGCCATGACAAAAAGCAGTGCCGGACAGCCCAGGATCGGTGTCGTGATGGGCTCGCGATCGGATTGGGAAACCCTGCGTCACGCAGTGGAAACGCTCGAACGATTGGGCATCGCGCACGAGACGCGCGTGGTTTCCGCGCATCGGACGCCCGATCTGCTGTTCGACTACGCAGAACATGCGATCGAGCGCGGACTTTGCGCGATCATCGCCGGCGCTGGCGGCGCCGCGCATCTGCCGGGCATGCTCGCTGCCAAGACGCGGCTGCCGGTGCTCGGCGTGCCGGTCCAGTCGCAAGCCTTGAGCGGGCTCGATTCGCTGCTTTCCATCGTGCAGATGCCGGCCGGAATTCCTGTGGCAACCTTCGCCATCGGGCGCGCTGGCGCGGTCAATGCAGCGTTGCTTGCCGCGGCGATGCTGGCGACGACGGATGCAGCGCTTGCCGAGCGGCTCGATGCATTTCGCCGCGAACAGACCGAGGCCGTGCTCGCCGACGCGGATCCGCGCACGCACGCATGAATGCAATCGTCTCTGCCACTTTTTTGCTTGTTCGCTCGGCGACCACAGCATCGCTAGCCTGCGGCCACCATTCGCGCGCGCGTTCATGCAGACCGTAGGTATTCTGGGTGGCGGCCAGCTCGCGCGCATGTTGGCACTCGCCGGGGCGCCTCTCGGCTTGCAGTTTCTCGTTGTCGACAGCGTCGCTGACGCCTGCGCCGGCCAGGTCGCGCCGCTGGTGCAGGCCAACTGGCGTGACTTCGATGCGCTCGATGATTTCGCCCGTCGCGTCGATGTGGCGACCTTCGACTTTGAGAATGTGCCAGCCGAAACCGCGCGCTGGCTGGCCGAGCGCACGCCGGTGTTTCCCAATCCTCGCGCGTTGGCGATTTCGCAGGATCGGCTGGCGGAAAAGAATCTGTTCGGCGACATTGGTCTGGCGACGCCGCCGTTCGCCACCGTCGACAGTCGCGATGATCTTGCCCGGGCAGTCGAGCGCATCGGTTGTCCTTCCATCCTGAAAACGCGCCGCCTCGGCTACGACGGCAAAGGCCAGTTTCGCCTGAAGTCGACAGCTGACATCGAGGCCGCCTGGCATGCCCTGGCCGGAGCGCCGTCGATTCTGGAAGCCTTTGTGCCGTTCGAGTTCGAGTTGTCGGTGATTGCGGTGCGCTCGCGCGAAGGTGAGTTTCGCACGTACCCTTTGACGCGCAACTGGCACACCGATGGCATTCTCTCGGCCAGCCTCGCGCCCGCGCCCGGTTGCCAATTGCTCGCGCCTGTTGCGTTTGCGCATGCGCGCCGCATTGCCGAGGAACTCGATTACGTCGGCACCTTCGCGCTGGAGTTGTTCGTTTGCGATGGCCAGTTGCTGGGCAACGAAATGGCGCCGCGCGTGCACAATTCAGGGCATTGGACCATCGAGGGCGCGCCGGCAAGCCAGTTCGAAAATCATCTGCGCGCCGTGCTTGGCTTGCCGCTGGGCGATACCACCGCGCTGGGCATCAATGCGATGTTGAATTGGGTAGGGGAATTGCCACCGGCCACGCCGGTACTGGCCGAATCGCGGGCCCACTGGCATGACTACGGCAAGGCGCCGCGCGTCGGGCGCAAGGTCGGTCATGCGACGGTATGCGCTGCGACCCCGCAGGAAATGCGCGAGCGCCTGGCGCGGCTCGGAACTGCGCTCGGACGCGAGACGCAAGTTGCACCCGTAATCGACGCGTTGGCTGATTCTCGCCGCTGAAGTGTTGGTCGGAGTGGCGCAAGCCGCGATGCTTTCAGATGGCAAAGGCAATCGGAGAGAGCATCGCGGCTGCGGCCGCTGCGGCAGTCCTCGCAAGGAACTCCACTCAAACCATCTGCGCAGCAGCAAATTCCCAGTTGACCACGTTCCAGAAGGCTTCGAGATATTTCGGCCGCGCGTTGCGGTAGTCGATGTAGTAGGCGTGTTCCCACACATCGCAGGTCAACAGCGGTTTGTCCGCGCCGGTGATCGGCGTGCCTGCATTGGACGTGCTGACCAGCGCAAGGCCTGCGTCGGGGCGCTGCACCAGCCAGCCCCAGCCCGACCCGAACGTGCCGACGCTGAGCTTGCTGAATTCTTCCTTGAATTGCGCAAAACCGCCAAACGCCTTGGTGATCGCGTCGCCCAGGCGGCCGGATGGCTCACCGCCACCGGCGGGTTTCATGCAGTTCCAGTAGAACGTGTGATTCCAGACTTGTGCGGCGTTGTTGAACATGCCGCCCGAGGCTTTCTTGATGATGTCCTCAAGCGCCAGGTTCTCGAACGGGGTGCCTTCGATCTGCTTGTTGAGGTTGGTGACGTAAGCCTGATGATGCTTGCCGTAATGGTAGTCGATGGTTTCCGCGGAGATATGCGGCGCCAGCGCATCGCGCGCCCACGGAAGCGGAGGAAGTTCGATCGCCATGCGGATTCTCCTTGCGTAGGGGTCTTGCAGTGTAGGCAGTCGCGGCTGTACGAATCAACCGCACGGAGCGAGCTGGTAACATGCGCCATCGGCGCCAGCGGGCGCTTCGCCATGAGAATCAAGTCAGCAATGGAAGTCATCGACCGCATCAAGGGCACGCTGCAATCCCACCCCATCGTGCTTTTCATGAAAGGCACGCCGCAATTCCCGATGTGCGGTTTTTCCAGCCGCACCTCCCAGGCATTGAAGGCGATCGGCGCGAACTATCACTCGGTCAACGTGCTGGAAGACGCGGAAATCCGCGCCAATCTGCCGCGCTACTCGAACTGGCCGACGTTTCCACAATTGTTCATCAACGGTGAATTGATCGGCGGGTGCGACATCGCGCTGGAGTTGTACGAATCAGGTGAACTCGAACGTCTGGTGCAGGACACACAGAAGGCGTGATCGATGCTTGAGTCGATGCGCCTGGCGGACGGGGCCGCGGCGCCCGCTGCCGATTCGCTGCGCGAGCGCGTGGTGCTGGTCACTGGAGCGACCGGTGGACTCGGCCGCGCGACTTCGCTCGCGGTCGCGCGTGCGGGTGCGACGATCGTGTTGCTCGGGCGCAAGGTACGGCGGCTTGAAGCGCTGTACGACGAGATTGAAGAGGCTGGCGCGCCGACGCCTGCCTTGTATCCGATGGATCTCGAAGGCGCCACGCCGAAAGATCATGCCGATCTTGCCGCCACCATCGAACGCGACTTCGGCCGTCTGGACGGCCTGGTGCACGCGGCGGCGCAGTTCGACACCCTGCAACCGTTCGAGCAGCAGACAGCCGAGGAATGGTCGCGCACGCAGCGCGTCAATGTGACTGCGCCATTCCTCCTCACGGGTGCGTGCCTGCCGGTTTTGCGGCGGGCGCATGCGGCGGCGATCGTGTTCGTGTTCGACGATATGGCGCGCGTCGGAAAAGCGTTCTGGGGCGGTTACGGCGTTGCCAAACATGCGTTGCTCGGGCTTGCCTCGATCGTGCATGAGGAAACGGAAAATTCAAGCGTGCGCACGCATGCAGTGCTGCCCGGACCCATGCGCACAGCGCTGCGCCGGGCGGCGTACTACGGCGAAGATACGCTGGCGCATCCCGATCCGGCCTATGTGGCTGCTGCAATCGCGTGGCTGCTCGGCGATGCAGGTTGCGCCGCGCGCGGCAAGGTGCTGGATCTGCGCGCAGTCGCCGCCAATCTTGCGATGAGTTAAACGACAGCCGTGTCTTGGGGGCGCCGGAAGTCGCGATGTTCCAAGTCTTGCTCGATGGGCCGCAAGGCATCGCGACTTCCGCCGCTCTCGCGAAAATCGCGAGTTGTGTTCAAGCCGCGTCACTATTATTTGGGAGGGATCGATGGAAGCTTCGATGAGCACCGTCTCTGCCGGCGTCCTGCTGTTTCTGATCATGGATCCGTTGGGCAATATCCCGCTGTTCCTGAGCCTGTTGCGCAACGTCGCACCGCAGCGGCGTCAATTCGTGCTGGTGCGCGAGCTGCTGATCGCGCTGATCGTCCTTTTCGTGTTCCTGTTTGGCGGCCGCTACCTGCTGCATCTGCTGCAACTGAAACAGGAATCGGTCAGCATCGCCGGCGGCATCGTTTTGTTCCTGATCGGTGTGCGCATGATTTTCCCGCCGCAACACGGCATCTTCGGCGAATCCGATGGCGGCGAACCATTTATCGTGCCGCTGGCGATTCCGGCCGTGGCCGGCCCTTCGACGATGGCAGCAGTCATGTTGCTGGCAAACAGCCAGCCCGGACGCACCGTCGATTGGAGCATGGCGCTTTTCGCCGCGTGGCTGGGAACCGCCTTCATCCTGATGTCTTCGACCTACTTGTTCCGCTATCTCGGCGCCAGCGTGTTGACGGCGCTGGAGCGCCTGATGGGCATGTTGCTGGTTGCCTTGTCGGTGCAGATGTTCCTCGACGGGCTGGTGGCGTACGTGAAATCTGCCGCCTTGGTTCCGTGACGGCCAGCCCAGATCCGCAAGCGCCCCGTCTCAGCGTTGCCGGCGACGACGGATGTTACAAATGCGTCATCGAAGCCTGTTAAACTGCGGTTAAGCGAAGCGGAAACGACGCGAAGGCCAGCGTCGCCTACGCAACCGCCGCAACGCGCAACCGCTGACCCTCGTGACCGCCTTCGAGACCGAAGCGCCGGACGCGGAGTGACTTTTTGTGTTTGGCATTGACGTATCAAGGGGAAAACAACACATGAATAAACCACTTCGGCTGCGGCTGCTGCCGTTTGTCATCGGCTCACTGCTGGCAGCTTCAAGCGCGCTCGCGCAAAACACTTCGTCGTCACTGAGCGGACGCGTGGTCGATGCTGCCGGCAAACCCGTGGCTGGCGCGACGGTCGAGATCGTGCACATGCCCTCGGGCAGCTCGCGCACGGTCGTGACCGACGCGAACGGGCGCTATGCCGTGCAGGGGTTGCGCGTTGGCGGACCGTTCGATGTCAAGGCTTCGGGCAATCAGGGCGAGGCTGCCGAGCAGCCGGACGTTTACCTGAAGCTGGCAGAGGAAACCACGCTCAACCTGACCGTTGCCGCGACCAATGCACAGACGCTGGAGGGCATTACGGTCACGGCGGCAGCGCCCGGTGCGGTGTTCCAGCCCGACAACAAGGGGCTGAGCACGAATATTTCCAAGCGCGAATTGAAATTGCTGCCCAATCCGGGCCGCTCCATCCAGGACATCGCCCGCCTTGATCCGAACATCAATCTGACCAACAAGGGCCGCGGTGAAATCTCCGCGCTTGGCCAGAACAGCCGCTACAACAACATCACCATCGATGGCGTTTCGACCAACGATTCGTTCGGCCTCGAAGCGAACGGACTGCCGTCGTTGAATCAGCCGCTGTCGTTCGATGCGATCGAGGAATACAACATCTCGACGGCGAACTTCGATGTAACCAACAAGCGTGCGGTCGGCGCAAACATCAATATCGTGACCAAATCGGGCACCAACGATTTCCATGGCGACGTCTACTACGCGTATACCAACGCGAAGGATCTGACCAGTGACGAGCCGGCGGACTTCAAGGGTTACTCGGCCAGGAAGACCTTTGGTGCCACAGTGGGCGGCCCGATCATCAAGGACACCTTGTTCTTCTTCCTCAGCTACGAGGAATCCAAGACGCTGGCGCCGGCGCCCGATTACGGTCCCCTCGGTTCCGGTCGCGGCAACGAAGTGCACGTCAGCCAGACCGATCTCGATCGCATCACGACCATTGCGAACGGCTACGGCATGACGCCCGGCAACCTCAATGCGGCCAATACCAATCAGGACAGCAAGCTGTACCTGGGCAAGATCGACTGGAACATCACCGACGGCCACCGCGCCAGCTTGCGCTACGACAAGACAAGCAGCAGTCAGCCGATCCTTGGGGGCTTCAACAGCAGTACCTTGTCGCTGTCGAGCTATTGGTACACGCAGTCGCGCAATCTCGAAAGCTACGTGCTGAACCTTTACGACGACTGGACCGATTCGTTCTCCACGGAAAGTTCTTTTTCGTATTCCACCTACGATGCGAGCCCTACCACCCTGGCAAACCAGCCGCAAGTGCAGGTGCGACTCGGGCCGGACAATTCCAACGTTGCAGTCAATCTTGGCGAAGAGCAGTTCCGCCATTACAACGTGCTCGGCGTGAAAAGCCAGAGCGGATTCTTTGCAGGCAACTGGTTTCTCGGCGATCACACGATCAAGGCGGGTGCGGATTTCCAGCGCGACAAATTCTTCAATCTGTTTGGACGCACCGAGTTTGGCGCATACAGCTTCGCCAGCATTGATGATTTCGCCGCCGGCAAGTATTCGAGCTACAGCCTGTATCGCCCGACCAACGGCGACATCAACAGCATCGCGGCGAAGTTCCGTCTCGACCAATGGGGCCTGTTCGTGCAGGACACCTGGCAAGCCACGCCGCAGCTGTCGTTGCAGTACGGTTTGCGCTACGACATTCCAGCGCTGCCGGACAATCCCCCCTACAACGCTTCGTTCAACCATGCGTTCGGCTATTCGAACCAGGGCACGGTTGACGGCAATGGCGTGTTTGAACCGCGCATGTCGTTCAACTACAGCTTCAATACCGATCTCAAGACCCAATTGCGCGGTGGCATCGGCATTACCGAAGGCGTGACGCCAGGCGTGTGGCAGGCCAATCCCTTCACCAACAACGGCTTGACCCTGCAGACGTTCTCCTCCGGTTCGGGCTGCTGCTTCAACGCCAACCCGTACACACAGCAGCCGCCCAGTGGCGCCGGCGGAACCGCGCAGCAGACTGTCGATACGGTCGATTCAAACCTGACCCTGCCCACGGCACTGAAGATCAGCCTTGGCTTCGATCGGGAATTGCCGTGGTGGGGTGTGGTTGCGACGGCCGAATTCGCCCACATCGGGGTGCGCAATGCGATCCAGTATGAAGCGATCAATCTGGGACCGGGCCATGGTTTTCTGCCGGATGGCCGTATCAACTACTGGGGCAACACCAATCCTTCGCTGTATATCGGCAGCAACGGCAAGCCGGTCGGCGCCAACGATCCAACCAATTATCGCAACAACCAGCGCTTTGGATCGCTGGCAGCATTCGGCGGCTCATCAACCTACCTGACCAATACCGGCAACGGCGAAGCGAACTACCTGACCTTGTCGTTGCAGAAATCCTATTCGGATACATGGTTCGGAACCTCGTCGGTGACGTTCGGGCGCGCCACTGAAGTCAATCCGGGCACCTCCAGCCAGGCTTTCAGCAACTACTCCGGTCGCGCATCGTTTAATCCGAACGAGGACATTGCGCGCCGATCCAACTATGACATCAAGGCGCGCCTGCTCTCGACCTTGACCTGGCAGCACCACTTTTTCGGGGATTACGTGTCCAGCGTTTCGGGCGTTTACAACGGTTACACGGGTCAGCCATACACTTGGACCTTTGGCAATGATGCCAATGGCGACGGCATCCGCGGCAACGATGTGTTCTACGTGCCGCACCCCGGTGACGTGGAATTCACTCCTGGCACGACGCAGAGCTCAATCGACCACTTTTACGCGACCATCAATGGCAACGATTACCTGCGCAACCATCAAGGTGGCGTGGTTTCTCGCAACGGCGCGACCTCGCCGTGGATCAACCAGATCGACTTGAGCGTGCGTCAGGAAGTGCCGGGAATCTTTCCGACCGGCGCCAAGGGTGAGATTCGTTTCGATATCTTCAATATCGGCAACATGCTCAACAAGAACTGGGGTCAGATTTACAATCCGAACTTTCCGTATAACCGCTCGCTTGCCAACTATGCGGGTGTCGATCCGGCGACCGGCAAGTACGTATACAACCTGACTGCTCCCAACAGTTACGCGTATTCCAAGCAGGATGATCAGGCGCAGTCGCGCTGGTCGGTGCTGGTGACATTGCGCTACACGTTCTGAGGAAGTGCGTTTCCCAAGCAAACGGCCGGCCTTGTGCCGGCCGTTTGCTTTTGTTCTCACGCGACCATCAGACGTCTGGCATTGCCAACGATCCGTGCGGACGGCTACGCTGGTCAAGCACGTAGAAAAGGATGGATGGATGGAGCCTGAATTGTTGCGTCACGCCACGGTCAACGCGCGTATTTCTCCGGTCGATGGTCTGGACCTGCTCTCGCGCCAGGAAGTCGCGCGCCTGCGCGATGCCGGCAAGGGCGGCTTGCACGAATTGCTGCGTCGCTGCGCGCTGGCGGTCCTGACCCAGGGAAGCGCCAGCGACGATGCGCGTGCGTTGCTCGAACGTTACCCGGATTTCGATCTGCAGATCCTGCAGCAGGATCGCGGCGTCAAGCTGGAGCTGCAGCACGCGCCCGCCGAGGCATTCGTCGACGGCCGCATGATTCTGGGCGTCAACGAACTTTTGTTTGCGGTGGTTCGTGACATCGTTTATGTCGCGACGCAGATCGAAACCGGTCTGTTCGACGTTACCGATTCATCGGGCATCACCAACGCGGTATTCGAGATTCTGCGCAATGCGCGCGTGCTGCTGCCGAACGTCGATCCGAATCTGGTCGTGTGCTGGGGTGGCCATTCGATCCAGCGCGATGAATACGAATACACCAAGGACGTGGGTTACCAGCTTGGGCTGCGTGCGTTCGATATCTGCACTGGCTGCGGACCGGGGGCGATGAAAGGCCCCATGAAAGGCGCCACGATCGCGCACGCGAAACAACGTCGCACCGACAATCGCTACATCGGCATCACCGAGCCCGGCATCATCGCTGCTGAATCACCGAATCCGATCGTCAACAACCTCGTCATCATGCCCGACATCGAGAAACGTCTTGAAGCGTTCGTGCGCATCGGCCATGCGTTCATCGTGTTTCCGGGCGGTGTCGGCACGGCTGAAGAGATTCTCTATCTGCTTGGCATCCTGCTGCATCCAGCGAACGCGGACATACCGTTTCCGCTGATCTTTACCGGTCCGCGCGAATCAGCCGTCTATTTCGAACAGGTCGATCGCTTCCTGCGTCTGGCGCTCGGCGCAGATGTCGTCAAACATTACAGGATTGTGGTCGACGATCCGCGAGAGGTTGCGCGTCAGGTGCAAAAGGGCATGGAACGCGTGCGCATCAATCGGCTCGATACCAAGGAC
>JBDUED010000032.1:0-17415 GCA_040002595.1 Dokdonella sp. | reverse complement strand
AGTTCGTCGCCAGTCACGAACAGCGCGACACGCGGTCTTCGCGCTACTTTCACGTGCGCGTGCCCGCAGGCCGCCAGCACGCCGAGGCGGACGGGCGTCAACGTGTCGCCCGCGCGCAACGCGATCTCGCCGATGCGATAATCCTCGCCGAGCGGACGCGTGTTTGAACCTGTGCGTTCGCCCCCCATGACGACGATGCAATCGCCCTCGATGCGCACGTTTTCCTTGATGATGACCGTATCAGCATCCGCTGGCAGCGGGGCACCGGTCGTGATGCGCACGCATTCGCCGGCTGCCAACGGTAGTGCCGCGTCCGCGCCCGCGAGCCTGACGCCTGCAACGCGAAACCGGCGCTCGTTGGTCGCGGGAAGCTCCGCTCCCCGCAGCGCGTAGCCATCCATTGCGGAATTTGCAAACGGAGGCAGATCGTGCGGCGCGAGCACATCCTCGGCGAGCACACGGCCAAGCGCGTTTTCCAGCGCAACGGATTCGGACTCGACACGCCGCTGCGCGGTCAGTTCGCGCACGCGGCGCCGTGCCGCATCGACCGAAAGATGGGTTGCGAACTCAGGGTTCATTGCGGACGGCATACGCGGCAAACTCTTCTGGGGTGTTGAGATTTTCAAACTGCCGCCAATGATCGGTGAAATCAAGCTCGTGCGCGCCGATCGAGGATTGCCAGTGCGATACGCCCTGCTCCGCCTCGACAGCTGCTGCCGCTGAAGCTGCAAGTTCGCGTCGATAGATCGCGAACAGTGGCTGACGCCGCTCACCGTCGTGCGCGACGATCGCGCTGGCATCGTTCTCCAAGGTGGCCTGCCACAGGCGCAACGCCAGATCGTGCGGCGGTTCAGGGCAATCGACCGGAACGGTCACCAGCCAAGGTGTCGTGCACATCTCCAGGGCAGTGGCGATGCCGGCGAGCGGGCCGTGAAAACCTTGCGCGCCGTCAGGCACCGTTTGCGCGTAACGCCCGTAGTCGTCGAGGTGGCGGTTCGCGACGATCAGCACGGGTGCACTCACGCACGTCGTGGGAGCGGTGGGCTGCGCCCTCGGGCCGGGGCGCGAACGGTCAAGCGGGTCCGCAGCGTCAACGTCTGGAGGGCGCGAACCAACGCCTTCCACATCCATTGCCTGGAGCGCATCCAGCACCCAGCCAATCAAGGGCCGATCGCCCAGAAGTTCCAAACCCTTGTCGCGTCCGCCAAGCCGTGTTGCTGCGCCGCCAGCGAGGATCGCGAAGGTGATCGGCGCGCCGTTCATCGCATTGATCGTGTTGAATGGGTCAGCGCTTGCCGCGCTTGGCGCGTTTGATCATGCGCGTGCGGCGGCGCTGCTGCCCTTCGGTCAGCTCGTTGCGCTTGCCCGCGAACGGGTTATCGCTATCTCGGAATTCGATCCGGATCGGTGTGCCTTCGAGGCGATAGCGTTTGCGGAAGAAGTTTTCCAGATAGCGTCGGTAACCTTCGGCGATATGCTTGGTGCGCGCGCCGTGGATGATGATCGTCGGCGGGTTGGCGCCTCCGGGGTGCGCGTATTTGAGCTTGGGCGTATGACCACGCGCGAGTGGCGGCTGATACGCCGTGTACGCCGCCTCCACCGCACGCGTGAGTTCGGATGAGGTGAACTTGTGGTTCGCCGAGGCGTACGCGCGATTGACTGCCTTCATCAGCTCACCGATGCCGCTGCCGTGCAACGCCGAGATGAATACCTGGCGCGCCCAGGTGGCGAATTCGAGTTTGCGTGACAGCGAAGCGACGCACTGCTCGCGACTGTACTTGTCCATGTCATCCCATTTGTTCACCGCAATCACCAGCGCGCGACCCGATTCGAGCACGTGGCCAATCAAGGCGGTGTCCTGGTCGGCGACGCCTTCGCGCGCGTCGAGCATCAGCACGGTGACGTGCGCCGCGTCGACCGATTGCAGCGCCTTGATGACGCTGAATTTCTCGACCGCATCCTCGACCCGCGCGCGGCGGCGGATACCGGCCGTGTCGATCAAGGTGTAGAGCTTGCCATCGCGTTCGAGCTTGATGCGGATTGAATCGCGCGTCGTTCCGGGCACATCGGATGCAATCACGCGCTCCTCGCCAAGCAGGCGATTGACAAGGGTCGACTTGCCCGCATTGGGGCGGCCGACGATCGCCACACGGATACCCTCATCGGGCCTGGTTTCGAGGGGATCGATTTCGCTCTTTGGCAGCAGATTTTCAAGTGCTGCCAGCAGCGGCGTCACGCCACGCCCATGGGCGGCGGACATCGGCAACGCGGAGGAAACGCCGAGCGCGGCAAACTCCGCCAGCGCGACATTTTCGTCAAGCCCATCGACCTTGTTGACCAGCAGCAACATCGGTTTGGACGCACGACGCAGGCGATCGAGAATCGTGCGATCGTTCGGCAGCAAGCCATCGCGCGCATCGACCGTGAGCAGCACGACATCCGCTTCATCGATTGCGAACTCCGCCTGGCGCGCGGTCTGGCCCTGGATGCCTTCAGCGTTATCGGTCAGGCCGCCGGTATCAACGATGACGAATGGCGCGGCGGCGAGGCGGCAGATGCCGTAATGCCGATCGCGAGTGACGCCCGGCAAGTCGTGCACCAGCGCATCACGGCTGCGCGTGAGCACATTGAACAGCGTTGACTTGCCGACGTTGGGGCGCCCGACAAGGGCAACTACGGGAAGCATTGCAGACTCCGGAGCGAAAAAACCCTCTGCATCGGATGTAGCCGATACAGAGGGTATGCATGGTGACCTACGGCACTGCGGCGCGCAAAGCGCGAAGCTAGCGCCTGCTTTTTTCTGGCGTGCCTACGGGCGCGCGCGATACGCGCCGATATGCCCTTTGACGTCTTCGACGTACAGCATGCCATCGACCACCAGCGGCGCGCCCTCGATCGATTTGCGGCTGATTCGCTCGCGTGCGGCGAACTTGCCTTCGTCTAGATTGAGCCAGTGGATATAGCCTTCGCTGTCGCCAACAACCGCGTATTTACCCTGGATCGCCGGCGCACTCAGCCAGCGATATTTGAGTTTGTCCTGCTTCCATAAATTGACGCCCGTTTCGCGATCGAACGCCCAGACATTGCCGTCGGCGTCAACGATGACCACCGTGTTGCCGCTGACCGCGGCGCCGACATAACTGGACAGATCGCGTTGCCATACCGGTCGGCCGCTATCGAGGGCGAGCGCGGCAATCTGGCCGCGATAGCCCGCCGCAAAGAGTGAGGAACCATCCGATACGAGATTGCCATCGACATCCGACAAGCGTTCGACCTCGGTCCTGCCCTCGCCATTGGCGAGCGCCTGCGCCCACAGTTCATTGCCGTCGGTCAGACGCACCGCGACTACTTTGCCATTGTCGAAACCGTCATACACGATGCCGTTGACGATCAGCGGTGCTGAATTGCCGCGCAAGCTGAGCGCCGGTACCGGTTGATCGAAGATCCACTTGCGGCTGCCATCGCTTGCATCGAGACCAATCAGATGGCCATCGTTTACGCGCACGACGACGACACCGTCGGCGATCGCCGGCGGAGCGATGATCTCGGACGACAACTGCGCATTCCAGCGATCCGCGCCGTCCTGCGTCGACAGCGCGTGGACCTGGCCGTCGAGGCCGCCGACCACGAGCAGGTCGCCTTGGGCCGTCGGACCGCCGGTCCAGCGCAGGGAATTGTCGCCGCGACGCCACAGCCAACCGCGGCGCTGGCCCAGGCGTTTTTGCCACAGAGTCTTGCCGCTGGCGGCGTCGATCGCCTCCACCGTGCCGTCGACGCTGGCCGCATACAAGCGCCCATCGGCGCTGCCCGGAGCCATGCGGGCGCCCGATGATCCCGCGCCGTTTCCGATACCTTCGCTCCAGACCTTGTCGATCTGAGCCGTCGGCGCAAATTCTGTAAGGGGAGTCGGCGGCTGGACATTATCCTTCTTGCCGAGACTCTTGATCCAGGTACAACCGCTGAGCGCCATGACCAGCACGGCAATGAGGGCAAGCGAGCGTTTCATGATCCGACTTTCTCCTTGACCGGCGCCACTGCAGGTGGTGGGGCGGGCGCCGCGGCCGCCAGATCGTCGAGCTTCATCTGCACGAAACTGCGACTTGGCGCCTGCGGATCGAGGTGCGCGATAGCTTCCTCATAGGCGCTTCGCGCCGCGTCGGCGTGACCGAGCTTGACCTGTGCGTCGCCCCGAATCTCGCTGGCCAGCGCGGCATACACATCCTTGGGCAGGGCATCGAGCAGCTTGATTGCGCCGTCGGCATCTCCCTGCGCCAGTTTGACCCGCGCAAGACGCAACGAAACCAGCGACTTGAGACCTGCCACGCCGGCATGCGGCACCGCCCATTCCAATGCACTCGCCGCAGCAGCCAGATCATTTCTGGCAACGGCCGCATCGGCCTGATGCATGGCAGCAAATACCGCGTAGGCACTGTCCGGAAAGTCCTTGCGCAGAGCGCCAGCTATCTTGCCTGCTTCGTCTTCATGCTTGGCAGCAATCGCATCGGTCAGCGCCTGATATTGAGCGGCGGCCTCAGCAGTGTGGCGTACACGATGAACCTTCCACTGTTGCCAACCGAAAATCAGCAACAGGCCGAGCGCGACGCCGATAGCGATCGAAAGCGCATTTTCGCGCAGCCACTTCTGAACCAGTTCACCTTGCTCGTGTTCGTCGAGAACGTCAAAAGACATGCATTCACCTGAAAAAACGCAAAGCCGCGACAAAAGCCGCGCAATTGGCCGGCCGGGAAGCCGACAAGGGTAGCAGGAAACCGCGACCCTATTGGTCGAAGTCCCGGTTTGCTGCGCGGCAGTTCAGCGCGCGACCGACCTATTCGAGGCGGCTGGCGCCGTTTGGACCAAACAACCTCAAGTGGGCGACATTGGCACGCTGATAGGACGCAAGGTCGACGTCGGCGCCGTCCCCACGCATCCGCGCGCCTTGCGCATTGCCCAGGCGTACCGATATCGGCCCATTGCTGTGGTAGGTGTGGGTGCTGCCTGCGCCGAGGATGCCGTATTCGAGTTTGCGCCCGTCCGCGGCCGTAATCTCCACCCAACTGGCTTCGCTCAACGTGAGGTCCAGCTGATGCGCACCGCTGGCGCTCAACGTGCGATTCGCAGCGGCAACATCGGATTCGCTGGTTGCCGGCGGCGTCGACACGTTCGCGAATGGCGTCATCGAAGCGACCACGAGCTTTTGCTCCGGCGCTCGCTCGTCAGCGTGCGACGAAGCGGCGTCCGATGTTCCGCTGGCGGCGATTCCCGTGAAATTCGAGCTGGCGTCACCAGCGCCTGCTGCTGAAATGGATGCATCTTGTGCGGGCGTGGAAATACTCGTTGGTGGATCGAGCGGCGTCGTGCGCGCAAGGTT
Source organism: Dokdonella sp. (assembly GCA_040002595.1). Taxonomy (GTDB): domain Bacteria; phylum Pseudomonadota; class Gammaproteobacteria; order Xanthomonadales; family Rhodanobacteraceae; genus Dokdonella_A. Next base: position 12,044 of record JBDUED010000032.1, on the reverse strand, counting down.
CTGTTCGAGCCCGCCATGCGTTGCCAGCCAGACAGCCGGCACCACGATAATTGCGGTGAGCACCAGATAGGTTGCGCTTACCGAATAGCGCTCCAATAGATACCGCGAATGCGAAATGGTGCCAGTCGCGACGAGTGGCGTGGTCTGCGTGTGCGCGGCCGCGACACGCGCAGCCTGCTCCACCGGCACTCCGACCAGACGCGCGTAGCTGGCGAGATAACCGCGCAGAAACATGCCATCCGTCAGCCCTGCGTAATCATCGCTTTCCAGGCGGGCGACCAACCTGGTCGGCAGCTTCAGGCGCGCGGCCACATCGGCACGGCTCAAGCCGCACTGTTCACGCGCGGCGGCGAGGCGCTGGCCGAAAGGCGCAGGCGACTGGTCTTGAAGCTCGATCGGCGCCGCCGGTCGCGCATCTGCTGGTTCGTGTTCGCTCATTTCTTTTGCCCCTGATTCCATGCTGGCCTGATCGGCTCTCCTCGCACGGTTTTCCCAAGACAAGGGCAACGCCAACTGGCTGCCGCTGTCCTCGCTTATTTGCCCGCTTGCACGCGCATCGTGCACATGCACCCCAGATTTGTGTACCGCCTCGCCCTGCTCCGCACTACGCAACGGATCGCTCTTGCGTTCGTCCATGTCTAACCCTGCACGCTCAGCGAGCGCGCCTGCTGCGATTCGGGAAAACCATGCAACAACTTGCGTGTGTATTCGCCCGCAGCAGCGCCATTGCCCAGACGCAATTCGATGTTGCGGCCGAGCAGCAATGTGTCCGGACTCGGCTGCCCGGTCGACTCGAACCGCTGCATGAAAGCGCGCGCATTGAAGTAGTCGCCCTTCTGATACAGCGCAGACGCGAGCTGGATGAGAGCTTCGGAATTGTTCGGCTGCGTCTGCACCGCGAGGCGCAGGGCTTTTTCAGCCTCGTCGCGGTTGCCGGCCTTGAGCAGACAGGTGCCGGAATTGGTCAACGCAACGGCTGGCGTCTTGTAGAACGGATCCGCCAACGCACGTTCGAAATAACTTTGTGCTTCGCCGTAGCGACCAAGCTTGCACAAGAAAGTACCGTAATTGTTGAGTTCGGCGCCGCCCTTGGGTTTGAGTTGCGCGGCGCGTCGATAATGTTCTTCGGCCTTCGCGCTGTCCCCAATCTGTTCGTACAATACAGCCATCACCGTATGCGCATCAGCATAGTCGGGATCGAACGCGATGGCCTTGTCGAGCTTTTCGAGCGCGAGTTCAAGCTTGCCCTGCTGCAGGTATTTCTGGCCAAGTTCAGTGTGCACGCGCGCCGCTTCCTGACGCTTCGTCGCTGCATCTTCCTTCTTGACGCCACCTACCGCGCCGGACGCACAGCCCGCGAGCAGTGCGATCGAGGCACCGAGCGCAAAAGCCAACCATCCGCGTTCACGCTGCATGGGCCACATCCCTTTCCAGCTTGCGCAGAAATTCTGCCTGGCGGCGCGTCCGGTCCATGACTTGACCCTTGAGCTGACCGCAGGCCGCATCGATGTCATCCCCGCGCGTGCGCCGGACCATCGTCAGCACATCGGCGTCGAGCAGTATCTTCTGGAACGCACGGATCACGCCCTCGTCGGAACGCGTATAGCGTGTGCCGTGGAACGCATTGAATGGAATCAAGTTGACCTTCGCTGGCAGCCGGCGCATCAATTTGATCAACTGGCGCGCATGTTCGGGCTTGTCGTTGACGCCATTGAGCATCGTGTACTCGAACGTGATCGTCGTGCGTGGCCGGCGCGCGGCGTAACGCGCGCACGCCTCGAGTAGCTCGGCGATCGGATATTTCTTGTTGAGCGGGACCAACTCGCTGCGTAATTCGTCATTTGGCGCATGCAGCGAAACGGCAAGCGACACGTCGGCCACCTCACCGAGCTTGTCGATCATCGGCACCAGTCCGGCGGTTGACAGAGTGACGCGCTTGTTGGCGAGGCCAAGGCCCAGATCGTCGCGCATCACGTTCATCGCGGTGACGACGTTGTCGAAGTTGAGCAGCGGCTCACCCATACCCATCATCACCACGTTGGTGAGTTTGCGCTGGTGATGCGGAACGTTACCCAGATGCTTAGCCGCAACCCACACCTGGCCGATGATCTCGGCTGCCGACAAGTTGCGGTTGAAACCCTGCGTGCCGGTCGAGCAAAACGTGCAGGCCAGTCCGCAACCTATCTGCGAGGAGACGCACAGCGTGCCGCGCGAGGTTTCCGGGATGAATACTGCCTCGATCGCATTGCGACCATCCATCCCGAGCAGCCATTTGTGGGTGCCGTCGACCGCTTGCTGCTCGAACAGGGTGTTCGGCGGCACGATCTCGACTGCCTCGCTGAGCTTGTCGCGCAAAGCCTTGCCGACGTCGGTCATTGCCGCGAAATCAGTGATGTGGCGATGATAGATCCATTTCATCACCTGGTCCGCGCGATACGGCTTCTCGCCAAGTTGTGCGAAAAGTTCGCGCAGCCCCTTGCGGTCGAAATCGAACAGATTGGCCTTTACCGTTGTCAACATCGAGCGCGCCACGGATGGTGCGCGCGTCGACGCAGACGTGTCCGGACCTGTGCCGGACTCGTCGAACAAATGCTGGGCAGGATGTTCAATCATTTTTATTTACAAGACACGGTCAACCCGGACACAGTTCTGTTTGTGCGAAAAAGTAGGCGATTTCCACTTTTGCAGTTTCCGCCGCGTCCGAACCGTGCACGGCGTTCGCGTCGATGGAAGCAGCAAAGTCCGCACGGATCGTGCCCGCTGCCGCTTCCTTGGGATTCGTCGCTCCCATCAGATCCCGATGCACGAGAACCGCGTTGTCGCCTTGCAGCGCCTGGATCATCACCGGACCGGAAATCATGAACTCGACCAACGCCTGGAAAAAGGGGCGTTCCCGATGTATCGCATAGAAACCCTCGGCTTCCTTGCGTGAAAGGTGCTTCATCTTGGCCGCAACGATCTTCAGACCGGCCTTTTCGAAACGCGAATAAATTTCGCCGATGACGTTCTTGGCGACTGCGTCGGGCTTGATGATGGAAAGGGTGCGCTCCAGCGCCATTGCTGAAAATCTCCGAGGGGTCGTGTTGCGAGGGGACGACAGGAAAGTCGTTATACCGCTAAAGCTGCGCCAATCCGCGGGCTTAGCTCACATTATCACGCAAGATTCTAGCTAATTTCTGACGGATTGGACACCTTGGTCTAATCCGGGTTGACCCGTGTTTACGCGCTCGCCTATGATTCAAACGATCGTTTGACCCCCGAAATGCGCACCATGTCGAATATGCAGCCGAATTTTTCGACCCGCGAACGTATCCTCGGCGTCGCCGAAACCTTGTTCGCTCGACATGGATTCGCCGGTGCTTCGCTGCGCCAGGTCACTGCGGCGGCGAAGGTCAATCTTGCCGCCGTGAACTATCACTTCGGCTGCAAGGAAAGCTTGATCGAAGAAGTTTTCCGGCGCCGGCTCGACGAACTCAACCGGCACCGGCTTGCTGCCCTCGCGGCGGTCATCACGAATCCGCAGCACACACTCGAACAAGTGCTTGAAGCCTTCGTGCGACCTGCACTGGAACAGTCGATGGATAGTAGCGGAGGCGCTGCGTTCGTACGGGTGCTCGCGCGCGCGTATGCCGAACACGACGAGCGCCTGCGCAAGTTCCTGTCCGACAATTATGGCCACGTCCTGCGCGAGTTTGCAGCCGTGTTTTCGGCGCTGCTGCCGCATCTGGCCAAGGACGAACTGTATTGGCGCCTGGATATCGTGTCTGGCGCCCTCACCTACGCGATGGCTGATTTTGGAGTGATAAAGCGCAAGAACAACGTCAGCGAGCAGAGCCATCGCGAGCAGAGCGCACAGCATCTGGTGCGTTTTGCGGCGGCAGGACTGAGGGCCGAGGGCTGAGTCACCCTTTTTTATCTTGCACGATCACATGCAAAGCGGATTCCGGCTTGCGCCGGGATCACGACAGATACTTTTTCAACGTTCCACTCTGGAGCTTTCGATGACCTTTACGCCTCTTCGCATCCGCAAGGCGGCCGTGCTCGGCGCCGGCGTGATGGGCGCGCAGATAGCCGCGCACCTTGCCAATGCCAACGTTGAAACATTGCTGTTCGATCTTCCCGCGAAGGAGGGCGACAAGAACGCCATCGTTACCAAGGCGATCGGAAATCTTGCCAAACTCTCGCCTGCGCCACTGGCCGACAAGTCGAAGGCAGCCGCGATCACTGCGGCGAACTACGATGACGATCTCGAAGCATTGCGCGATTGCGATCTGGTCATCGAGGCGATTGCCGAGCGGCTCGACTGGAAACTCGCTCTCTACACGAAAATTGCACCGTATCTTTCTGATTCGGCTGTAGTTGCAAGCAATACCTCAGGGCTATCGATCAACGCTCTCGCCGAGGCGTTGCCTGTCAAACTGCGCCCGCGTTTCAGCGGCATCCATTTTTTCAATCCGCCGCGTTACATGCACCTGGTCGAGCTCATTCCGGACACGGAAACCGATCCCGGCATCCTTGCCGGTCTTGAAGCCTTCCTGACAACGACCCTCGGCAAGGGTGTCGTGTATGCGCGGGACACGCCCAATTTCATCGGCAACCGAATCGGCGTGTTCTCGATCCTCGCCACGATGCATCACACCGAAAAATTCTCGCTCGGTTTCGACCTTGTCGATGCGTTGACGGGGCCGGCGATAGGCCGCCCCAAGAGCGCGACCTATCGCACCGCGGACGTAGTCGGTCTCGACACGATGGCGCATGTGATCAAGACGATGGCCGACACCTTGCCGACCGATCCTTGGCGCGCGTATTTCAAACCACCAGCATGGCTCGCCGCCCTGATTGACCAAGGCGCACTCGGTCAGAAAACGCAGGCTGGCATCTACAGGAAAGTCGGCAAGGACATTCTCGTTCTCGATCTGGCGAAACACGATTACGCCCCATCGACGGCCAAACCGTCCGACCAGGTAAGCGCCATCCTCGCGATCAAGAACCCTTCCGAGAAGTTTTCCAAGCTGCGCGCATCCAGCGACCACCAGGCCCAATTCCTGTGGGCCATGTTCCGCGATCTTTTCCACTATTCCGCATACCACCTTGGCGACATCGCCGAGACTGCGCGCGACGTCGATCTGGCGATCCGCTGGGGCTACGGTTGGAAACTCGGGCCGTTCGAGACCTGGCAAGCTGCCGGTTGGGCCGACATTGCGAAGTGGATCGCCGAGGATATTGCCGCCGGCAAGGCGATGAGTAGTGCGCCGTTACCCGAATGGGTCGGCAAGGTCGATGGCGTGCACCACGCCGACGGTTCGTATTCGCCGCGCAGCGGCAAGGACGAACCGCGTTCGCAGCATCCCGTCTACCGACGCCAGTTGTTCCCCGACGCGCTGACGGGCGAGAAATTCGACAGCGGCACCACGCTGTGGGAAAACGAGGGTGTGCGCCTGTGGACCCTCGGCGACGACGGCGTCGGTATCGTTTCGTTCAAGACCAAGATGAACACGGTCAACGACGCCGTACTCGATGGCGTGCAGCAGGCAATCGACTTCGCCGAAAAGAACCTCAAGGCGCTGGTGATCTGGCAGAGCGGCGATGCGTTCTCTGCCGGCGCCGATCTGAAGGGCATGCTGGCGCAGGTGCAGTCCGGCAAGATCGACGCGCTTGACGCGATGATCGCGAACTTCCAGCGCACCAGCATGCGCATCAAGTATTCGATGGTGCCGGTGGTCGCGGCGGTGCGCGGCCTCGCACTCGGTGGCGGCTGCGAATTCCAGATGCATTGCACGCGCACGGTTGCTGCACTGGAAAGCTATATCGGCTTGGTCGAGGCTGGCGTGGGCTTGTTGCCGGCAGGCGGCGGACTCAAGGAAATTGCGGTGCGTGCCTCGCAGCGTGCGGCCGATGGCGATCCGTTCCCCGAGATCAAGCGCATGTTTGAAGCCGTCGCAATGGCGAAACTCTCGGGCAGCGCCGTGGAAGCCAGGCAGCTCGGCCTGCTGCGCGACAGCGACGTCATCGTATTCAACGCGTTCGAGTTGCTGCATGTCGCAAAATCAATTGCCGCCTCGCTCGCTGATTCGGGCTATCGACCGCCCCTGCCCGGGCACGACATCGTCGTCGCCGGCGACGTTGGCACCGCGACGCTCAAGATGATGCTGGTCAATATGCTCGAAGGCCGCTTTATCTCGCCGCACGACTACGAGATCGCATCGCGCATCGCCGATACCTTGTGCGGCGGCGTGATTGAACGCGGCTCGCAGGTCGACGAGCAATGGCTGCTGGATCTGGAGCGCAGGCATTTCATGGAACTTGCGCAAATGCCCAAGACGCAGGAGCGCATCCTGCACACGCTGACGACGGGCAAACCACTGCGCAATTGATGGCTTCATCATCGCTCGTCCAGAAAAATCAATGATGTGCCGCGGACATCGGGTCCGCGCACTGGAGAAAACGCAATGAGCCCACAAAACCACGACGCCTACATCGTCTCTGCCGTGCGCACGCCGGTCGGCAAGGCGCCACGCGGCGTGTTTCGCCATACGCGGCCCGACGATCTGCTCGCGCATGTGATTCGCGCGGCGATCGCAAGAGCGCCAGGCATCGATCCGGCGCGCATTGGCGACGCCATCATCGGCTGCGCGATGCCGGAAGCAGAGCAAGGCATGAACGTCGCCCGCATCGGCGTTTTGCTTGCCGGACTGCCCAATACGGTTCCGGGCGTCACGGTCAACCGGTTTTGTTCGTCCGGCTTGCAGGCAATCGCGATGGCGGCCGACCGCATCCGTCTGGGAGAAGCGGATCTCATGCTTGCCGGCGGCACCGAAAGCATGAGCATGGTGCCAATGATGGGCCACAAGATCGCGATGAACCCTGCCGCGTTCCTCGACGAGCACGTCGCAATTGCCTACGGCATGGGCATCACCGCGGAGAAAGTCGCCGAGCAATGGAAGGTCAGTCGCGAGGATCAGGACGCCTTCGCGCTCGCTTCGAACCAGAAAGCGCTCGCTGCAATCGCAGCCGGTGAATTTGTCGACGAGATCGCACCTTTCACGCTAGCCGATCACTATCCCGATCTCGCCACGCACACGATCCGCGATGACTCACGCGTGATCTGGACCGACGAAGGCCCACGCAAGGATTCCAGCCTCGAAGGTCTGGCGAGGTTGAAGCCCGTTTTCCGCATGGGCGGCAGCGTCACGGCCGGCAATTCGTCGCAGATGTCCGACGGCGCCGGCGCACTGCTGCTTGCCAGCGCGAAGGCGATCAAGGACTACAACCTGCAGCCGATCGCACGCTTTGTCGGCTTCGCGGTCGCGGGCGTGCCGCCCGAAATCATGGGCATCGGCCCGATCGCGGCAATTCCCAAAGCGCTCGCACAAACCGGCATCACCCGCGACCAACTCGACTGGATCGAACTCAACGAAGCATTTGCGGCGCAATCGCTGGCGGTGATCCGCGAGATCGGTTTGGACATGTCGAAGGTCAATCCGCTCGGTGGCGCAATCGCGCTCGGCCATCCACTCGGCGCGACCGGCGCAGTGCGCGCAGCCACCTTGATTCACGGTCTGCGCCGGCGCAAAAAGAAATACGGAATGGTCACCATGTGCATCGGCACCGGCATGGGTGCCGCGGGCATTTTCGAGGCGCTTTGATCCGTTTTGTGGGAGCGGCGGAAGCCGCGATGCTTCTCTGCGCCAACCTGGGAACCACCGCGCCTTCCGGCGTTCCCACAGGTCATGCAATCCGAGGTATCGCTAGGCAATCCGCTCGGCCTCGCCCATATAGCGGCGCAACGCCTGCGGTACTGCGATCGATCCATCCGCGTTCTGGTAGTTCTCCATCACGGCGATCAACGCGCGGCCGACTGCGACGCCCGAACCGTTGAGTGTATGCACCAGTTCGTTCTTGCCGGTTTCTGGATTGCGCCAGCGCGCCTGCATGCGCCGCGCCTGGAAATCCGTGCAGTTGGAGCACGAGGAAATTTCGCGATACGTGTTCTGCGACGGCAACCAGACTTCAAGATCCCAGGTTTTCGCGGCAGTAAATCCCATGTCGCCTGCGCATAGCAGCATGCGCCGGTACGGAAGTCCGAGTTTTTCCAGCACCACTTCCGCGCAGCGCGTCATGCGCTCATGTTCGCTGCTACTTTCGGACGCCTTGACGATGCTGACCAACTCGACTTTTTCGAACTGGTGCTGGCGGATCATGCCGCGCGTGTCACGCCCATGCGAACCCGCTTCCGCACGGAAACACAGCGAGTGCGCAGCCATGCGCAGCGGCAAACGGTCGGCTTCGACGATCTCGTCGCGCACGATATTGGTCAGCGATACTTCGGCAGTCGGAATCAGATAACGCGTGGTCTCGCCAACCTCGGTCGAGAACAAGTCCTCGCCAAACTTGGGCAACTGGCCGGTACCCTGCATCGAATCGGCGTTGACGATCAGCGGCACGTTGCATTCCAGATAACCGTGTTCGCCGGTATGCAAGTCGAGCATGAACTGCGCCAACGCGCGATGCAGTCGCGCCAATTCGCCGCGCAGCACGGTGAAGCGCGCGCCGGACAATTTCGCGCCCGAGTCGCCATCGAGCCAGCCCTTGTGCGCGCCCAGCTCGACGTGGTCCTTGACCGCGAAATCGAATACGCGCGGCGTGCCCCAACGGTGCTGTTCGACATTGTCCGATTCATCAGTGCCGGGGGGAACCGATGCATCGGGCAGATTCGGAATGCCGAGCGCGATGTCCGCGAGCTTCGTATGGATCTGCGCAAGCTGCTGCTCATTCGCTTTGAGCTTGTCGCCGATGCCGGCAACCTCGGCCAGCAGCGCAGTCGCGTCTTCGCCCGTGCTTTTCGCGATGCCGATCGCCTTCGAGCGGGTGTTGCGCAGATTCTGCAGTTCCTGCGTCTGGACCTGGGCGCTCTTGCGCTGCGCCTCGATCGATTCGAGCTCCGCGGTGTTGAGGCCGAATCCGCGCGCGGCAAGACGCGCGGCGGTTTCGGCGAGGTGGCCGCGCAACAGCAGCGGATCAAGCATGAGGATTTTTCCAATTGCGAAGACCACCGATTATCGCGGCTCGACGCCCGCCTCGGCAAACTCCGCGCTGTCGTGCGCCTTGCTAGCGTCGTGTAGCCGCGAGCGGGCGATCCTGTTGGGGGCCGCAGTGGGCGTCGCTGCAGTCGAACCGCTCCAGTTGCACCGTCGCGTGTTCGATGCGGAAGCGCTCACGCAAGATCGCCTGGATCGAGCCAATGGCCTGATCCGCATTCGTGCCGTCGAGCAATCGCGCGTGCAATGTCGCCACATGGTAGCCCCCGGCAAGCTGCCACACGTGCACGTGATGCACTTCACAAACGCCCGGCGCTTCGCTTTTCAGCACGTTGCCGATCCGCTCTGCGTCCATGCCTTCAGGCGCGCCTTCCAGCAGGATGTGTGCAGACCGGCGCAACAATCTCCATGCGCTCGACAGGATCAACAGCGAAACGAGAATCGAAAACAACGGATCGGCCCAAAGCCAACCGAAGTAACGAATCAGCAACGCGGCGACAATTGCGCCAAGCGAACCGAACAGGTCGCCCAGCACATGCAGCCGCGCGCTTGCCGTGTTGAGATCGTCGTGATCGTCACCCGACAGCGCGAACAACACGAATGCATTGACCACAAAACCTGCTACCGCGACGATGAACATGGTGCCGGACAGGATCGGGTGTTGTTCGCGCAAACGCATGACCGCCTCGCTGGCTATCCACGCGACGAGCACAAACTGCAACAGCGCATTGCTGTAGCCGACCAGCACTTCAAGGCGCGCATACCCGAAACTGCGCCGTGCATCCGCAGGGCGCCGCGCGTAGTGCGCGCCGAGCCAGGCAAACAGCAAGGCGGCCGCATCCACCAGCATGTGGCCGGCATCGGCAAGCAATGCGAGCGAACCCGATAACCAGCCGCCACCCGCTTCGGCCACCAGGGTAACGACCGTCAGCACAAACGCGATCAACAAGCGCCGCTCGCGGCCGTGATGACCTGTGTGTGCGTGGGCGTGCCCGCGACTCATGCTGCCGGATGGAGAAGGTTGGGCATGAGCGGAATGCTAAAGGCCTCCCGCGCAGCTACACAATCACGCCGTTCGATGCCCGCATCCCGCGCTATGCACGTGCCCATGCGTCAGGCGCAAATTCGTCAGATGCGCGATCGCCACCAGGCTGCCACCCATGGCAACCAGCACTGCATGCACAATTGCGCTGTTCTGGAACTCGATGAAGATTCCAGCGAACAACAATCCGATGCCCGGCAGCAAAAACCAGAACGCACGAAAATCCTGGTGACGGCGGAAACCGATCGCCAACGTGGTCAGCGCGAGCACGCTGGCGAAAGCTATGAACGCATGTTCGAAACGGTGATCGGCTAGAAAACCCAGACCCAGTGCGGGCAGAAGCGCGATCACCACGGGTAATAGCGCGCAATGCACGGCGCACAGCAGCGACGCGGTCGCTCCGAAGCGATCGGCGAGTCGCGCAAATAGGGAAGGTCGTTTCAGCTCGGTATTCATGGCATTGATCGACGTTATAACATAACTAATCAAGTCACTCGATCGACTGAAATGAAGTGATCAGGCACGATTCATGCGATATGGCACTCCAAGCAGGGTTTTCGCTATTGTTGTTATACAATAACATATCATGGGCGGAAATGCTCAGACTTTGCCCCCTGGACGCATGGGGCCCATTGCCGGGAAGTCGCACTTCAGTGCGTTTTTACAGCAGCGGCGTGACCCGCAAATGGACAAAGCGCGATGGCGTGGGCAACCTGCAACCCCGTTTAACTGGCCGCGCGCCAGCTCACGCTGCTGTATCGCAACATGACAAGGGATTGACACCAGTCGCATGATGTAAACGTTTACATCGCCTCCGGGACTGCATCCCAGTTGTGAACGTGACGATCAAAGATGTTGCCCGGGTCGCAGGCGTTTCAGTCGCCTCGGTGTCGCGCGCCCTAAACGGTAACGATAACGTCACAAACGCCACCCGTCAGCGCATCGTCAGCGTCGCCGCCCACCTTCGCTACATGCCCAACAGCGCCGCGCGCAGTCTCATCACGCGGCGCACGCACGCCATCGGCGTGGTGCTGCCAGATCTGCACGGCGAATTTTTTTCTGAACTGATCCGCGGCATGGATTGCGCCGCGCGCGCGCGCGGCTTGCATCTTCTTGTATCGAGTGCGCATGGATCGCAGCGCGAAACCATCGAGGTTCTGCGCGCGTTGTGCGGGCGCGTCGATGGCCTGCTTGTCATGTCGCCGGATACGGATGCCAGTTTTCTCGCAGAGCATCTACCGTTGTCGTTGCCGACCGTGCTGATGAACATGCGGTCTGATCACCGCTTTCCTTCGCTTTCGATCGACAATTATGGCGGCGCTCGGACAATGACCCGCCATCTTTTCGACTGTGGATATCGCCGCATTGCATTCGTTGCCGGTCCGGCCCTCAATTTTGACGCGGACGAACGCTTGCGCGGATATCGCGATGCGCTGGCAAGCTTCGGTCCGGGCATGCCCGCGCTCGTCCTGCCAGGCGATTTCAGCGAGGATTCCGGCTACCGAGCGGTCTCGCGACTGCAGACCGGCAAGCGAATGCCAGATGCGATCTTTGCAGCGAACGACATGATGGCATTCGGCTGCCTGTCCGCGCTCGGCGAGCGCGGATTTCGCGTTCCTGACGATATCGGCCTCGCCGGTTTTGACGATGTTCCAATCGCGCGCTTCATCGCGCCACCCCTGACGACAATGCGTGTGCGGATCGCCGATCTGGGAGAGGCGGCGCTGGAACGATTGGCCGCCCAGCTTGAGGCTCCGGCGCAGCCCGAGCCCGCGCAGGCGCCCGTGTCGTGCGAGCTCGTCGTTCGCACCTCATGCCGCCAGCGCTTGCGGCTTGCGTCCGTCGCTGCGGGCTCCTTAGTGGATGCCAAATAATTTATCTGAGTCATTTTGATTCAAGGGTTCACCTGGGAGGGACAGATCATGATCAAGAAGTCGTTGCTGCGGAAAACGGTGCTGGCCTCG